>JANWWT010000005.1 GCA_025055675.1 Pseudanabaenaceae cyanobacterium SKYG29
CATGAGCGGAATGCGCACAACTTCCCGCTGGATTTGGCAGCGACTGGTGTATCTCCTGTAGCTCTCGTTGCCCCTGCCATTGAAGGCTAATATCTGAGATTAACAGATGTCGGTGCCCCCTAGGGGGCTTTTTTTATTGGTTGACTAACTCAAATACAACGCTCCGATCGTGCCATCTGACGGTGTTGGGGGGTGGGGCACTGACTACCTGTAACCGATCGGGACTTACTCCCTGCTGAATTAGTGCTTTCTCTACCGATCGTGCCCGTTCTAGTGCCAATTTCTGGTTAAACTCAGGGGGACCTGACCCATCTGTTTGTCCAATGATGGTGAGTCGATAGTGGGGATAGCGGTCGAGGATTGCTTTCACTTGTTCGATTTTAAGGCTGTCTTCTGGTTCAAGAGTGCTGACGTTGGGGGCAAAGAAAATTTGGACAGGAATTTTGGGTGGTGGTTCTTGCAAATTATTCACCACTTTGGTTACCCCTGGAACTTGGGCAAAAGCCCTGCCAATTGTAGTAATGGTGTCCCGATCGGGGGCAGTACCCGCCAGTAGGAGTAGGTCGGGATTACCAGTAACTGTCAGTTGAATCCCAGGACGACTTTGCCATAGTTTGGTTAGCCGATCGATTTCTGCTTGGGTTTGGCGGGGGTCAGGGGGGAGTTCGACAGCTATGATTTCGTTAACTACACTGTAGCGGGGCTGGGTGGCTTGGGCTAGCTCCTGGGCTAGGTCTTTAAGGTAGGTGTTAGGCACTCTCCCCGTCAAATGCAGACGATCGCGTTGCAGGACGACTTTGAGG
Source organism: Pseudanabaenaceae cyanobacterium SKYG29 (assembly GCA_025055675.1). Taxonomy (NCBI): domain Bacteria; kingdom Bacillati; phylum Cyanobacteriota; class Cyanophyceae; order Pseudanabaenales; family Pseudanabaenaceae; species Pseudanabaenaceae cyanobacterium SKYG29. The sequence goes on from JANWWT010000005.1 coordinate 804, forward strand.
TTGTAAATGGTTAGCCGCGGCTCCGTGCTCAGGGCAGTTTGTACCTTACTTACCTCTTGGGCACGCTGGTGGGACTGCCATTGCCAATAACCCCATACTGACACTGTCCCCAGTAAGATTAGACCAGTCAAAATGCCTAAACTGCGTAACGATCGGGGGGGAGTTTCTACGGTGGGAATCAAGGACTCCAGCAAATCCCGTACTGCCCCAGGTACCGTCATGGGATTGCCAGCAAATTTCGTCAGTGTCTGTCCGTAGTCTAAAATCAAAACCCGCATCACGCGCTTGACCCGCTCAAGGTAGTCTGGTGTGGGTTGTCCCTGAATAACTGCGGCCAGATAAGCTGACCCCGCTCCCTCTAGCCAGATTACAGAGTTGCCGTAGGTAATGCGATCGAGTTCTGCCCCCTGCGCAATACATTCCTGTACAAAACCCTGAATAGCAGTGAGCATCCCTGCTACCATCTCTGCATCGAGAGGAGGAATATCCTTGGGTTTGGCTTCGGCAATCACTAACCCCGATGCCTTCTGAATCAGAAAGACTGCTTGCACCTGAAAGCCAAAGGATTCTCGCAGAATTAACTCCGCTTCTGAGATACCCTGCCACTTCGCTCTGATTTTGCGCCAGATACCCTCTGGTGACATTGCCCTCTCTAACTTGGCGTTGATGTTGCGCAACACTTCCGCTATGTATTTAGCGATCGTATTGCCCATGATGGGATAGAGAGCATCGATCATGGCAGGGGCATTAGCCCGCACTTGTTCCCTAATAGCAAGGTTCATTTCCGGGGCAATAGCGGCGGCAAACTCCCCTGGTGCTTCTTCTACGTGGTAACTAATCGCTTCGGGCAGGACAGGGGCGATCGCCTTCCCCACACTTGGTTTATCCTGCGCAATTTTGCAACGGATCATCTCATCGAGGACGGGGGCAGTAGCACGGGCAAACTCTTCCCCTGCTTGGGCAACTTTCCGTTCAATCAAGTCATTGAGGAGAGGTAACAGTAGTTCAATTAGTTCCTCTGGTTCGTGTAATTCTTCCTCTAGCCTGCTTACCCTTTCTTTTAGTGCCTGAATTTCTGAGGGTAAATTTTTTTGATTCTGCTCTAGTCCTGCTAATTGATAGCGCAACTCCTCTAGGGCGGATTGGTCTGTAACTTTAGCTTGCAGTTCGGCAATGGCGTTATTAACAGAGGGGTCAAGGACATGCTCTTCCAGGACTGCTACTTTGGACTGCAAACGCTCCAAATCATCAATGAACTCACCTAGTAAAATCTTCTGCAATAGCCTGATCCCTTCCTGTTCATCCAGGGGTTGGGAAGGGGGCGGCGCAGGATGTTGCTGGCTTAGTAAGAGAAACCGATGGAGATTAACCAGGGACTGTTCAACTTCTCCGATCGGCTCTGGTTCTGGCATAGTTAGCGAATGTACTCCTTGAGAATACTGTTGCGGTTGGGGTGACGGAGTTTGCGCAGGGCTTTAGCCTCAATTTGGCGGATGCGTTCTCGCGTGACATTGAATATTTGCCCAATTTCTTCCAAAGTCTTCATCCGTCCGTCATCTAAACCATAACGCAGCCTGAGCACATCCCGTTCTCGGGGACTCAATGTACTGAGCACCTCTTCCAACTGCTCCTTTAACAGCGCCTTAGCCACTTGCTCATCGGGAGTTTCCCCCTCTGACTCGATGAAGTCGCCTAGGCGGGAGTCCTCTTCTTTACCGATCGGGGTTTCCAGAGAGATGGGCAGCTGAGCAGACTTGGCAATAAACCGCAGTTTCTCAATAGTCATTTCCATCCGATCGGCAATTTCTTCCTCCGTGGGTTTGCGCCCCATTTCCTGGGAGAGGAGTTTGGTCGTCTTTTTGATGCGGGAGATAGTTTCGTAGAGGTGAACAGGCAGACGGATGGTACGGGATTGATCAGCGATCGCTCTGGTAATAGCTTGGCGAATCCACCAGGTGGCATAGGTAGAGAATTTGTAGCCCTTTTCGTGGTCAAACTTTTCCGCCGCCCGAATCAGACCGAGGGAACCCTCCTGGATCAAATCCTGGAAAGAGAGACCACGGTTCATGTATTTCTTGGCAATAGAAACCACTAGGCGCAGGTTTGATTGCACCATCTTGTCCTTAGCCCGCCGTCCCTGCAACAACCGCCGCCGAAAGTCCGCCAAACTCATACCTACTTTTGCTGCCCAGTCTGCCTCTGACACCTCTTCAGGGCTAGATAAGTTCTGCTGGTCGGCAATCTGGTCACGAATGCGCTCTAGTTCTAGCAGATCAGCGATTTTACGAGCTAATTCAATTTCCTCATCTGCTCGGAGTAGGCGAATACGACCAATCTCCTGCAAATACAAGCGAATCGAGTCCTCCGTATATTGCTTCTTGCGACTTTGACTCTGACGCTTACGAAGTGTTTTGCCTTTTCCTTCCTTATCTTCCTCCTCTTCTTCGTCTTCCAGCTCCTCTACCTCTAATGGGTCCTCTGCCAAGGAAATGACTCCAGCCTCCTCTTCTATGTCTGTGTCATGGATTAGAGTTATTGAGGCTTTCGTACCCCTTGCTGGTCTTTCTGATGCTAGAACTGGGTCATCCCCTGCCTCTTCTGGTGACTCTGGGGTGCTCTGAGACTCTGGTAAGGTTGCAGAGGATGTTTCGCCTTTGGTTCCTATGACTGCATCTTCCCCTGGTTCTTCTGATGACTCTGGGGTGCTCTCAGACTCTGATGAGGTTGCAGAGGATGTTTCACCTTCGGTTCCTATGACTGCATCATCCCCTGGCTCTTGTGATGACTCTGGGGCGATCGGAGGACTGGGGGAGATTGCAGAAGCATCTTTTTGATCTTTGGTTGATACAACTGGGAGGTGACCTGCCCCTGGTAATGACTCTGCCGCGGTCGCAGAGGAAGCTTGTCCGACTTTAGATTCGCTTGGTGATCCCAAGTTGGTCGGAGAGTCTGCTGAGGTAGAAGAAGGAATCTCTTGAACTAGGTTTTTGGTTTCTTGATCTGAGGGATTTGAAGAAGAACTTCTGTCCGAGTTTCTTTGGTCTTGTGCAACTCTCTTCCTTTCTGATTTTGCCTCATCCAGAGAGTTTGATAGGGGGGGAGCAGAAGTTAGTTCGCTTCGGGTTTCTTCGGATGCTTCTCGCGTGCCAGAAGAGTCATCTTCCATTTGTTTTGGTTCGTCATTTAGTACCGTTTTGCTCATTCTGCAGTTCTCGTTCATCACAAAGCTCTAGATCAGCCTTTAGAGGTACAAAGGGAGGGCAGTTTCTATTCTAATCAGGAAATTGCCAAAATAGGGGTTAAAACTCCTTTTTTCCGAAGATCACGATCGTGATTGCCAGGACAATTAGGGCGTAGCTTACGGTGTAGACAGCACTGGCAAGGAGTTCCCCAGGGGGTGGTAGGACACCATAGACCGCCAAATTCTTGAGATTGGTGCGGGACAGGTCAGGTAGGATGAGGTAGAGAGTTTCCGTGAGCTTTACAGTAGCGGGGTTTTTGGTAATTTTGCCCAGTTGCAACAGGTCAGCACTAAAATGTCCCACCAAGTAAGTAGCAAAGGTCAGTAGACTTGCCACGAGGGAACTGGTGAAACTGCCATAGAATAGGGCAAATGTCCCCAGCAGGAAAAACTGCAGCCATAGAAACAGACTGGAGGTAAATACCGCCCCCAGGGGCAAGGCAACCTTCACTAGCCGTAGCAGGACTACTAAAAGGGTAGTCATAGCAAAAATTAACACCCCCAGCACTGTCCACAACCCCAGGAGTTTACCTAGCAGAAAGTCCCAGCGCCCGATCGGTTTTGCCACAAGGGGGAGAATGGTACGCCGGTCAATTTCACGGTTAATGAGATTTGCTCCCACAAAGGCAACTACTACTAAACCTACAATCTCGATCGCTGCCATGCCCACATCGGGGATTAAGTCCCGTTCCGCCAGTCCTGTAAACTGGGGCAAGAGGGCAAAGGCGGCTCCCACAATAGCAGCAAAGAGCAGTAACAGATAGAGCACTTGTTCCCTAACTGTTTCCCGCAGAACATTATGGGCGATCGTGATTACTTGTTTACCACTCATAGCCCGATCGTTTTCTGACCCTTCTCATCATAGTCTAGGCTATCCTAGAGGGAAAAGACTGGTTAGGCAAAATGGACTGGTTACAGGAATGCGCCCAGCGGCGGGCACAGCTGATGGCAAAACTGGGGTCAGGGGCGATGATTCTGGCAAGCGCTCCCCTCAGCTACCACCACAAGGATGTGGAACACAAATATCGCCAGGATGGCGACCTGTACTATTTTACAGGCTTTCCTGAACCGGAGACCGTAGCCGTGATTGCACCGCAGCACCCCGAACATCGCTTTGTGCTGTTTGTCCGTCCCAAGGATAAAGACAAAGAAACCTGGTCTGGGCATCGGGTGGGGGTAGAAAATGCCAAAACCCTGTACGGGGCGGATGCAGTTTATCCTATTGGCGAACTAGATGACCACCTACCCAAATACTTAGAGACAGCAGATACCATTTATTACACCTTTGGGCAGAATGAAAATATCAACCAAAAGGTATTGCACCATTACCGCCAGTTATTGTCTACCTACTCCAGACGGGGCAAAGGACCGAAACAACTGGCAGATAGTAGATTTCTCACTACCCCCCTACGCCAGTGTAAAAGTGACTACGAACTAGCTCAAATTCGTCAAGCAGTGGCAATTGCTGTGCAGGCACATCAACATGGGCGGGCTGTTGCCCAACCTGGTATGTACGAGTACGAGTTAGAGGCTCTCTTGGAAGCGGATTTCCGCAAAGCGGGGGCAATGGGCTCTGCCTATCCCACCATCGTTGCCAGTGGTGCTAACAGTTGTATCCTCCACTACACTGACAACAGCCGCCAAATGCAGGCAGGGGACTTGGTTCTCATTGATGCGGGCTGCTGCTTTAATTACTACAACTCTGACATCACGCGCACATTTCCCCTAGAGGGGAGGTTTACCCCAGAACAGCAAGCGGTCTATGACATTGTTTTAACTGCCCAGAAGCAAGCTATTGCCCAAGTGCAACCAGGAAATACTATAAACGCTGTCCATCAGGCGGCGGTGACCACGATCGTGGAGGGATTACTGGACTTGGGATTGCTCACTGGGAGCCAAGAAGAGATTATCGCCCAGGAACTATACAAACCGTTTTTTATGCACCGTACTAGCCACTGGTTGGGCATTGATGTCCACGACAGCGGTTTCTACAAACAGGAGGGGGAATGGACTACTTTGACCCCTGGGATGGTAATAACCGTTGAGCCTGGCATTTATATCAGTCCCACGATCGAGTTACCCGTACCCGACCACTGGCGCGGTATTGGCATTCGCATTGAAGATGATGTTTTAGTGACCGACACAGGGCAAGAAGTATTGACAGCAGCTTTGGAGAAATAATAAATACTTGTATCATCCCCCAGAATTTGCCCTAAACTAGACGAAATTTCTGTGGTCAAGGCAAGTGTTTAACTGGTTCCAACGCCCCGTCAGCGCCCCGCAAGTCCCCCAGAGTGATACCAGCAGCGAGAAAGCAGAAACTCCCACTAGCCCCCCAGACCTACTAGAGTGGGCAAAGCAAGCCTATGCCAATATCCAAAGCCAAAGTACAGCCCCAGTAACCCCACCAGAGAGTACAAGCACAGCCGAACAAGAAGAAACGTCAACCCAGGGGGAGGAATTCCCTGAAACGGGTACTCCCTTTTGGTTGCAGTCGGAGGCAGAACGCCAAGCTAGAATTGCTGCCCTTGCCGCCAGTGCCATTGTAGAGCCCCCCCCCCCAGTCGATAACCCCCAGGTCGCAGAACCGCCCCCAGTCATTGCCTTTGATGATGGTTTTTTGTGGTCAGCGGAAGTCCTAGCTGCCCAGGGTCGCCGTCCCGATGATGTCTCCCTCGAAGAAATTACTTGGCTCAAACGCCTACGCCAAGGCTTAACTAAGACACGCCTGAATCTGGTCAATCAACTCAAAGCTCTATTTGGACAGGGTCCCCTCAGCCCCGAAAGTGTAGAGGAAATCGAGAACATTTTGCTGCAGGCGGATGTGGGGGTGGCGACTACCGATCGGATTATCGCTGCTCTCCAGGACAAACTGCGGCGGGAAGTCTTGCCCCCTGAACAAGCAATTGCCTACCTGAAACAAATTCTGCGGGACATCCTTGACCAACCCTTTACTAAATATCCCCCCCGCCTCTACCCCCAGGCTAATCAGCTCAATGTTTGGTTAGTTACAGGGGTGAATGGGGCAGGCAAGACAACCACGATCGGCAAACTTGCCCATCTTGCCCGTAAATCTGGCTATCGCACTCTCATTGCTGCGGCTGACACCTTTAGGGCTGCTGCTGTCGACCAGTTAAAAATCTGGGGAGAACGTGCTCAGGTAGAAGTGATTGCCAATCCTGCTAAAAATACTGACCCCGCGGCGGTAGTCTTTGATGCCCTCAATGCCGCCAGAGCTAGACAGACAGAACTGTTACTAGTGGATACAGCGGGTCGGTTGCAGAACAAAAAGAACCTCATGGAAGAGCTAAAGAAGATTCGCCGCGTTGTGGACAAACAGACCGATGGGGTAATTGTGGAATCCCTGCTCGTTCTCGATACTACTCTGGGACAGAATGGCTTAAAGCAGGCGGAGGTGTTTACAGAGTCTGCTAAAATCACGGGCATAGTCTTGACTAAACTAGATGGTACGGCTAAGGGTGGTATTGCTCTGGGGGTGGTGGATACCCTGGGCTTACCCATCCGCTTTATCGGTGCAGGAGAGGGGATTGAGGACTTACGCCCCTTCTGTAGCTACGAGTTTGTGGAGGCACTCCTCAGTTAGACATGACCGCCAATTTGCGCCCCGTCACTCTCCAGGAACTGCGCCAACTGCTAAGCGCCATCGATCGGGAGCAAAACAAGATTCAAGAACTCCTGGGCTTTTTGGGCTATGCCCTCCGTAGTATTGGCAATCTCAAGCAATTACTAGAATTAGTGCCCCTGATTGCCAGTACGGTTACGGAAGCGGACGGCAGTGTTCTGCTGCTCTATCACCCCCACCATCATCTGCAGTGGTTCGATCGCCAAGGCAAGTCCGTCACAGCGGCACAGCGGAATTTACACCAACTCTACCAAGGGGGCTACCTCACCACAGACATGGATTGGGACAGAGCGATCGGGACAGAGCTAGGGTTTTACACGCAAGTATTTGCCACACCAATTTTGCTGGGACAGTCCTGCTATGGTCGTCTGTACGTCTATAGTCGCAATTCCCAATACACCTGGAACCATACGCGCTACCGTCTGTTGCGGTTGATTGCTGACCAAACTGCCATCGGTCTGGAGAACACTGCCCTTGCCCTTGCTATCCAAGAGAAAAAACGCCAAGACCAACAACTAGAAATCGGGGCAGAAATCCAGCAACAACTGTTTCCCCATAATTTCCCCCAAATTCCTGGTGTCCAGCTAGCTGCCCAGTGCCATACCGCCGATCGAGTAGGGGGGGATTACTACGACTTTATTGCTGTACCTGGGGGCAACCGTTGGGCGTTTGTGATTGGGGATGTGATGGGGAAGGGGGTACCCGCAGGCTTGATTATGACTATGACCAGGGGCATGCTCCGCGCCGAGGTTCTGAATGGACAGAGTCCCGCCCGCATTTTGCAACACCTCAACCAAATTATGTATGACGACCTCGATCGGTCTCGCCGCTTTGTCACCCTGTTCTATTCGGAATACGATGCAACAACCCAAACCCTCACCTATAGTAATGCCGCCCATATGCCTGCCCTGTGGTGGCGATACCAGTCCAGGACAATTGAAACCCTAGACACGATCGGTGCCATCATTGGCTTAGACCCCAATTCAGAGTACGAACAAGCCCAAGTGCAACTAGCCCCAGGGGATGTAGTGTGTTTTTACACCGATGGCATCACGGATGCCGCCGACCTCTACGGCAATCGCTTTGATGAGGAGAACCTGCGTCTTGCCCTGCAAAAAGCCTGTCAGCAAGGGGGAGCTACCGCCCAATCCATTGTCTCCTCCGTGTTCAGTGCGGTGCAAAATTTCCTGGCCCCCAACCCCAAACCCCAGGATGATATGACGATCGTTGTCCTGCAACTGGAGCGGGACTAGGGATGCACAGACTGCAGAAGGAAACTATGGCGGTATTCCTGTGCCATATCACTGGGTTCTCGTTTTTCTTCCGCTTGGGCGAGATTTTGCAACAGAGTTAAGCCCAGTTGGCGGTTGCCACTAGTCATGGCTAAAGTGAGAGCGTCGTACCATATCCCCTGCAGAGCAAGCTGCTTAATCTTCTCCTCCAGGTTAGTGGTATTTTTGCTAACCATGTCTACCCGCTGCACAGAGGCTCTGAGATAGGGATTAGCGGAAGGATTGCCACAGAGAGCAACTACCTGCCAAGCATAAATCTTGCCTACCGCCAAACCCTGCCAGGTCGGTGGGAGTTGGAACCGATCGATATTGCCCTGACTGCTAAGGCGGGTACGATGCAGTACCACCAGTTGTTGGGTATGGGGGAGATATTCCATCAGGGAGAACTCTAGGGGGACATTGCCCTGCCCTGTCTTACTCCAGTAAAAGGTGGGATGACTTTGAGTAGTTTTGCCGAGGTAATTCAGCGGTGCCAGGGGAGTAATAGCATTGACCTCACAGGTCGTTCTTCTGCCGGCAGTGCCGCCTCTGGTGCGGGGGGGAACTTGGTCAGGAGGGGGAACATAGGCTGCCATGACAGCTGTGCCCCAGAGACTGGTAGCGATCGTAGCTAACACCGTGGTGAGTCTGCCCATAACGATCCCTCCGCCAAAAAATCCGAGTTCTCTAGGCTCCATCATAGGATAGAAAACTCGGCAAGGATACACAAATTTGGCTATTTTGAATACCAAAAGTGGTGAATTTCGCTGCAGGAAATAGCATCTAGGGCGCTAGGGCGTTGCCCCGCAGTAAACTCCCGATCGTTTTCAAGGTGATTTTCAGTTGCACGAGGGGACTAGCGGGCACCACTGTTTTGTAGAGGTAACTGTCAAAGGTGAGTTTTTGCACATCCCGATCGGCGCACATCTCCACAAACGCCTCTCGCGTGGCATTAGAGCGGTAGAACACCCGTTGCAGCAAGTCCAAGACGACGTAGGTAAGACCGTATTGCTTATCCCAGCGCTGGAGATAGACCTTGAGTTGGTCTTCAGTGGGTAGACGGCGACCATTATTGCTGAATTCCACGATCGTTTCGGCGCACATCCGCCCTGACTTGGCAGCAAAGTAGATACCTTCCCCACTAGACTTAGTGACGTAGCCCGCAGCATCCCCCACCAGGGCTACACGCCCCACTACGCGCCGGGGACGGGGATGTTCAGGAATGGGGTGGGCTTCAATTTTAATCACCTCTCCCCCGGCAATTCTCTCCTCTGCCCGCTTACGGATGCCTAGCTGCAGTTGCTTGATCTGCTTTTGGTTAGCATGCATCGTGCCCGTACCGACCGCCACATGGTCGTATTTGGGGAACACCCAAGCATAGAAATCAGGGGACACATCATCCCCGACATACATTTCCGCTAGCTCTTCGTAGTAGGTCATCTTGTCCTGGGGTAGGCGAATCCGCTCCTGGAAGGCAATGGCATAGTTATAGTCCCCTGCCTCGATCGCTTTTGCCACGATGGAATTGGCTCCGTCCGCTCCCACAATCAAGTCAACTGCCATTTCCTTGAGCACTCCCTCCGGTCCACCGCTGGACATATCGGCATAGTGGAGCACATAGGGAGCAGTGCTAGTCTTGGGGACATCGATGTGCAGGACACGCCCATTGATTAAATGGGCTCCCAATTGGGCTGCTCGGTTGCGCAGAAATCCATCCAAAATCTCCCGCCGACACATCCCAATGTACTCATCCTGGTTATCCAAGGCAATGTCTACCTCCCTATTGCTGGGGGAGATCATTTTCATCTTGCGCACCCGCCGGTCGATAATGTGGTCAGGCAGGTCAAACTCCGACACCATACAGAGGGGGATAGCGCCACCACAGGGCTTGGCATTGTCCAGTTTGCGCTCAAACAGATAGGTTTCAATTCCTGCTTTGGCAAGGGTTTCAGCGGCACTAGCACCAGCAGGTCCCCCTCCCACAACTGCAACTCTCACGCAATAGGCTCCTTACTCAATAATGTATTGTTAAGATTGTTAAGCTATGGTAGCACTACCTCTGATAGAGACTCATGCCCCATTCAAGATTATTCACAATTACTCAGTTTTGATGTCCACGGGCGGACTGACCAGTTGTTTGAAGCGCGGCTTTACCTGTTCAACGGGGGTAGTAGCAGCGAGGGGGTTATTGAGGGCATCAGGGTCATCGAGGATGTAGACGGACTCCACCTGTTGGTTTTCCTTGGGGGTGGCGGTGAATTGCCCCTCCTCAATCAGGTAGGTAATAGTTTCCGCCTTGATAGTGTTACCCAACTGCTTTACCTGCACATCCCCACGCAACACAATTTTCCGTTCCCGCGTGAAGTATTGGGCGGTGGCGGCGGTAGCTTGAATCTGGCGGGCGGGGTAATCCAACTGCACATTGCCAGTGACTGTGATAATGCCAGTGCGAATGTTCACTTCTTGCCGCTGGGCGCGAATAATTAGCCTGGTGGTGGCTGGCTGGGCAAAGGTGGGTAGCCCTACTGTCACTAACGCGAGAACTGCTGCTAACCGCTGCATACACTCTCCCTGGTTTGGCAGTAGATTAACTGTTTTGGGGGGTACCGTCAATTAGGGCTAAGATAAAAAACTGTGCAGGTGGTCAGCTATGGCGTGGATATATTTCAACTACGGGGGGCAGGGGCTGCTAGCACCAGCGGTCATAGATAAAATCAGGGAGAACTACGCTTACATCGAAACTCTGGGAGCATTTTCCCATGGCGCTAATGATTGGATTGCGTCAGAACTGGCGGAAACCCGATCGGTTTTAGCCCACCTCCTGGGCACCACCCCAGAGACCATAACCTTGACGCAGAATACGACAGAAGGTTGCAACATTGCCCTGTGGAGTTATCCCTGGCGGGCGGGCGACCATCTGCTGTTGTCAGATTGCGAACACCCTGGCGTTGTGGCGATTGCCGCAGCCTTGTCCCAAAGATTGGGCGTAAAGTTTAGCTTTTTCCCCCTGTTTGACTATCGGGATAGGGGGGAGGTAGAGGTATTAGCCTTACTGGCAGAGCATTTGCAACCCCAGACCAAAATGGTTATGGTCAGTCACATCTGTTGGAATACGGGACAGATTTTGCCTCTGCAGTCAATTGCCCAACTCTGTCACGATCGGGGCATTTGGTTAGCAGTGGATGCGGCTCAGAGTGTGGGGGTTTTGCCTTTGCAACTAGAGGAGCTGGGGGTAGACTTCTATGCCTTTACGGGGCATAAATGGTTGAATGGACCCCTGGGTCTGGGTGGCTTATACGTGGCACCCAGAGTACAGGAAGAGGCTTTAGTCACCTTTGTGGGGTGGCGGGGCTTAAAGCAAAAACAGGCTAAGTTTGAGGTGGCTAGTTCTGCCTATCCCCTGTTGGGGGCACTGCGACTGGCACTAGAATTAGCCAACCAGGGGGGGACAACTACTGAACGGTATCAGAGGATAGGACAAAATGCCCAACACCTATGGGCAAGGCTGACCTCTTTGCCTGGCATAAATACTGTTTGCGCATCTCCCCCCCGATCGGGCTTAGTTCCTTTCCAGGTAGCTAATTTCTCCCCCCTTGCCCTCTCCCGCCTTTTGGAAGAAAAGTACCGTATTTGTTTACGGTCGATTCCCCACCCCCCTGCCTTGCGGGCATCCGTGAGCTACAGTACCTCCCCTGAGGACATCGAACAATTGGTGGCAGTGTTAGCCCAAGAACTCAAGGGGCAAGGTAATTAAACCATCCCAGGGTAGTTTAGACTGGAGAAGACAGATAACTTATGGAAGAGCGGGAACTACTCGATCGTTACAAGCTCCCCCTGCAGCGATTGATTGATCTGCAAACCTGGGGACGCTGGTTGTTTAGCGGCACCATGTGGTTAACGATTGGTCTGTTTTCCCTATGGCAGTTACGGCGGGAGATAGCCCTTATGGCAGAATTTTTCACCTGGGCAGCTGTGCGGGCTACAATTAAGTTCCGTCCCCTTCCCAGCTTGGGCGTGATGTTTTGCGTCAGTACCACCCTCGCCACCCTGGTTTGGCAGAGTCAGCATATTTTATTTGGTTTCTCTCCCAGAGAATACCAGCGTATGGTGAAATACCTGCAAAGGATTGAGTCCAAGGGTGACAAGCATCCCCTCTGGCGGTGGCTGTTTAGCTGAATGGTGGGATTATACTGGAAAAGGCAGAGTGGTTGTCCTCCTGGTATGTACCTTTTGCCCTGGGTGCTGTTGCCACCCCCTGTCTTTGCCCAAGACATCAATGAGCAGGTTAATATTCGCGTCTATCGCTTAGCTAGTCCGGCCGTAGTCTCCATTAGAAGTGGCAATCGCACAGGCAGTGGCACGATCGTTGACCCCAAGGGACTTGTCATCACCAGCGGTCATGTAGTGCGGGGGCAGAGTCAAGTCACTGTCACCCTTGCTAACAAGCAGCGATTTCTTGGGCAGGTGGTGGCGGCTAGCCTCAATCCTGACTTGGCAGTAGTACGCCTAGTGGGAGTCAAGGAAAATTTACCCGCTTTGAAACTGGGGACAACAGAACCGATCCAAGTGGGACAAAGGGTTTTTGCCATTGGTGACCCCTTCGGGCGCTTTGCTGGTACCCTCACCACAGGTATTGTCAGTAGGTTAGATAACGATCGGCAACTCATCCAAACCGATGCTGCCCTCAATCCTGGCAATTCTGGTGGCCCCCTCCTCAACAGCAGGGGAGAACTGATTGGCATTAACACCTTGATTTTTAGCCCCAACAACCTGCCCACGGGCATAGGATTTGCCATCAATGCCGAAGTGGCACGGGAATTTTTACGTAGTGTTGAGGGTAGCTCTGAACGGCGGTCAGCCCTATTACCTAAACGTTTGCCCCTCGATGGACAGCTGTTGGTGGAAACCCTCACCTCCACCGACCCCAAACTACCGGATGGGAGCTACTACAAACTCTATGATTTCGTGGGCAAGGCGGGGAAAACAGTGGTTATAGAAATGTCCAGCCGTGACCTGGATGCCTATCTTGTCCTCCTTGACCCTAGGGGAGAACAACTAGCAGAGGATGATGACGGCGGTACAGGTGCTGATGCCCGCATAACCTACACTCTACCAATGGATGGGGTCTACACTCTCTATGCCAGTTCCTATGAAGCGGGGGTAGTCGGTAGGTTTACTGTGCGCGCCCAAATAGTCGATCGTCCTCCCCGCCATGTCCTCGACCCTGAAAGTATCATTCTCTATCGCGTAGGCAATCTAGGGGAGCGGAGTCGGGTCTTAGCCAAGGATGGCAGCTTTTTCGATGTCTACACCTTTGAGGGACGAGCGGGACAGTTAGTCGAGCTATCCCTGCAGACAGAGGAATTCCAACCCTATCTCCTCCTCTTTAGCCCCGACCAAAAGGTACTAGACCAGAATAAAGGCCTGGCGGGGGGCAAGTCCGCCACGATCGTGATTCGCCTCCCCCAAACGGGACAGTATCGGGTCGTTGCCAATGCCTATAACCCCAAGGGACGGGGAGAATACATCCTGACAGTGCGCCAAGTGAACCGCTAGGGCATAATAGCTATGATGTAAAAAATTATTGCCGTCATTTTCTATGCAATCGGCTATACAGTTGGGGCATACCCTCAAGGATCGGTATCTCGTCAAGCGAGTACTGGGACAGGGGGGGATGGGGCGCACCTATCTAGCTGAAGACCTAGAGCGCTTCCGCGAACTCTGTGTCATCAAGGAATTTATTCCTCACCCCTCCTCAGAAGAGGCAACTGCTAAGGCAAGGGAGTTATTCCGCCGTGAAGCCAGCCTGCTATATCAGATCAACCATCCCCAAGTCCCCCAATTCCGTGCCAACTTTGAAATTGACGGCAGATTGTTTTTGGTGCAGGACTACGTCGAAGGGAAAACCTACCGTGCGCTTTTGCGGGAACGGCTGCAAATAGGTAAAACTTTCCACGAGGTGGAAGTGATTGATGTTGTCTGCCAAGTACTGGAAATTTTAGCCTACCTCCACGATCGGCAGATCATCCACCGCGACATTTCTCCCGACAATTTGATGTTGCGCACGGCTGACCACAAAACAGTTTTAATTGATTTCGGCGTGGGCAAGGAGATGGCTACCCACATCCATGACATTTGGGGCGCTACCATTGCTGGTAAGCCAGGTTATGCCTCCCCTGAGCAACTGCGGACAGGGCAGGTATTTCCCAGTAGTGACATCTATGCCCTAGCGGTAACAGCTTTGGTATTGCTTACAGGGCGCGATCCCCAGGAATTGTTTGATGAGGTCAATTTAGTCTGGCGGTGGCAGGACTACGTCAGTCTCAGCCCCCATTTCGCCCAGGTGTTGGAGCGGATGCTCAGACACAGACCTGCCGATCGTTATGCCGATGCCCGCGAAGCCCTGCTGTATCTGCGCCAATCCCAGGTACAGGTGCCCACAATGGCAGTGGGGCGTGCCCCTGCTACGACTGACCTCCCCGATCGCACTATGGTCATTACAGCGCCGCCCATGGGTAAACCAACCCGTCCCCAATTGACCCAAAGGGGAGGTGGCACTAATTGGTTGGTAGGGATTTTCGCCGTTTTCCTGGCAGGGATTGGTTCTTGGGTAGTGTTTTCCTTCCTCAACAGTAACAATAAACCTCCAAACCCTACGGCAGAACCCCCGCCACCGCTCGTGCCTGCTAAACCGACCTCAATTTTGAAAGACCTCAAGTTTGGCGACCCCCTCAATTGGTCTGACCCTAATAAAGCCACTGCTAGCGATCGCATCAATCCCGGCGAAAAAATCATCTACCGTTTGACCGCTAAAAAAGACCAGACTATGACCGCCTCTCTCACGGGGGCAAATCTGCAGATGACCCTCCTCTACGAAGACCAAAAACCGATCGATGAGCGATCGAGTAATCTAACTCTGGGCTATTGGCAGGGCAAGTTACCCGCCAGTGGTGCCTACTTTGTAGAAATCACTCTCCTGGATAACTCCTCGCCCCAGGAATTTCGCCTAGAGGTGACCTTGGTCAATCCTGAGCCACCGCCCCCAGAAAGGGTCAGCCCACCCACCCCTGCTCCCCCCCAAGAAACAGAAACACCCCCACCTGCTCCTCCTCCGCCAGAAATTGTCACCAAAACCATAGAATTTCCTGCCGGTACCTATGGCACATCCGTTGCTGAGTCTATTCAGCCCAATCAAGTCTTCAAATACCAACTGCGATTAGGGGCGGAACAAAAAGTTACCGTTGCCCACGAGGGGGAAATCAGTGTGGAAGTGTTTGACCCCAATGGAGTTCTGCTAGTAGATGACCGAGATGGTAACCCCAAATCCTTCCAGACTGCCAGTGAAGGTGTGTATCAAATACTGGTGACGGGTACGAGCAAGCCCACTGACTTTCATCTATACATAGATGCTTTTTGACCTACAGATTGTGCTCCTGCCGACAAGTTTTATCCTGGGTGCCTGTGTTGGCAGTTTCATCAATGTTGTTGTCTATCGCCTGCCTCTGGGTATATCGATTATCTATCCCCCTTCTCGCTGTCCCTCCTGTCAGACCCGCCTGACTCCAAGGGATAACATTCCCATTTTGGGCTGGCTAATCTTGAGGGGGAAATGCCGTTACTGTGGTGCTCCTATCTCCTGGCGTTACCCGACAGTGGAACTTCTGGTTGCTCTCCTGTTTTTAGCCCTAGTGTGGCGCTTTGGTGCAGAGCTGGGTCTAGCCAGTTTGTTACTCCTGGGAGCTTTTATTGCCTGGTTAACTACCCTGGCATTAATTGACATTGATACAGAGACCCTCCCCAATTCCCTCACCCAAAGTGGGCTAATTCTGGGTATCTGCTACCACGCCCTCCTCAGCACAAGTCCCCAAACCCTGGCACAAAATCTAATTGCCAGCACCATAGGAATTGTCCTGGGTATTTGGTCTTTGAGTCTACTGGGGGTAACTGCCACCATCTTCCTGGGCAAAGAAGCGATGGGGGGGGGTGACCCCAAACTCCTGGGGATGATCGGAGCTTGGCTGGGCTGGCAGGCAGTGTTAGTTACAACCCTAATAGCTGCCCTACTGGGGGTAACGCTTGCGGGAATTGGCAAACTTTTAGGTAGATCAGTGCAGCGTATCCGCTTTGGTCCCTGTCTAGCCCTTGGTGGCTTGGGGGCGCTTTTCTGGGGGCAATATCTGACGGAACAATACCTTCGGTGGTTCTTCTTTGGCTAAAATACTGATTAAAACAGACAGTTTCCGTCATAAATATATTCCAGCGCCAGGGTATAAAGAGAGAAGGAATTTGTATTGACAATATCCCCTAGCAGTCTATAATCCACCTCAGACGCACTGTTGTGGGGCTGTATGACTTTTCTAACAAGCCTATTTTCTGGGGGGACAAAAGGAATTGGGGTTGACATAAATCCCGATCGGGTCAGCTTGGTGGAACTGCAGAAAAGGGGACAATCTGCCTACAAGATTGCCAGATATGCCAGCGAGCAGCTGCCGGAAGGGGTGGTAGAAGAAGGGCGGATCAACGACCCCATTCAGCTGGGGGAAATTATCAGGCGTTTACATCAGGAAAACCGGTTTAAGTCCACTAAAGTAGCCACATCCATCCCAGGGCGGGAGACCGTGAGCCGTTTGATCAAGGTTCCCTCCGAGCTGCAGGGGGACGAGTTGAGGGAAGTTGTCCTCAACCAAGAAGCTAGTTTATATCTTCCCTTTCCCAGGGAGGATGCTGACGTGGACTACGTTGAACTGGGGGTACAACTAGATGACGATGGCATTGAACGCCGCGAAATTCTAATGGTCGCCACCCCCAAGGAGGTTACGGATACCTATATGCAGGCGATTCAAGTTGCCCAGCTCAACCTCGATGTCCTAGAAGTCAGTAGCTTTGCTCTCCTGCGTGCCTTCAGAGAAGAACTCAAAAAATATTCCTCCGTTGCTGAGGCAGTAGCAGTTGTCGATATTGAGTACGAGTCCACGGAGATCACAATTGTAGTAGACGGTGTGCCCCAGTTCTCCCGCACCGTAGGCATCGGTACGTCACAAATTCAAAATGCCCAGTTGCGATCGATGAATTTGCCCCCCATTCGCAATACAGAACTAGACCGCATTGAACAGATGACGGTTCCCCTACAAACTATGGATACAGCAGGGCTAGGAGGAGGGACTGGTACTCCAGGGGAAGCGGCGGTATTACGGGTCCTCAGTGACCTAGCAGACGAATTGCGGCGTTCCATTGATTTCTACACTAGCCAAACTGTGGGGTCAGACGTGGTACAGCTCCTTGTGTCGGGTCCAGGGGCAGCGATCGAGCAGCTAGATGAATTCTTCAGCCAGCGTTTAGGTATTACTGCCAGTCAGGTTGACCCCCTGACGGCACTATCTGTTACTCCTGACCAGAACTACTCTAGGGGTGTGCGGATGAGTATGGCAATTGTGTTGGGATTAGGACTGAGGGAGGTGGCGTAGATGTACACGATCGATATTAACTTTCTCAAAGACCGTCAGGTGGCAGAAGGAGCGGGGGAAGCCGCTCCCATAGCGGATGTCAACTGGTTGATTGGGGGTGGAGCAGTAGCAGTGATTTTAATTGCCAGTACTGGTATCTACTACTTTTTCCTCAGTAGGCAGCGGGAAAACCTACAGCAACAGGTAGCCACCCTGACTAGGAAAGAAGAAGAATTAGACAAACAGATAGCTGACCTAAAGGCTAAGGAGGCAGAGATAGCCGCTATTGATCAGCAAACCCAACAATTGGTAGCCTTGTTTGTTGGAGATATACCCGCCTCTGCCATTTTGCAGGACCTTCGGGAGCGGACACCCGTCAATGTTAAAATAGAGAACTTTCAGCAACTGGACAGAAAGATCACTATAGAGGGGGAAGTAGCTGCCAACTCACCCAAGGACAGTGCCTTTGACCAAGTCAATGATTTTATGCTCAAGCTGCAGGAATCCCCATTTGTAGCAGCCAATGGGGTAGAGCTGAAATCTGCGAAACTCAGTCCCCCTAAGAAAGATGTGGAGGTAGATATAGCCAAGTACCGTATAGAACTGACCCTCACTCCTAGGACTACGCTAGAGCTAGAAGGGGCATTACAAAAAGTACGCTCCGACGGTGCCTTGGCACGCATTGCTACCCTACGGCAGAAAGGCATAAGTGTTAGTTCACAGCAAGAAGGAGAAGCGAAACAATGACAGCCACAATGGAGGAAGAATTACAGCCAGGGGGTGGCGTTACTCTCTTCGGTGTTACCCTAGGCGGTCGTGTGCTTGGTATTGCGCTGGGAGTAATAGGCGTAGTGGGGGCAGGGTTCATTATTCTGCAGTTTATTAGCCCACTCCTGGCTGAGATTGATGCGGCTAGGTTGCAAATTAGGCAAAAGGAGGAATCTATCCGCGGTAAGGAGCAGGAAATAGCCCAGAAGCGGGATATTCCCCAGAAAGTGGAGGAAGCGAAACAAAGAAAAGAGGCAGTGTTGTCCTTACTGCCTTCCCCCGAAACCCTAGACACACTGATCCTAGACATCAACGCACGTTTAGCGGAGTTGGGTGAGCCCTTGATTGTGTCACCAGTAGCAAATATATCCGGTAGTGCCCTGAGGGGTCGCCTAGATGACTTTACCCCTGGTGCAGCGGCAGAGGCAACAGCTGAGCGTCCCTTCCGCACACGAGATTATAAAATTACCATTTCTGCTACCTATCAGGATACCTTGGAGTTCATGCGTAAGTTAGAACAACTCCGCCCCTTGCTTGTTGTCAAGGATGTGCGCCTTAAACCATCCAAGATACAGATTGATGCCGAGAATTTAACTCCCGAGCAAAAAAATTATATTGCTGCTACCTTACCACCCCTAATTACGACGGAGTTTAATCTGATAGCATATATACCGTTATCTCCCGAAGAGTTGGCCCAACTCACAGCGCAAGCTAGTCCCCAAGGCGGGGCAGCTCCACCCAAGTAGTCAGTAGTTTATGGTTAGACAGGATGAGGAGTGTGTGATGAACAGAAAATGCATTTGGTGGTTGATGTTATTGTTGCTGTATGCCCCAATAACAAGAGCGGAACAGGAGAGCAGGCAGGCAGCAGTTAAGCCTTTGTTCCGACCTAAGGTTACAATTCAAGAGAGGAATATAGCCCAGGGCGGGGGAGCACAACCAACAGCGCCTGCTAGTCCTCAAGGAGTGCCCCCAACTACGCCAGTACAGCCCCAGGTACCAGGAAGAGTGCAAGGGACTATACCACCTTTTCAACGGCGACCTGTGCCAGCCCCGATCGGGGACATTTCTGTGAGCACCACTACTCTTAAGCCTGACATTGTGGATTTGGGGACAAAAGAGAGAGTACCCCGTCTGTCTCTACGGGAAGCACCTGTACGGGAGGTATTAGCAGTAGTAGCAAGGGTAGCAGGGTTAAATGTGGCATTTGCTGATGATGTTACAGGAGGGGGACAACAACAGGGTGCGACAGGTCAGCAAGCAGCGACAGGAGTGAATGCGCGCATTTCCCTGGACGTGGAGAACGAGTCGGCTCAGGATGTGTTCAACAACATTCTAAGACTGACTAATTTGGATGCCAATCGGGTGGGTCGGACAATTTTTGTGGCAGCACGACTGCCGGTAAATTTGAAGAACATAGTTCACCGTACCTATCGGCTCAATCAGATTAGTGTTGGTGAAGCTTCTGCTTTCCTAGCAGGCTTGGGAGCGGAAAGGGTAGTCAACAGACAGCGTCCTATTCCTGGTGCGCAGGCAGCGCAAATTGGCGCGGGTGGTCAAACTGTTACTAATATTCCGACAGAATCGATTCCTGTTTTGGAGAGTGTACAGGGAACTCCTAGCTCCATTCTGCCCTTGAAGGGTTTACAGGTTGTAGCTGATGAACGCTCAAACTCTCTTACCTTGGTTGGTACACCGAGCTTGGTGGAATATGCGGCTGCTCAGTTGGCTCGGATTGATACCCGTCGTCGACAGGTAGCTGTGAATGTCAAGATTGTGGATGTTTCTCTGTCTGGTGACCAGCAGAGTGGCAGTAGTTTTTCCTTTGGCATAAACGATAGTTTCTTTACTGTCAACGATGGGGTGGCAGTACTGAACTTTGGGCAGCTCAATCCAGCTAATAACAGTGGTAATACGGCAGCTGGCAATTTCTCCCGCCCTGTAGTTAGAAATCCTGTAGGAGGAAGTCCTCTATTTACTGATCCCAATAATCTGTCTTTCTCTCGTGACCCTGTAACAGGTGCTTTTATTCCTGACAATGCTTCTCCCTTCAGCCCTGGAGATAATCCCCTTGCTCCAGCTGTACGTGCAGGTACAGGTGCACCTGGCAACAATAATACCTATCTTCTGAATCCAGGAGGACAAATTAATGCCAACATTCCTACCCTACGTCCTGAGTTCAGAACTGGTCCCTATGCTAACACACCCTTCTTGCTTGATCCCACTACGGGTGAACCCGTTCTGGCAACACGTGGTAATGCTCCCGTAACGTTTGATCCCAGTAGTTTGACTTTGCCCTCCATCTTCCAGTACCCAAGGCAGTTTTTGGCAAGGCTAAACGCTACAATTGCTACTGGTAATGCTAAGTTACTCAGTGACCCGACTCTATTGGTTCAGGAAGGTCAACAGGCGCAAGTAGACTTAGGTAATGAGGTGATTACTCTCAATGCTGATGGTAGTGGAGTCACTAAGGATACGGCAGGTTTGCGTCTTTCTGTGAGAGTTGATCGGGTGGATGAAAATGGTTTCATAAACATGGCGGTCTTGCCTCAGGTCAGTGTGTTGGGTCAGAGAAGACCAGTTACTATTAGGAGAAGAGGACAAGGACAAGACCGTGGCGGTGAAGATGTCTTTGTTGGTGAGATTGATCTCTTGTCCAAGAGGGCTTTGGATTCGGGACCAATTCGTCTGCGAGATGGACAGTCGCTTATTCTCTCGGGTGTAATTCAAGATCAGGATAGGGAGTCTGTCAGTAAAGTTCCCTTCTTGGGAGATTTGCCGATCGTTGGTGCTCTCTTCCGCAATACCAGGACTGAGAAGACTAGGAGTGAGGTTATTATTGTAGTCACGCCTCAGATTATTGACGACAGCGATCGGGCTACCTGGGGATATACCTACCAGCCAGGACCTGAGGTACAGCGAGTTCTTGATAAAAATAACGTACCTTTCCGCTAATCTATTTTGCATTTAACTGTGATGACCCCCGATCGGGGGTTTTTTGTTTAGGGGGGGAGATGGAGTTATTAAAGCGGCAGATTGGGCTATGGGGGGCAGTGTGGTTGGGGTTGGGGTCGATTCTGGGCACAGGGGTGTTTGTGAGCATTGCAGTGGCTACGCAGGTTGCTGGCAAGGGGGTATTGGTGGGAATTTTGCTGGCAAGTTTAATAGCTATTTGTAATGGCTTAAATTCTGCGCAGTTGGCGGCTAGTCATCCTATCAGTGGCGGCACCTACGAATATGGCTATCGCTATCTACACCCCTGGTGTGGTTTCATAGCGGGTTGGTTGTTTTTATTAGCCAAATCAGCTTCGGCAGCAACGGCGGCTTTAGGTGTGTCAGCTTATCTCGCTAGGTTGGGAGTTAATGTCGACCCTAGATGGCTGGGGTTGATAGCAGTAGCGCTGATGACAGGTGTTGTGTTTCTGGGGGTGAAACGATCGGGCTTGATCAACACCGTAATTGTCTCGATGACATTGTTGGCTTTGTTGTGCTTTATTGCTCTAGGTTTTGGGACTACTGCCCCCCAGTCAAACATTTTTAATGGGGAATTAATGTCAACTATGGAAGCTACAGCGCTAATGTTTGTCGCCTACGCAGGTTATGCCCGTATCACTACTTTAGGGGAAGAGGTGGTAAATCCCCGTAGGACTATTCCCTGGGCAGTGGGGCTAACGATTGCTATTACATCTCTGCTCTACCTGGGGGTGGGAATAGTAGGAATAAAGGGAGGAATTAGCCAAGTTTTGCCCAGCAATGCCCCCCTGGCAGATTTGTTAAATTTATGGGGCTATAGTCTAGCCAGTAAGTTGGTCATTATGGGGGCAATTTCAGCGCTATTGGGAGTGTTGCTGAACTTAATCTTGGGGTTGTCGCGGATAGTATTGGCAATGGCACGGCGAGGGGATTTACCTGGGTTTCTGGCGCAATTGAACAGGGAGCAGACTACCCCCCCCTGGGCAGTAGTAACTGTAGGCACAGCGATTGCTCTTTTGACCCTAATTGGCAATGTGAAAACTACCTGGTCTTTTAGTGCCTTCCATGTGTTGAACTACTACGCCATTACCAATCTCTGTGCTTGGCAGTTAAACCCCAGGGAACGTATGTTTCCCCGTTGGCTGGCAGGGGTGGGACTACTTGCCTGTGCAATCTTAGCCTTCTTTGTCGATCGGCAGGTATGGTTGACAGGGTTGGGGTTACTGAGCGGTCTCTCCCTGGTCTATGGGTTGACACGTAGGATAGAATAGGGATGAGCCTTATACTAATCCCAGTCACGATCGTTTGCTTTAAGATAGCATCCTTAATCAGTTGCTTTTTGAGTTTTTGCCGAAGATAGGTCACTGTGAAATCTTTGCCCAAACGACAGAAGAGATGGGACGATCGGGCTTTATCAAGCTAAACAAAAATAGAAAACTCTCCCACCCTATCAACAGTATTAGACATATTGCTGTATTTTGTTGCCTTGGGAAAGGTGATTATGTTTGTGTCAATATTCAAGCTTTACCAAAAGCAATCTCAACAAATACTGGGTTTCAACAAGTAGGGAATAGGTCTCGGAATCAATACTTGGCGAATTGCAGAAGATGCCTTAGCATAACCCTTACAGACCTCATTGTCTCTCAAGCTATGTTCAACCCTTTCTTTAACTATCGCTCAACACTATTGAGTCTCTGACATGTCCAACTTACCAGGGAGTAAAAAGCAGCTTGCAGCTCCATCAGAGCAACAAATTAGAGCATTTTTAGCCATTCCCCCCGATCGCTATGCTAAAGCTTTTCTCACTGACTATCAACAACAGCTGATGGGGATGAGATGGAGCCAAGGTGTGCGTTGGGTGAAGCCAGAACAGTTTCATTTAACAGTCCGTTTTCTTGGTGATCTGTCCCTTTTGCAGATACAAGAATTAGTTAATTTCATCAGTCAGCAGTCATTCTCTGGTCATTTGTCGTTAACCTTGACAGAACCAAGTCTCTTTCCTGCCCAAAGACCCCATACGATTGTCGCCAGAGTACCCACCACTCCAGAGTTAGGGGAACTAGTTGACAGGGTAGAAAAATGTGCCCAGTCAGTGGGTGTAGCAGCAGAAAGAAGGAAGTTTCGGGGTCATATCACCCTGGGGCGCTTGAAAGATGCTAGGCAGGGACAACCAGTGCTAAACTGTACTCCCAGTCAATCCTTCTGGACAGCTACTCATCTAGTTCTCTATCAAAGTAACCTCACACCCCAGGGCGCAATTTACCAACAGTTAGCTTCTTGGTCTTTTTAGCATAGGCTTGCTCCCCTGCACAAATTACACAAATTAGTTAAGATGTAAAGCCTCGATCGTTTTGGGAGAATATTCCCTGGTTACTAAGTTAATGTGGGACTACAATCCTTGGGGTACAGAGAGCCTGGGACTTGTGAACAGAGTTTACCCAGGGCATTGGTTAGACAGGTTAACTCGCCTTTGGGTAGCAGCAGGTATACAGAGCGGCAAGGAGTTATTGGTGCTGGGCGGAAACTCCGAATACAGTTCCAGGGATGTAAAGAAGCTAGTTTAATTCTCAAAGCCGGACGTGCTAGGTTTGCCTCCAACAGCACTGATGAAGATCAAGAAGAAGGACTACCCCTACAGTTTCACAGGTCGCCGTGCTAGCCTAACATTATTGATTGCTGCTCATCTGTCTCTGATTGTGGTTTCCTTGATAGCTGCGGTCAGGGGGGAGAACAAGAGCTAGATTGTAATCCTTGGGACGGCGATAGCAGGGGGCAGATTGCGGTGGCTGTGATGGTGGGAATCTTGACTGTGGTGGCTGTGATGCGGGTAGCACCCCCCTAGCGTTTTCCGACAAGTTGTGCTATCTTCTGGCGCAGTGGTGGTTTAGTCAAAAGGGAGTAATAGGGATGGATGCTAATAGTATCCTCGGATACCGAGAGATGTATGAGGAGCATTGCGACGAAATTATGGATGAACTGTTTACGGATGTAGAACAGTCTCTTCGCCTCCATCGAGAACGCCGCCGCCCTGAACCCCAGCCCTCTACCGAGGAACCGCTAGTAGTTAGTCTGGTCAAGGTTGATGTAGCAAATACCCAAGTGCCCATCCTGGCAGAGGTAGTGCCCTCCTGGGTTGACCCTACTCCGCCAATTGTTATCCCTCCTGTTGCTCCCCCCCCTGCTAGTAGTGGTGTTGACAAATTTTTCCTGGGCACAGCCCTGGCTTCTATGCTCATCGGTGCGGCGGTAGTGCTAGGGCACTATTTTGTTGTGCAACGATCGTTGGTGCAAGAACCCACACCTACCCCTGTAGCTACAGAGAGTAAAACTCCCGACCGCAAAACCGTTGAATTTGCCAGTGAGATTAAAACAGCTTTTCAAACTGCTACTCCTGCTCAACTGAGTCCTGCCAATAGTTCGGCTCCTTCTGCTTCTGCACCCCCTGCCCCAGAGGCTCCCGCTCCTACACCCCCTCAAACTGTTGTGCAGTATGTGCCTGTGTACTCCCCCCCGCCGGTAGACCCCCCTAGCTACCGCGAGCCTGCCCCTGAACCTGTGTATACGAAACCTGCGACTACAGCAAAAGCCCCTGCCGTGGAACCACTGCCTGCTCCTCCCAGTTCCTCCACTACTCTATCGGGGACTTTTATGTTGGAACCCAACGATCGTTCCTATGTCCTGGTTGAGACTGATGGTGCCGTCCAGTCTGTGCCTGTTGGCGGCGTGGTAGGTTCGACGGGTTGGCGGCTGAAAACGGTTGACCAAAATACTGCCATTCTGGAAAAGGACGGACAGACCCGATCGGTAGCAGTTGGGCAAAAATTCTAGGGCTTGATGCGGGCACCCCGCCACAGTAGTTTTTCCTGCAGGGAGCGAAAATAGGAGTAGTCTTCAGCGAGGATAATAAACTGGGTGAGGGCATCGGCACGGCTAATTTCTACCTGCTGTCCCTGACCAATTGGGGTTGCCAGCACTCCATCCGCCCAGAGTTTCAAATCGGTATCGGGTTTGGTGGGAGAAATGTGCACAACTAGGCGAGGGGGCAGAACAATAGAGCGGCTAGATAGGCTCATAGGGCAAATGGGCGTGATGATAATTGCCTCCATCCCAGGGTGGAGAATTGGCCCGCTTGCTGCTACTGTGTAGGAAGTGGAGCCAGTGGGAGTTGCCACAATCAACCCGTCTCCGTGGTGTTGGTCTACCAGTTCCCCGTCAATAAATACGTCGAGAAAAGCAGTCACCATCCGATCGGGAGCGGCGGGCTTAATGCACATCTCATTCAGACAGTAGAAGACTTTGTCATTGCCCGTGACTCTGGCTTGCAACATCATGCGCCGATCGATGGCAAATTGATCCCCTAGCAACCGATCCCATACCCCTTGGGAATCCTGGAGTTGTTCCGCCCCATGGGTGAGAAAGCCCAGGTGTCCGCCGATATTTACTGCCAAAATGGGAACTCCCAAGGGTGCCAAATGCCGCGCTGCCCCCAGGGCTGCCCCGTCTCCCCCCAGCACGATCGCTAAGTCAATATCATCATGGAAAGAAGCAACAAACACAGGATAGGGATTGTCGTTACTGCCACTGGGACCCATGAGGACATGACAACCCCGCTCTGATAACTCTTTATTGCAGCGTTCTGCCCACTCTAACGCCAGAGAATGACCCGATCGGTAGGCAATAATGACATTTTTTAGTTCCACACCCTCACCTTTCCGCCAGTAAACATGCCCACTTTTCTGCTGTCCTTACCTCCTTGACTCGCCAGCCCGCTAATTCTAGCTCCGTGACCAACACCTCCGTCTGTTCCCCCAAAATCCCACTGTAGACAGCCCAATTTCCTAGTTTAGCCAACTGGGGCAACATCTGCCGTATCGGTTCCAACAGAATATTGCACACTACCCCCGCCACGGTCTCTGTCACAGTATCCTCTATTTTCTCTCCCACTACTAACCGCTCCTCAGGCAACTGATTCAACTGCCAATTGTGGATAGTCGCCTGGATTGCCAAGGGGTCAATATCAATCCCATAAACACGCTCTGCCCCCAACAAATAAGCAGCAACACTCAAAATACCCGACCCACACCCCACATCCACAATCGCTCCTGTTTGCCTAGACACCAATTCTTCTAGGGCTGCCAAGCACATTCTGGTAGTGGGATGTTCTCCTGACCCAAAAGCACTACCAGGATCAAGGCGCAGGATCAGCCGATCGGTCTTCTCTGGTACAGGCAGCCAGGCAGGATAAATTAGCAGGGAGCGCCCCACCGCTTGGGGTTGCCAATGTTGTTTCCAGGCATTACTCCAATCCTCCTCCGGGAGGATCTGCCAGCTAACCTGACAACTAGCCTGCTCTGCACACACAGCCAGGGCAAAATCCTGCAAATCCTCCTCCCCTAAGGTCAGAGCTGGTATATAGCCCCTCACCTGCAACCGATCCCCTTCCCTGCTTGTCACCGCTCCCTGACAGCCCAACTCCTGCAACTGCCAGATTGCCATCTCCTCTGCCGACTCGTCGAACAACTGGGGCTTAATGGTTATAGTAATCTGCCACCAATCAATCCTGGACATACTCCGTGTTATGGTAGAGCGCCCATTCCGCCTTCTGTAACTCCCGCCCCAGGTAAGCACTATGGCTGAATTGACTGACAGGCACAGGCTCCGTTTTCTCGAAAATCTCCACACAAACTTGCTTAGCAGTTTTACCCCGGAAAACCCGTGTTGGTATACGACCTGTTCTGCCCTTGGCGGGAATTACCTCCCCTGTCTCTGGGTTCACTGCTAATCCCTGTTCGTTAATAACGTTAGTGTAATGCTCTGCCACGATGAGCTGGTCCACCCGATCGACATAGATGATAAAATAGCCGGCTGGGTCTAGGTGCAAATCCCGTTTCGATAACTCCTCATCAATTGCGCGGTAATCCGTCATAGGTTAGCCAAAATACAGTGCCCTCTATTTTAGAGTAGCCCTACGCAATGCCTCCCCTAGGGACTCGATCGTAATTGGTTTACTCAAATAATCGTCCATCCCCGCTGCCAAGCAGGTCTCCCGATCCCCCCGCATCGCATTAGCCGTTATCGCAATAATGTAGGGTTGATGGCGGCACTCCTGGCGAATCCGTTGCGTAGCAGTGAGACCATCCATCTCTGGCATTTGCACATCCATGAGAACTATATCATAGTCCTGCTGCTGCAGACGGTGAAGAGCTTCAGTACCGTTCTTAGCAATAGTAGGGTTGTAGCCCAGGCGCTGCAGCATTTTCTGTGCCACTTTCTGGTTGACAGGGTTATCCTCCACAATCAATACCCGCAAGGGGGACAGGGGCTGGCAGACAATAGGACTAGGGGAAGGGGATATAGCAATAGACATGAAGATTTGCTCCAGTAAGTATCTACAGGCTTGGGGTTTGAGGGGTTTAAGCAAACTGTATCCCTGCGGTTGGTGCAAGGGTGGTTGCAAAACTACGATCGGGATAGTCCCTGGGGAACCAGACTGCCAAACTTCCCCCTGTAATAGTTGTTCATCGACAAACACTACGTCACAATTCTGGTAAGGTATGGTATCCTCCGTTACCACAGTCATACCCCAACTGGTCAGCCACTTAGTCAACACCCCCCTCAGGTCAGGGTTGGGAACTACAACAGCTGCCCGTTTCTGTATGGGTAAGGGGGCAGGCAAGGGCGATGGCTGGTTGCTGGGGATGGCTATATAGAAACTACAGCCCTGGGCTAAACTATGGCGATACTGCCAATCGGGGGGGGGATAGCCCCCAGTGCTCTCATTACTTTCCCCCCAGATGTACCCCTCCATCAACTCCACCAATAACTTACTAATTGCTAAGCCTAAACCCGTACCACCATAATCCCTGGTTGTAGAAGCATTTAGTTGACTGAAGGGTTGAAATAAATCACCCCACTGATCGGGGTCAATGCCGATCCCCGTGTCTGTCACTGTAATCAACCAGAAATTCTGCCACCTATCTAGGGTCACCACAATTTGCCCTGCCGAGCAAAACTTGATAGCATTGCTGACCAAATTTAGCACCACCTGTCGCAAGCGGCTCGCATCCCCCACTACCGTGGTATCTACATCTAGGAGGCGGTCATAAATTAGTTCCAATTTTTTGCTATAGACAAGAGAACCCATCAGCGTCAACACCGCCTCGATCGTTTCTGCCAAGTCAAAGGGCTGTCTTTCCAGGGTCAGTTGTCCCGCCTCAATCTTGGAAAAGTCCAAAATATCGTTCAAAATGCTCAGTAGAGTTTTACTACTTTCCAGAATAATGCTAGTCAACTCCGCCTGTTGGGGATTTAAGTCCGTTTCCCGCAGCACCTCTGCCATCCCAATTACCCCATTAAGGGGCGTACGGATTTCATGACTCATCATAGCGAGGAAAGCACTCTTGCTGCGATTGGCAACCTGGGCTAATTCACTCTGCAATTGCGCCTCCCGTAACAACTCCGCCTGGGCAATGGCAATCCCCACCTGGTGGGCAACCGTTTCTAATAACTCAATGTCATCCTTGTACCACAGATAACTCTTGGTAAAAGAACAGAGGAGAATCAAACCATTGCATTCATTCTGATAGCAAGTGCGCACCACCGCCAATTCCGAGGGACAATCTAAGTTTAAGATGGCAGGGGGAATGAGACTGACTGTATCTGTTGCTAACAAGCTCGGTGGCAGTAGGGAAATATCTATATCAGCCAAGCGATCGTCACAGGTATAAATTGTCAAGGGCAACTGCACGATCGCACAACTTTGGTGAAAAACTTTGCCTAATTCTTGTACTGTGCGCTGTAAAACACTTTGAATATCCAAACTACTGCGGATTTCCTTGTTAATTTCCTCCAGCATCAACGCCCGTTGGTACTGCCGTCGCAGAGACTCCTCCATCCGTTTGCGGCGGTTAATGTCACTGTGGGCACCCACCATGCGTACTGGCTTTCCCTGCCTATCCCGCTCTACCACCTTCCCTTTGGCAAATACCCACTGGTACTGACCATCGGCCCGCCGCAGCCGAAATTCCCCTTCATACTGGGGTGAAGACCCCGTTAAGTGTTCCTCTAGTTGTTGCAGGACTGCCTCCCGATCATCGGGGTGGAGCATTTGCCGCCAGCTATCTACATGGGGTATCCACGCAGAACGACTGTAGCCCATCATCTCCAGCCATCGATCGCTACAGTAGAACTCCCCACTGGGAATATGCCAATCCCATAAACCATCCGTCGTTGCTTCCACTGCCAGGCGTAAATCCTCCCTAGAACGGATCAAATCCGCTTCCGTTTCTTTAGTTTCTGTGATGTCCCGTGAAACCATGATTACTTCTATAGGCACACCAGTGTCTGGATAGCGCTTTACCCGCGCCGTTGTCTCCATCCATAGATAGGAACCATCCCGCCGCCAGAAGCGGTAGATAAACCGCTGACTATCCAATTCTCCTAGAAACACCTGATAGGCCAGATTGACTCTGGCCACATCTTCAGGATGAATATAGTCAAACCACACCCGATGGTACAATTCCTCAGGCGTATAACCCCAAATCTCCTGGCAAGCAGGGGAAACATACTCAAAGCGTCCCTCCCCATTGCAGCGGGCAATCACATCCGTCGCATATTCTGCCAACAAACGATACCGTTCTTCACTAGCTCGAAGAGCGGCTGCTGCCTGATACCGATCGGTAATATCCCGACAGATGCAAATAATATCTTCTTCCCCTGTGGATAAAGAAACTTCAATGTAGCGATCGTTGTACAAAAACTCACCCTGCCATCTGCCTGTCTGTCTCAACTCCACTTCCACAGGAGCACGGCGGTAGTGACCATAAAGAGACCACCAATCGGTTTCGATCAACTGTTGTTCATTTTTTTGCACAAGTTGACAAAAGCTGGGATTGACATAGATAAACTGCCCTCTATCATTCAAAATGGCGATCCCTTCTGCCGCAATCTCTAAAGCAGAGAGTTTGCGTTTGTCTTTCCTTTCCCTGGTAACTCGCTCCGTAATGTCACTGATGCGCCCCAAGGTGCCAATGTTATGCCCTGCTTCATCAAACAAAGGAGTGGTCACCACAATCGCCCAAACATCCGTGCCATCTTTAGCCAGAAAACGGAAATACCGCTGTGCCTCCTCCTGGTGACCATTTTTTTCCGAGACTACGAGAAATTCATTCAGATTGCGCCCCTCCATCGTGCCAGGGGAATAGCCCAGCAGGTGGGATAGCTTAGAATTGACAAACAGCAAAGTCAGGTCCAAATCCACTAGAAAGACTCCCTCGGCTGAGGTATCGGTGATGTATTCATACCAACCCGTGGAAAGCTGTGGACGAGCTACTCCCTCTAAAAATTTGAGTACCTGTTCCAGCATCACTACCCCCCGTAACTCTGTTGTGCCCTCCTCCACCACAGCTAAACAATCTACCCGATAACACCGCATTAACCTTAATACTTCCCAAATATTGACGAAATCCTTCACTTTTAGGGGAGGAATTGTCACCAAAATATCCCGCAGCAGTAAATTGCCCCTCCCCTCCTGGTGCAGAAATTGTAGGGTCTTAGCGCTGACAGCAAACCACTGCCCCCCCCACTCAACAATCACTGTAGATGCCCCTGCCCCCTGCAGTTGAGTCAAAGCTGTGGATATAGCTGTGTAGGCATCGCTGACAATGCCAGAGGTGTCCAGTAACTGCTCAAGGGGAACTGTCTGCAGCATAACTCACTTTGTGTCAGCTAACCAACCCCGTCGCCAAAAGAAAAAGACCAAACCCCCTCCCAGGGTGAGCATAATGCCCCAGCAGAGGAAATAGCCATATCGCCACTTCAATTCTGGCATATACTCAAAGTTCATGCCATATATCCCAACAATGAAAGTAAGGGGAATGAAGATGGTGGAGATCACAGTGAGAACCCGCATGACTTCATTGGTGCGATTGCCCAGGGAAGATAAATAAATATCCATCAAGTTAGCAGCTAATTCCCTATAGGTCTCCAGCATATCTAGTAATTGCACTACACTATCATAACAACTTTGTAAATGCACTCTAGTGGATTTGCTAATTAACGGATGCCCAATACGGGCTAGAGTGTTTAAGGCTTCCCTTTGCGGCCACAGCGATCGTCTAAGATGCAATAACTCTCGTTTGATACTATGAATGCGTTGGAGATGAACACGATCGGGACTGGTTAAGATTTCTGCTTGCAATTCCTCCATCTGTTCACCATAGTCTTCTAGGATAGGGAAGTACCCCTCCAAGATGGAATCGACCAAGGCATAAAAGAGATAGTCTGCTCCCTGGTGACGAATTTTGCCTTTGTTTTGCTGAAGGCGTTGCCGAATCGGTGTAAAGGTATCAAACTCAGGTTCTTCCTGGAAAGTGAGCAGATAATTTTTGCCCAATACAAAGCTAACTTGTTCTGTGATAAATCCTCTAGTCTTTCTACTAGGATAAACCATGTGAGTAACGAAGAGGAGTTGATTTTCTTCGTATTCTTCTAGCTTAGGACGCTGGGGAGTATTTACTACTGATTCTAACAACAGGGGATGCAACTGAAAAGTTTCACCAATGCGGCGCAAAATGACCTCAGAACCAAGTCCTATTACATCAAACCAGGTAACAAATATACCGTTGAGATAGCTAGTTGCCTCCTCTGGGGTGGTTAGTTTTTTACTTTGAAAATGGCTAGGACTATACTCAATTGCCCAAATACTCGGTATAACGGCATCTGCAGGAATGACTAACGTGCCGGGTAGTTCCCCGGGCTCGTGGTGCGCATAGGGTTCTAAGTAGTTTTCGCCACAGTCATCTATTTGCTGCCTATCAGAAACCCACTCCTGTCTGTTCATCTTTCATCCTAGTTAAGGATTTGCGGCACACGGAAAAAAGTGTCTTCCCTAGCAGGAGCACAGTTGAGGAGGGCTTCTGTATCTATTGTTTGTCTAACCTCATCTGCTCTAGGCACAATTGCCCCCTCGATCGCTCTGGTCGTCGGTGCTACACCTTCTAGTTCAGGGTCAAGTTGGTTTAGTTGTTCCACATACTGCAGGATGTCATTTAGTTGTTTGGCAAAGATTTCTACCTCTGCTTCTGACAACTGCAGGCGGGCTAAATTGGCTACATGTTCGACTTGGGCACGATCAATCATAGGTCAACTTTGTTGGCAACACTACAATCTCTTATCATACATGAGCAAGTCTTAGTACAGTAACTCATAACTTAAAGAAGTTTGCTTAAGGAGAGAGAGCAGTTGCTCTGACGGGCGGAATACGAACAGAGTAGCAGTATTGTTTGGTGTGGCTAACAGAGGATTGAGGGAGGGATTATCTTTTGCTACTAAAAACAAGGCTATGTCTTGCTTGAGTCCAACACTCATACCAATTAAATCCCCTGTGTTAGTGAAGTCATTGCCCAAGTCACTAATTAAGATTGGTCTTTCAGCTTGATTTACTGTTTTAATGATACGGGCATTGTTATAGCTCAAATCCTTGTTCCACCAGGTTTCCGCATTGGCACTAACCATAACAGAAGCTAAACTAGTGCATAGTAGAAGAGTATAACTACAGATACCGATCGTTTTTCGCTTTTGCCACCAAAAGGCTATCAAATGGGCAACTAATATCTGCACAAACGGAAAACACCCGATTAAATAGCGAGTAACTGCCGATCGTTTTCCCCCCAAAGTTAAATCAGCAGTAGCTAGCAACAGGAAAGGTACAAAGGCAGAACAGATGAGAAAAGAGTGAATGGGTCGGGGTGTCTTTTTAACTACTAGTAGGATAGCCACTAGGATAGCAATGAGGAAAGGTAGTCTTAATATGTAAGTTAGAGGATGATCAAATCCCAAATCTAAGTCGAAAAACATACAAGTAAAACTTAGAATCCACAGTTTGACTAGGTAGAGAGGACTAACATCGATCGTTGCCCAGTCAGTAGTAGCGAAAACTCTAGACAAATTAGATAACATCACAGCAATCCAGGGGATGTAGATAACTAATCCAGCAATACTGGATAACGAAAAGGCAATAAAGCGATTGGTGCGTACCAGTAAAATAAACAGACCGAAGGCAATCAAACTAAGGGCAAAAAACGGATGGATGTAAAACCCAAGGGCAACTGCTAGAGCAAATGATAACCAATGTGGCCATTTTCCTGTCTGCCATCCTTTAGTTAAAAAATAAGCACTAATAATGGTAGCTAATGTCAAAGCACTGTACTGCCTAGCAGTTTGCGCAAACAGAATGTCTACAGGGGACAAAGCTAAAAGACTAGCAGATAATAACCCAACTAAATGATTGCCCTGGGCGAGAGAAAGGGAGAGATAGTAAATAGCTGGTAAAGAAATAACACTGAGAACGGCTGGTAGCAGACGTAGGACAAAGACGGAATTACCAAACCATCCCATCCAATAGCGAGTCAGGAGGAAATATAGGGGCGGATGCTGCGGGTCTTCTCTAGCTAAGGATGCCACAGTGTCAAGGGCTGTACTCTTAGGTTTGAGATCAAGAAATTGACGCAACTCCAGCACGCTGATAAATCTGTTAGTAAATAACTGTCTATCTATCTCTTCCCTAGTAAATCCCCCTGCCCTAAATATGGTGTAAACTTCATCGTGCCAGTAAATTTTCCGATCGAGATGATAAAAGCGAAAAAGAATGCCTAAAACGATCGTGGCAATTAACAGAATCCTGACAACGAGATTAAACATGGTAGGGCAGCGTCACGATAAATTTTGTGCCTTCTCCTAGTTTACTATCCACTTTGATTTTACCGCGATGACATTCCACAATTGCCTGCACGATCGCTAATCCTAATCCCCAGCCCTCGCTTTGCTCCCCCCGATAAAAACGCTGGAAAATATAACGGGTATCAGTTATCCCCTTGCCGCTGTCTTTAACAATAATCTGAGCTTGATGGTTGTGGGGAATGAGAGCTATTTCTACCTTGCCCCCCGTTGGTGTAAATTTAATGGCGTTGCTAAGCAAATTAGTTAACAACTGGCAGAGTTGGTCAGGATAACCTGTAATTTCTACCTTGGTTTCTATACCCCTCACCTCCAAGTTAACTCCCCTAGTGATAGCAACTAATTGTTGTTCTTCTAACACATCTTGCAAAATTGCTGTGAGATTACATTTAATCGGTTTATCACGAATAGCTTGCCAATCGTTTCTTGCCAAGAATAACAAATCCTCCAACAACTTGCCCATCCGTTTAGTTAGTCTTTCAATTACTTCTAAATAGGGCTTGGGATTATCTTGTAGGAGGGCGACCTGCGTATTAGTTTGGATCACAGCCAAAGGATTTCGCAACTCGTGGGATACATCGGCAGTAAATTGCTTCAATTGCTGATAGGAATCCTGGATAGGCTGCATCGCAATTCCTGATAACCACCAGCCACAAATACCCACTACTATCACTGTCACCAGCACACCTAAACATAACTCTAGGGATAACTTCCGAATTGGCTGACTGACTTCAAACCAGGGATGACTGATGCGCAAATAACCCAGGAGTTGCTGATTAACGACGATCGACTTTGTCAACTGTCTTAACGGCTCACCCTTGGGGGGATAAATAGTCACAAAATGCTCTGACTCCCCCAAAGGAATCGTAGGGGCTTGTACAAAGGTACTCCACTCTAAGTTCCCCTCCTTATCAAACCATTCTAGGTCAATGTGATCCGCTTCTAGGTTGGGTACAGTCTTGAAGACTAGCTGAATTTCTGCTCCACTGCCTTCCCAAGATCGGGCTAAAACTTCTGCCACATGGGTAATTGTGTCATCTACACGGTCAATTAATGTCTGGCGTACATAGAGGAAAAATACCAGGGCAAAACATAGTAAAAGCACTCCCGTAACCAAACTATACCAGAGTGCTAAACGCAAGCGGATTGTCTGAAACATTTAAGCTTCTATGTCTGTTTCCGCGCTAAGAATTGATTTGATACCTTCCAAAGCAGCAGGAATTGCTTTAGGGTCAAGAAATATGACTTTACTACTACTACTAGAACCGATCGTTGTCCCCATCTGCATATAATTCAATGCCAAGATGTATTGCAAAGCAGACTCAGCAGAAATAGTGTTGTGGGAAGCCTCCTGAATAATTCTAATTGCTTCTGCTGTACCCTGGGATTGCAAAATTCGTTCCTGTCTTTCCGCTTCTGCTCGTAAAATACGGGACTGCTGTTGTGCCTCCGCCGCTAGAATTGTTGCTTTTTTGTTTGCTTCCGCTTCCAATAATTGCGCATCCGCTTTACCTCTAGCAATATTAATAGCCGATTCCCTTTCCCCCTCCGAGGTTAAAATTGCTGCCCGTTTCTTCCGTTCAGCTGTCATCTGTAATTCCATGGAATCCTGCACCGCCCTGGCAGGCAAAATGTCTCTTAATTCTACCCTTGTTACTTTCACACCCCAGGGGTCAGTGGCTTCATCCAAATCCCGTAACAATACCTCATTCACCTTCGCCCGTGCCGTAAATGTTTGGTCTAATTCTAAATTGCCAATCTCATTTCTAATCTGTGTCCGCACCAAGTTGATCATGGCTTCTACTAAATTTTCCACCTTGTAATGGGCTTTCACCATGTCTACAATCCGCCAATACACCACCGCGTCCACTGTCACCCGCACATTGTCCCTGGTAATACATTCCTGGGGCGGAATATCCAGCACCTGTTCTTTAATGGAACGCCGACAAACAATCGAGTCTACCACTGGGACAACAAAATTTAGCCCTGGCTGTAATTTGCGCTTGTAGCGACCAAAAGTAGCAACTAGGGCCTCTTCTCCCTGCTGAATCACCCTGACGGATCTCATCAGAGTAATCACAGCCACCACAGTAACAATCACAAGGGGCTGCAGTGGATTCATAACTCCTCCTGGCTATCTGGGTTTGGTAGTAATTCTAAGCTTTGTAGGTAGTTTTCAGGCAACACAATTAACTTTGTCCCCTGGCGTTTAATCACTTGCACCCGCACATTCTCACCAATAGACAGGCTGGGGTCAGCACACACCGCCCGCCAAGATACACCCTCATACTTAACTCTGCCTTCTTCCCCTGCAGGTATTTCTGTTGTCGTCACACCTACAGAACTGTCTTGTAAAATTGGCGAATCCTTGGGCAGCCAACGGCGGGAGTACCAGATAAAGATAGAAGAGAATACCAACCATAGTGCCCCCTGCCATGCTAAGGGAAGCGGGATAAACCAGACGATCAAGCCAATAATAATTGCCCCTACGCCAAGCGCCTCTGCTACAAATAGGGTGGGCAGCGGGGTGAAAAATTCTACACCCACAAGGCAAGCTCCTAGAATTAACCACACCTGCGCTGGGGTAAGTGCCATTGCCCTTGCTCTATGCTTAATTTTTATTCTAGTCCTACTCCTGGGACTTTGTGAACTTTCTTAACAAATCGCAGAGAAACCGATCGGAATTATTCACCTTAAATTTACAATAGCCCGTAGTCATTTAGGAACAGTCTATAGATATGGCGCTTGATTTTGTCAAACCCTATAATGATGACCCTCAATTGGGGCATTTATCTACGCCCATCAGTGATTCTCCCCTGGTGCGGGCTTACATTGGCAATTTGCCTGCCTACCGCCCTGGTCTATCTCCTCTGCTCAGGGGTTTGGAAATTGGTATGGCCCACGGCTACTTCCTCGTTGGTCCAGAAGTGGTGGTCGGTCCCCTGCGGGACTACGCCCCTGCGGCTAACTTGGGTGGTCTGGTGACCGCGATCGTGCTTGTTCTGCTGGGTACAGCTTGTTTGGCTGCCTATGGTATTGTCACTTTCCAAAATGGCAGACGGGATGAAAAAGCTGTCCTCAAATCTTCGGAGGATTGGACGCAATTTGCCGGCGGTTTCTTCTTAGGTGGGTCTGGTAGTGCCTTTGTGGCTTACTTCCTGCTGGAGAATTTCGCTGGTGTCGATGCCATCCTGCGCGGTTTAGTTAACTAAATTCCCTGCAAACCTAGAAAGAAAGGATTGGAAAAAACATGACCGGAACTTACGCTGCTTCTTTTCTGCCCTGGATTTTAATTCCTGTAGTTATGTGGTTACTCCCTGTAGTAACTATGGCGATTATGTTCCTCTACATTGAACAAGAGGGTTAATTTTTGTGGGGGGGATTGAATTTAATTTCCCCCTCTGCATCTATTTCTATGGGTACCCCCAACTCCTGTAATTTAGCCACCGCTACTTTCCTTGTCTTTAAGTCAGGGGCATTTTGCAACACCAAAAACCAGCCCATACGCTGCAGACTTTTGCGGTTGTATCGCTGCTGGAGGAATTCAATACGCTTGGCGAAAATACTCCGTAACTCTGCTTGCTGTTCTCGTAGTGAAGGGGGAAATGTAGCTCGATCGAGGGCTTCTATAGCTTTACGGTAGGATTTTTGTGCTCTTTTGTTATCCCCCAGGAACAGAAATTCTTCTATCCCCTTTTGATTCCAGACAATGTAAGTCAGGTAGAACTGTTCGGGTTGCAGTTGTGTCAGAGCTGACTCCAACAGCTGGACTGTGACTTCCGGCTCACCCCCATGGATACTGATACTGGAAACCAAGTAGGAGTAACTGGCAAACATATAGGGCTTGCGGGCAGTGATGATGCGGAAATACTCCTTGCTCAAGCCGTAACCTGTTTGGTGTGCATCCCGCGCTACGTCGTCGCCATAATATTGCAAAAAGGATAGAAAGTACCAGTCAGCAATGATGTTATTGAAGCCAAAGCCGCCAGGGGGCAGTTTCTGCATGGCTTTGAGGTTGCGATACTCCCTTTCTATCCATACCCGATCGCTTTCTGGGGTCTGACCCAGGGTAATACGACTGAGGTTTTGCCGCTGGAGGTTTACTGTCACTGTCCCCCCAATCGTTACTACCAGCAGGGGTATTAGCCAGCCTAGTCTCTTCATGTGCTATATTTTAACTCTGTTGCCGGTGTAGCACAGCGGTAGTGCAGCCGATTCGTAATCGGCAGGTCATGGGTTCGAATCCCATCATCGGCTTAGCTCTATTTTAGACACGGTAGAGGGTTGCTCCCAAACCCCTTAGTTTCTCTTCAATGCGATCGTAGCCCCGATCGAGGTGGTGCAAGCCCCGCAGTTGAGTCTCCCCTTCTGCCGCCAGTCCTGCTAGTACCAGGGCTGCTGATGCTCGCAAATCCGTTGCCATGACCGGTGCCCCTGACAAACTTTTCACCCCCGTAACAATGGCAACATTCCCCTTAGTGCGGATATTTGCCCCCATGCGACAGAGTTCCGCCACATGTTGCAATCTATTTTCAAATACTGTTTCGGTAATAACACTGTTACCTTCACTGATAGTCAAAAGAGCCATCAACTGCGCTTGCATATCTGTGGGAAAGCCAGGGAAAGGAGAGGTTTCAACTTCCACGCCCCGGTATTTGCCCCCCCTGCCCTGTACGCGTATTAAATTGGCACCCTCGATCGTTACCGTCACGCCAATCTCCCTTAACTTGGCAATCAATGCCCCTAAATGCTCAGGAATGACAGGACTAAGGGTAATCTCCGATCGAGTAATCGCCCCCGCAATCATGTAGGTACCGGCTTCAATCCGATCGGGGATGACCGTGTATTCGCCGCCGTGGAGTTGGGGTACACCAACAATGACAATAGTTTTTGACCCCGCCCCGTAAATCTTTGCTCCTAGGGTGCGACAGAAATTGGCTAGGTCTACCACTTCCGGTTCCTGGGCCGCATTTTGGATAACCGTTTCTCCTTCTGCCAGCGTGGCTGCCATCATAATTGTTTCCGTTGCCCCCACACTGGGGTAGTCCAAGTATATCTTGGCTCCCTGTAAACGTCCCCTGGGGGAGGAGGCGTGCACAATACCATGACTAATTTCCACCTCTGCACCCATTGCCTGCAACCCCTTGACGTGTAGATCCACTGGGCGTGCGCCGATAGCACAACCACCCGGCAGAGGAATCTGGGCTATGCCCAAACGGGACAGGAGGGGGCCAATAATAAAAAAACTCGCCCGCATCTGGCTGACCAGTTCGTAGGGAGCTTGGGCACTGCTTAAACAGGAGGTGTCAAGGTGAATCCGCCCGTCCTCCCGTTGCACTCTTACCCCCAGGGAAACCAAAATTTCCTCCATGCGCTGCACATCGACTAGACAGGGGAGATTAGCGATCGTACAACCCTCGCTGGACAACAGCGCACCTGCCATCAACGCCAGCGCCGAATTCTTGGCTCCGCTGATGGGGACGTGACCAGCTAGCTTTGCCGTGCCAACAATATGCAAGACAGCCTCTTGCTTTTCCGTAGCGATCGGGTGAGAGGGGGGCGATAAAATAGCGATAGGACTTTCCTCCACAGGCAAGATGAACTAAATTTTAACGGATGACCACTCCTAACCAACCACAAAAATCCGATGCCGTTCTGGGGGGGAATAGTCCTGCCCAGGCCGCTGTTATGGGGGGTATCCAGGGGATCAAGATCGCCCTTGTCCATGCCCAAGCTTTTCCCCAACAACAGGAATTACTGCGATCGGCTCTCCAGTATGGTCAGGAGGGTATCGCAATTATTATGCAATATTTGTGCCATTCTGACAAAAATTTACGAAACTTTGCCTATGAACTGTTGCGGGAACGGCAGGAATCTCATGTTAAGCAGGCTTTAGCCCTATTTACCGCCAGTGGCATCTATTACCGCGACCTGCAACAGCTACTACGGCGGCAACAGTGGGAAGCAGCTAATTTCTGGACGCAACAAACTGTAGGGGAACTCTGTCATGCCCCGCAACGAGTGACTAAGTCCCATATCCTCAATCTGCCCTGTGGGGATTTGCTGTTGATCGACCGCCTATGGCGGGAAGCTAGTCACGATCGGTTTGGGTTTACCGTACAAGCGCGGATTTGGCAGCAGTGCACTCAGTTACTATGGGACCAAAATCGTGCCCTATCCTTGTTCGGCGATCGGGTAGGGTGGCGGGTGCATAATCTTCTGTTTAACACCTATCATTGGAAGCGGTACGAAGAACTCAATTTTTCTCTGCGGGCACCACGGGGGCATTTACCTTGGATCAACGGCATTTTTTTGGTAAAAGCAATTAACGATCGGTTACTAGCTTGTCAAGGGAAAGCATGAAAGGAATTATCCTAGCAGGGGGTTCAGGTACGCGGCTCTATCCGATTACCCAGGTAATTAGCAAGCAGTTAATGCCTGTTTATGATAAGCCAATGATTTACTACCCCCTTTCAGTTTTGATGTTAGCGGGAATTAGGGAAATTCTGATCATTTCTACCCCTAAAGACTTGCCTCTGTTTCGAGAATTATTGGGGGATGGAAGTCAGTGGGGATTGCAATTTAGCTATGTGGAACAGCCCCGTCCCGAAGGCTTGGCCCAGGCTTTTATTTTAGGGGAAGAATTTATTAACGGGGAGCCAGTTTGTTTAATTCTGGGGGACAACATTTTCTACGGTCATGGCTTGACAGAAATTCTGCGGTCTGCCGCTAAGTTACAATCAGGTGGCTTGGTGTTTGGCTATCAGGTCAACGACCCGCAACGCTATGGTGTAATTGAATTTGATAGCGAGGGTAGAGCCATTAGTTTAGAAGAGAAGCCCACTCAGCCCAAGTCCCGCTATGCTGTCCCTGGCATTTATTTCTATGACCACCATGTGGTGGAGTATGCCAAGCAGCTAAAACCATCCCACCGTAACGAATTAGAAATTACCGACTTGAATTTAATTTATCTGCGCCAGGGCAAACTAAGAGTAGAAATTTTAGGTAGAGGTTACGCCTGGTTAGATACAGGTACCCATGCCTCCCTCCATCAAGCAGCTAACTTTGTGCAGACCTTAGAAGAAAGACAGGGATTAAAATTAGCTTGCATTGAAGAAATTGCCTACCGCTTAGGTTATATTACTGCTGACCAACTCAAGGCATTAGCTCTCCCCCTCGCCAAAAGTTCCTACGGTCAGTATTTGTTGCAAATCTTACAGGACAAACATTTCCATTTGTATCAGTAGTCGCAACAATTATCAACATATTTCCCGATCGATTCTGTCTAAAATTTAAGATAAGGGAGGTGAAGTTATGGCTAGCAAAGAGGAAGTTAAAGAATATTTAGCCTACTGGATGCAGTTGGGACGCTCTTTGGTAATTGGTGAGCGCAAAGTAAAACTCGATCGGGTAATTGCTGGTGACCACTACACCACAAGGTTTGAGGAGATTTGGCAGGAAGGGCAGGCACACCCTGAGTCCACCTGTCTGGAGGGGTCAAACCTCAACCTGCAGCAACT
This sequence comes from Pseudanabaenaceae cyanobacterium SKYG29, assembly GCA_025055675.1. Classification (NCBI taxonomy): domain Bacteria; kingdom Bacillati; phylum Cyanobacteriota; class Cyanophyceae; order Pseudanabaenales; family Pseudanabaenaceae; species Pseudanabaenaceae cyanobacterium SKYG29. The sequence goes on from JANWWT010000005.1 coordinate 42,398, forward strand.
ACTAGCAGCTAATTATGAGCTATTGCCATGTCCCCGCTGTGATTTACCATTACCTAGCCTTGGGTTGGGACCCCGATCGGCACAGGCCTGTCCCTGCGACGACCTCAAGGTCTGGCCCAATTTAGACACAGTCCCACCCCACCCCCCCATAAGTATAACCAGTCAACTCCGGGCGCTACAGGAGCGATTGGCTAATCCTCCCGATTGAGCACAGACCAGTAGCCTTGGTAACTCCCCAAGTTAGGTCGATCTTTTTGTGGAGGTGACAAAGTATATCAATTTTGGGACTATTCCCGCTATGATTAGATTGGTGTGCAATCGGAAAGTTTTGCTGATGGAAAACTTAAATCAAGAAGAGTTCGCTGTGGAAGAGCACCTCGAAGAGGAGGAGCTAGAAATAGAGGAGCCTATCGAGGCAGAGGAGGAAAAACCTGCTCCCCGCAAAGGCACTCCCCATCTCATCCACCTGCAGACTAACGCTAGAATTGACATACCAACAGATATGCCAGTAATACATATTGGCAAGCCTAACAGCCTTATTCCTCCTGACATTGATGTATCAGGTTTTCCTGACTCCGATATTGTGTCAAGGGTACATGCTGACCTGCGCATTGAAGGGGATGCTTTCTTCTTTGAAGACACGGGCAGTTCTAATGGTACCTACATCAATAATGTGCCTCTGCCGCCCGGTAATCGCCACCGTCTGCGTGATGGGGATAGAATTTCTCTAGGTAAGGGAGACAAGGTTACATTTCAGTTTTACAGCAGTTAAAAGTAGGGCGGGACAATGGCGCTAAAAAAAGTATTGGTAATTGATGACAGCATCATGATCCGCAAGATGGTTAAAAACATCTTAGCTGACCAGTTTGAGGTGATTGAAGCCAGCGATGGCAAGTCCGGTATTGAGACTGCCCGCAGTGTCCAGCCCGATATTATTTTGCTCGACTTTGTCATGCCCAAGTACAATGGCTATCAAACTCTGCAGGCGATGCGGCGGATTGATTCCCTCAAGGATACGCCGGTAATTATGATCTCTGGTTTGCGGGAACAGGTAGCAGAGCATGTGCCGGAGCCATTTGAGGGGTTTGAATTTTTGGAAAAGCCCTTTGAAGCCGAGGTGCTTATCGATCGGATCAAGAAGCTCCTACATGTCTCCTCTACTAGTGCTGCTGCTGCCCCCGCCCCTGCGCCTGAGACAACCCTACAGACATCCCAAGCTCTGATGGATAAGCTGGCGGCAACAGAACATCTCCTAATTCAAGGCATAGAGAGTTTAATTCAAAGGGAGGTGGCAGCGCGGCTGGCGGCGATCACTAACAAAATGCAAAAGCAGGAAGCTTCCCTAGCTAACCTAGAAAAGAAAATTGAAGCAATCCTGCAACAGGTGGATAACCAAAACAAAGGTTTGATGGTAATCCTACGGGAAGTAAAGGCAATTCGAGGGAATTAAGTTGCGTTCCTGGCGGCGGGAGCTGGTATCTCTATTAGCTAATCTACGGTTTGCTGTTGCCCTATTGTTACTAATTGCCCTGTTTAGCGTAGTGGGGACGGTGATTGAACAGGGGCAAACCTTGGACTTTTATAGGGAAAATTATCCCCTACAGCCTGCTTTGTTCGGGTTTCTAACCTATGAGCGCATTTTGGCCTGGGGACTCAATCGAGTATACAGTACTTGGTGGTTTTTGACTCTACTGATTTTATTTGGGGCGAGTTTGGTCACTTGTACGATCTATCGCCAGATTCCTTTGCTCAAGGTGGCAAAACGCTGGTTTTTTGTGCAGAAGCCCCAAACTATTCTCAAGCTGCCCTATGCGATTAGCTTACCAGCGACGGGTTGGGCGGAGGTAGTGGTGGGGTTGCAAAAACGGGGCTATCGTGTCTGGCAGACAGATACACAATTCTATGCTAGTAAGGGTTTAGTGGGGCGGCTGGGACCAATAGTTGTCCATGCCAGTATGTTGCTGATTTTACTGGGGGCGATCGTGGGTGCTCTAGGGGGATTTATGGCACAGGCGATGATTCCTAGTGGGGAGACGGCTGCTATTACCAACATCACTCAGGCAGGGTTATTGAGTAAAAAGTGGCTACCCCAGGACTGGCGGGTGCGGGTCAATCGGTTTTGGATTGCCTATTCTGAGAAGGGGAAAATTGACCAGTTTTATTCCGACCTCTCTATCCTGGATCGGGAGGGAAAAGAACTCGATCGGGATACCATCTACGTCAACCATCCCCTGCGGTTTGGGGGGGTGACTTTCTACCAGGCCAGTTGGGACATCAGTAAAATTCGCTTTCAATTCAACCGCAGCCCTATTTTGGAGTTATCTTTATCCCCTCTGCAGGCGGAGTCCTCTGGGCAGAAAGTGTGGGGGACATGGTTGCCTACTAAACCTGACCTCAGCGAGGGGATTTCCTTGATTGTACCTGACCTCCAAGGGACAGTTCTGATTTTTGACCCCCAGGGAAATTTACTGCACACGACGAGAGTGGGAGAGGCTGTAGAGGTCAATGGGATCAGGTTAAAACTGGTAGAGGTGGTGGGAGCAACGGGCTTACAAATCAAGGCTGACCCAGGGGTACCGATCGTTTATGCAGGTTTTGCCCTGTTGATGGTGGGGGTAGTGATGAGTTATATCAGCTACAGTCAGGTATGGGGTTTGTGTCAGGGGGATGTGCTCTACGTAGGGGGGAAAACCAACCGTGCCCAGGTAGCTTTCCATCAGGAACTAAACAGTATTTTCTACCGCGAGGTCAGCACTGTAAAACCACAGGAGTATGGTCGCTAGGCTGGGGTAAACGGCGGGGGGCAGGGTCAATCCAGGCATCACTCACCCTGTCAACGAGGGGTAAGGAGACGAAATGGTAGTCGATCCGCCAGCCCCAATTGCGCCGCCAGGCACCACTGCGATAGTCCCACCAAGTGTAGTGTCCCGGCTCTGGGTGAAACTTCCGCAAAATATCAACAAAACCTAAGTCTAAGATGGACTGCAATGCCGATCGTTCAGCATCTGATGCCATAACTTTAGTTTCCCTGGCTGTGGGGTCATGGATGTCCAAATCCGTAAGAGCGACATTGAAATCGCCGCAGAGAATAATACGTTCTTGCTCTGCTTGTAAAACCTGTAAATACTCTTTGAGGACTTGAAACCACTCTAACTTGTAGGCATACTTGTCACTGCCAATTGCACTGCCGTTGGGACAGTAGAGATTGACAATCAGGATGTCATCCCAGAGAGCGGCGATTACTCGTTTTTGTTCATCCCAAATCTTAGCCTGGGGCAGAACACTGGCAAATCCCCGTTTTATAGTGGCTAGTTCTTTTTTGGTGATGAATGCTACGCCGTTATAGCTTTTTTGTCCCCAACAGTAAACGTGATAGCCCAGTTCCTGCAAGGGGGCGGTGGGGAAATCAGAATCAGTAACTTTTGTCTCCTGCACCGCCAATAACTCCACCTGGGGATGCGCTAACAGCCAATTTTTTACCTGCTCTAGGCGAGAGCGAATAGAGTTGACATTCCAAGTAGCAATTTCCATCAAGCACGAACTAGAGGCGCTGTGGTAGAAACCATCGCTGCCTGCACCTGCTCGATCGATACACTGAAAGGTAAACGGTGGATGTCTGAGCGGGGTTGACAGGCAATTTCTGCTACTCTGTGCAGTTCATTCAAACTAATATTCCCTAAGCCCAAATCCTCCAGACTACAGGGTAGACCTATACTGTGATAGAACTGCAACAGTTGTTGCCTAGCAGTGGCTGCTAATTGATTGCCTTGTAACTCCTCTAGGCGCAGCTGTACTAAGATGCCATAGGCTACTTTTTCCCCGTGGAGCTTGTGATGACTCAGGGGTAAATGGGTTAAACCATTGTGAATGGCATGAGCCGCTACAGTGCGACACTGGGCACCCCCTAGCCCGCCAATCAATCCCGCCATAACGATCGTGCCATCCATGACTTCCTGCCAGACTGCACTGCCGGGATGTTCTACCGCCTCTTGTCCTTTCTGGAACAAAATATCCCGTAATACCCTTGCTGCTTGTACTGCACTGATGACTAAGGTGGCTTCGCTACTGCCACTGCTAACAGAGGCTTCATACCACTTGGCAAGGGCATCGCCAATTCCCGCCAGGATCGTTTGGGGGGGAGCAGTCGCCAAAATCTCGTAATCAATTACTACGACATCTGGACACTTACCCAGGGCAACATCGTAGAGAAAAGCCCCTGCTTCTGAGTAGATATTGCTCAATGCTGTCCAGGCTGCACAGGTGGCACCACTAGTAGGGATAGTAGCAATGGGCAATTGACACCGATCGGCAATGAATTTGGCAGTATCCAGCACTTTGCCACCCCCGATCCCCAGTAGAAAGGTAGGTTGTAGTTCTGCTACCTGCTGCTGCAAACGCTCTAGCTGAGCCTCACAGCACTCCCCGATCGGTTCACTGACAACCACATCCCAGCCCTTTAGGTAGGGGGAGACAACATCCCAAGCCCGCTGACCCGCCATAGCAAAGAGACGCTCCCCTTGGAGCATTTCCCCTAGTGTGGGGAGAACCTGTTTACCTTTGAGGACACGACTGGGAGCAATGGCAATGGACGTTGCTTTGGGCATAGAGCTTGTCTACTGTTAGAGTGGGGATTATTTTAGCATGACTATTCCTGAAGCAGTAATCAGTTAGCTGACCGCAGCGCTGTGATCGAGGGGCAACCGACTGCGCTAATATAAAGGAAATCTAAAGCGGTCTTGGTCATGGCTCAAAAACAAGTAGTGATTGCTCCTTCTATTCTCTCTGCTGACTTTAGTCGCCTGGGGGAGGAAATTAAAAATGTCGATGCGGCAGGGGCGGACTGGATTCACGTGGATGTCATGGATGGGCGGTTTGTCCCCAATATCACGATCGGTCCGTTGGTGGTAGAAGCAATCCGTCCTGTCACCCAGAAACCCCTGGATGTGCATTTGATGATTGTGGAACCGGAAAAGTACGTGCCTGAGTTCGCCAAAGCTGGGGCAGATATTATCACTGTCCATGCGGAACACAATGCCTGTCCCCATCTCCATCGCAACCTGGCGCAAATCAAAGAGCTGGGGAAAATGGCGGGAGTGTCTTTGAATCCCTCTACACCCCTCAGTCTCATTGAATACGTGTTAGACCTGTGTGACTTGGTGCTAATTATGAGTGTCAACCCTGGTTTTGGTGGGCAGAGCTTCATTCCCCAGGTTGTCCCCAAAATTGCTAAACTGCGGCAAATGTGTGACGAACGGGGTCTTGATCCCTGGATTGAGGTGGACGGCGGTCTCAAAGCTAACAATACTTGGCAGGTGTTGGAAGTGGGAGCTAACGCGATCGTGGCCGGTTCGGCAGTCTTCAAAGCCCCTGATTATGCTCAAGCAATTTCACAAATCCGCAACAGTAAGCGACCTGAGCTGGTAATGGCATAATGGACAAACGCAAGATCAGAGCTTATTTTTGTCTTGTACCTGTATTTGGGGTTATTCCTTCATTAATTGCTTTACTGAAGCACCAGGAAGGACAGGTGAAAGAAACAGCAAAAGTATCTCTGGTCTTGTTTTTTCTGTGGTTGAGTAGTTATCTAGCCTTGGGAGGAAATGCCAATCCTGAGACTTTCAGTCAAATTCCTGGCGCACTGATGAAAGCAACACTAGCTTCTGGTTATTTTGTAGGGTCTCTGTGGTTGATGTACCGCGTTTTTCGCAACAAGCCAGTTGGATTACCTAGAATCGACAGAGACAATTCCTAACAATTAGCTCCCCTATACATCATACACACATAACTGGAAAATTATCCCATTATCTGTCATGGCAAAGTCAATTCCCTATCAACCGCTTCTGCTGCACATCCTACATGGTGTAACCGCTATATTGGTATACTAGCACTGATAGCGGGTTTCTTAGTCTATAACACCTACGATAAACCCTAGGGGGTAGATTCCAGGTATTGAGGGAATTCATGACACGATCGCTTTAATACTTTTGCTCTTCTTTATATAGTTTTCATGTGGGTTATCGGCGGTTACTACAACAGGAACTACTGCCACAACTAAAACAGTTACCTAAACCAGTCATCGTTTGGCTAATACCTTAATACTGTTAACAATTACTTTTACTGTAATGACAGGGCGTATGGTAAAAGAAGAATGGTTAGTGGCGGGAGAGATTGATCGTAGCTAGTACTTAGCTCATTTATTTGGTTGGTTGGTGGTAATTATTATAGCACACTTGCTAATCAGTCTAATAGTTGGCGGAGTGCCTCTACTGTTCTCAATGTTAAGTAACCGCATTTTCAAGACAGATGTTTATTCTGCTTGGTTAAGTGGTCTAAAAATCAGTCATTCCGATCGACTACTAAAACCGAAAGTAGCATTGTTCTGGCTTTCATTCTACCTGTAATTTTTTCCTAGCTAGTCGCCATAGGGGTCGTCATCAAACACTATTGGTTTTACTGGTACCTTGTGGGGGTTGCTGTTAATCGGGCGCACAGGTACAGTCTTCAGGGAATTCTTTAGCATCCCCAAAATATCTTTGGGGCGTGTTCTTTCGATCGTATTCACCTGTTTAAGCACCAATTCTGCATCTATGCCAGCAATAATGTCCTTGATTTTATGGGGACAGAGGGAGGGATCAAGCTTGTGCAGACGACAAACGATCGCTTCGGCAAAACTGAGGGACTCTTGGGGGGGGTAAAGCATTCTGCCGTCGTTACCAGTCATTACCGGGGGGCGAGGAAATTTGACAAATACTGGTTGGGTGAAGTGGGGGTGTCTAATCATCAATTCCCCTTTAGGTAGGGTGGCTAATTTGGTTTTAACTGCTGCCGATAGAGTGCTATAACCAGGGGTGGAAAGTTCGTCCATATCCATGCGTCCATACAGAGCAGTGCCACAGTTACCTACAATTCTTTTGTGTACCTGAGACCGAAATTGTTGTGCGGAAAATAATACTTCCCCCAAATAACGCCCCCGTTCGGCAATGTCTAGCAAAGTACGTCTTAAATAGGTATCGCCTGTATCTGTGCCAGCGTACTTATTTAACTCATCCACAAAAATTATCACCCGTTCTACCCCCAAAGCATTTAACTCTAATAACTCCCGAATCTTGCTGACAACTCTGGTAAAAATTAAATCCTGAGCGGCAGGTTCTAGGTTCGCCACATCGATCACATAAATTGTGTTCTTTCGGAAATTGCCCCAGGGTAAATCACTAACCTCTTCATCATTACCCACCAAGCCCTTGCATCTGTTTGTAATATTAATTAAGCGATTGCGTACCTTGTAAATAGTTGCTAGATGATGACTATACCACTCTTTTTTGTTGTCTGCCTGTAGTGACTCAATTACCCGCTGAAACCATTCCTCTAGCTTGACAAAATCAGTGACTTTCACACCTTCTGTATAGCGCACATCGGGATGGTTAATTACTTTTTCCTCAATCAAAGACAGTAAGGCATCTGCCTTGGCATCTATATCATCCCTGTTAAGGAGCACTTCTGTATATTCAAAAATCTCTTTTAACCCCCACCGCAGAGGATAAACGTTGTGCATCAACTCGGCATGGGTGCGTAGGGTGTTGAGGTTAATACCATCGGGTTTATAGGGAGCATAGTAGTAGACATTCTCGAAGGGCGTGGGTGGAATGCCTAGTTTTGCGTAAATCTCTAGCTCTTCCGCAGATAAACCGTCTTTGGGTGGTATGTCCAAGTAAAGTAGGTCTGGTCCCTTGACGTTGAAAAAAACTGCCGCTACTCCCTTATCCGCCCGATCGGGATAGTAGTGAGTAAAAATACTTTTTAGGAGAAATTCCACCAGGGAAGTTTTGGTGGCCAAGCCGGAGACACCTGTGATGTTGAGATGGGCAGCTTCCGGTCCCAGCAAAAAATCCGCGTCCAGATAGACAGGGGATTGTCTTCCCCCCTTGACATACACCCCTACAGGAATGCCCCTCCCTTTGTCCACATATTCCTTCATCCTGAGGGAGACCAACACATCTTCGTCCGCTGCCAGATAAACGGGTCCGATCGGGACAGGTTGCATAGGTTCTTCCGGCTCCATGCGCAGGACAGCGGCTTTGAAGGTACGAATTTCGGGACGCTTGGTAGGAGCTGCGTCTGCCAAATGGGGATTCTGGTCAGAGCCAATGTAGTCATAGAGGGCTGATACGAGGTCGGTATAGCCCTGCGCTTCCGTGACAATGCCGTAGATGTGCCAATAGTCCGCCCGCTTGTAGAACTGCCGCTGGGAAGGTTGAGGGACTGTGACCCGCACGATCGTGCCAATGCCCACAGGGGAATCCCATTCTGTCCAAAAATAGAAGGTGTCAGGGGTACTGGGATATTGTTCCGTGGCAAAGACTCGACCAACTAGGCGGGATTTAGCAGGCTCTGGTTCGACAAGCTCACCAGACGGGGGTTCAACCGTAGGACTGGGTTTAGCGCAGTCTAACTCTGATGGGACAAGCTCACCAGACGGGGGTTCAACCCTAGGACTGGGTTTAGCGCAGTCTAACTCTGATGGGACAAGCTCACCAGGCGGGGGTTCAACCGTAGGACTGGGTTTAGCGCAGTCTAACTCTGATGGGACAAGCTCACTAGGCGGGGGGTCAACCGCAGGACTGGGTTTACCGAAGTCAAGCTCACCAACCAAGTTGCTTTCTGCAGGGGATCGCGGGTTTGGCATCAATTACTAGCCCTGTCTGGCTTTATACTTGGGGTTAGTTTTGCAGATGACATAGACTTTGCCTCGCCGCCGCACTACTTTGCAGTCAGGGTGACGTTTCTTCACTGATTTGAGGGAACTGACAACTTTCATGGCAACCCATAGCTGAAACACAGCTAACTATACTATCACCACTGCAGGGGGTTTTACGAAACTGCCTTTTACCTTTATCATGGGTGTATTTGTAACTGTAGTCTGTTATGAATGCTGACATCAAGATCATTGCACCCTCTGGAAGACTGGACATAACTAACGTTGCCAAGTTTCGGCTGGACATATCAGGTGCAGTTGCCCTCAAGCCTAAAGCGATCCTGATTGACCTCAAAGATGTGACGTTTATGGACAGTTCTGGGTTGGGTGCTCTGGTGTCTGCTCTCAAAACTGCCCGATCGTCCCAGTGCGACCTCTACATCTGTTCCCTTAGCGAACAAGTGCAAATGCTGTTTAACCTCACCAGTATGAGCAAAATTTTTAAGATTTATCCCGATCGGGAAAGCTGCCTGCAGGATTTGGGTGTATCTCAGGCGAAGTAGAGTTCCACGATAGAGAGGTCATCCTCTAGTTTCATGCCTTTGACTGCTTGCAGTACCACTTCTAAACCATGGGAGGTCTGGCTGATGGTTTTAGTCAAGTTATCCAAACCCCAGATGCCCCCTTCAGCCTGGGGAATCTCGTATGCACCATCGCTAAACACGTACAGCCGACTTTGGGGGGGAACTGTTACCGTTTGTGGGGGGTAGTCACTGTCAGGTACCACACCAATGGGTAAACTGGCTGTGCCTAAATGCTCTGTGCCCTTGGGCGTAACTAGGAGGGCAGGCGGGTGACCCGCGCTGGTATAGCTGAGCTGGTTATTGTGACGGTTGTAGACTCCATACCAAATAGTAAAAAACATATCCTGGTGGTTTTCCATGAGGAAAGTTTCATTTAGTTTATGCAGAACTGCCTGGGGTTGGGTTAGATCAATGGCAATTGCGTCCGATCGAGCACTGCGCAACAGGTTTTGCACAGAGACAGATAATAAAGCAGCGCCCACGCCATGACCCGATACATCCAGGAGATAGATAATCAAGTGCTGATCGTCCAGCCAAAAGTAATCAAAACAATCTCCCCCCAGCTGAATAGAAGGCAGAAAATAGGACTGGGTTTGTACTTCTCCTTGTAATTCAGACGGCAGCAACGATCGCACATAACGAGCTGCTTGAGCTAGTTCCTCCTCTAAAATTTGTTTTTGTCTCTGCAATTCCCGATTAGCCCTGTTGAGGCGAATACCTGCCCTAACTCTAGCCCTTAGTTCACTGGGGTTAGCTGGTTTGGATAGAAAATCGTCAGCCCCGTTTTCTAAACCCCTGACTAAGTCACTCACTTCATCTCTAGCTGTCAACAGAATAAAGTGGGTGTGCATCAAGTCAGGATGGGATTTCACTTGGCGGCATACTTCTAACCCATTCATCTTGGGCATATTCCAATCGCAAATGATCAGAGCAGGGGTAATTTGTTGGGCAATTTCCAGTCCCTGTTTGCCATTTTCTGCCTGTACCACTTCATATCCCTCCCTGGCGAGGGAGCGGGAAATAATCAAGCGCGCGGAAGGATCGTCATCAATGATGAGAATATGGGTCATCTATTCCACTTGGAAGGATCGCACTACCTGCTCAAACATATCTTTTACCTTCGCCCAGCGATTCTCAGGGGCTGAAATGTCAAGGGTGTAGAGCCGTCTGTTGTTAGCTGTCACTGCTACTAGGTCGTGGCGTTGCCTGCCATTACCGGCATCGATAGCATACTCCAGTAAGTAATATTCTTTGCCATTGACAGTCTGGCTGGTAGCACTGATTAGTTCTGCTTTGCGATTGGATTCGGGGGGAGCAATGATTCTATCCCTAACCCGTTCCCCCACTGCCTGGGGCGAGCCTAAGTCCCCTAGCTTTTGCACACTTTTAAGTTCACCAATCACGACGGATACATTTTCCAGGGGCTGGATTATATCATGGAAGAGAACATCGGCGCCACCTTGGACTGACTTTTGTACCCAACCGTTGGGGTAGAGAAAGCGATAGCCATCCCGCGCGTCACTGTAGGGTAGTAAGCCGCTCGTAGGCGACACACATCCACCCAAGCAAGTCAGCAAAATTATTAGCAGTACAGCTATTCCCTTTCTCATCATACCCCTGTGCTCCCGTGGACTAGACTAGCATAGCCTATGATACATGCAAATTCCCAGCTAACGCCGTGAAAGAACGCGCCCTTGAAATTCTCGATCGTTTGAAACAACTTTATCCTGATGCTACCTGCACCCTCAATTACGCTACTCCTGTGCAACTGTTGGTGGCGGTAATTCTCTCTGCCCAATGTACGGATGAACGGGTGAATATGGTTACCCCTGCCCTGTTTGCCCGCTTCCCCGATGCCCATGCCCTGGCTCAAGCTGACCCAGAAGAGTTGATGACACTGATCCGATCGACAGGGTTTTACCGCAACAAAGCCAAGCATATCCAAGCTACCTGTCGCCTGCTGGTAGAGAAATATCAGGGGCAGGTGCCCCAGACAATGGCGGAGTTATTGCAATTACCCGGGGTGGCGCGCAAGACTGCCAATGTAGTGCTAGCCCATGCCTTTGGTATCAATGCGGGAGTGACAGTGGATACCCACGTCAAACGCCTATCCCAGCGATTGGGTTTAACTCAGAGTGATGACCCCAGCAAGATTGAACAGGATTTGATGGTGCTCTTACCCCAGCAGGAGTGGGAGAATTGGTCGATACGGTTGATTTATCACGGGCGCGCCGTATGTAACGCTAGAAAACCTCACTGCGATCGCTGTGGCTTGGCTGATCTCTGTCCTAGTGCCACGACTTGACCCTGGGTAGGAGGGGAAGAAACCCCGAATCTTGCTATGATTGCTACAGGTTGTCACTAGGTATGTATGTATATTGTCCAAGTTGCCACGGAGTGTGCCCCAGTCATTAAGGCGGGGGGTCTGGGTGATGTGGTTTACGGGCTAAGCCGTGAGGTAGAACGGCGCGGGCACTGTGTGGAGGTGATCCTCCCCAAATACGACTGTATGCGCTATGACCACATCTGGGGCTTGCACGTTGCCTATCAGGATATGTGGGTGCCCTGGTACGGGGGAGCGATTCACTGCACGGTCTTTTGTGGTTGGGTGCATGGTCAGCTGTGCTTTTTCATTGAACCCCACTCTGGCGACAACTTTTTTAATCGCGGGCATTACTACGGTGCCCTTGATGACCACATGCGCTTTGCCTTTTTCAGTAAAGCGGCTTTGGAATTTCTCCTGGTAACTAACAAACGTCCCGATGTCATTCATTGCCACGATTGGCAAACGGGTCTGCTCCCCGTCATGCTCTACGAAATCTACAAGTATCACGGGATGTGGAATCAAAGGGTTTGTTATACTATTCACAATTTCCGTCACCAGGGGGTGTGCGGCCCAGAGCCACTTTGGGGTACGGGTCTGAATCGGGAAGATTACTATTTCCACTGGGATAGGTTGCAGGATAATCGTCACCCCACAGCTATCAATTTTATGAAGGGGGGAATTGTTTACTCTAACTACATCAATACGGTGTCGCCCCACCATGCCTGGGAAGCGCGCTTTAGTGACATTGGCTGCGGTCTGCAACCTACGTTGGAAGTACATCAGGTGAAATTTGGCGGCATCCTCAATGGGGTGGACTACAGTGTGTGGAACCCCGAAATCGATCGTTATATCCCCTTCCACTACACTATCGACACGATCGAGGAGAAGGAAAAAAACAAGAAAGCTCTGCGGGAAAGATTACTGCTCAAAGATGACCCTGATAAACCGATCGTTTGTTACATTGGCAGGCTAGATGAACAGAAAGGTGTGCATCTGGTACACCATGCTATATATTATTCCCTGGGTAAGGGAGCCCAGTTTGTACTGTTGGGATCAGCGACGGAACACCACATTGGCACCTGGTTTTGGCACGAAAAGCAATATTTGAATAATAATCCTGACTGTCATTTGGAGATTGGTTTCAACGAAGAGCTATCCCATTTGATCTACGCGGGAGCTGATATTATCATTGTCCCCAGCAATTACGAGCCCTGTGGGTTGACCCAGATGATTGGTCTAAAGTATGGGACTGTGCCTGTGGTGCGGGGTGTAGGCGGTTTAGTGAATACCGTTTTTGATTGGGACTATGACACCTATCATCCCCCCGAAGAGCGCAATGGTTTCGTCTTTTTCCAAACGGACTGGCATGCCCTCGAATCAGCCCTGGGAAGAGCAATCAGCCTCTGGAAGACCGATCGGGATACTTTCAGGCAACTGCAAATTCAAGGGATGAAGTATGATAATTCTTGGCGCATTCCTGGCGAAAAATACGTAGGGGTGTATGACTATATTCGGGTGCATTGATGCAACAACTGCTCTATCGCGAAGTACCGACACCTGATACACAAGCTGTGCTGGATTGGCTCTGGCATGGCTACACTCCTACCGTGGGCAAAAAAATTAGAACCCCTAGTGGTTGTCTCCTGGAAGATGGTAATGCCCAACTGTCTGTTTTTGTTTGGTCTGTACAACGATCGACCTATTTGAAGGTTTTTCGCTGGAGTGAGGAGGAGTACAGGGCAGAAAAAAGAGTAGTAGGGGAATTCGACCAGGCACTAAGAAAGGCATTTCCCTATCGGTCTCCTCAATTGCCACCACGATCGGGGGCCTCCATCTTTCAGGATTTGCAGGAATACTATCCCCGCACAGTGCAGTACTTCCAGAAGTTTCCCCAGGGGGAGTTTGATCTGGAAAGGGTCTATTGGTGGGAAAAATGCTGGCGAGAAATTTGTGCTTCAACAAGCTCAGCAACCGCTTCAACAAGCTCAGCAACCGCTGCAACAAGCTCAGCCAACAAAGTGACAGGAGTCCTGACCAAGACAGCTGACGTGGTGCAACCTGAATATGACATTGTTTATGTGGGGGGGGCGCTGGGTGCGATTCACAGCGCTATGATGGCGAAATTGGGCTATCGCGTGTGTGTAATAGAAAGGTTGCCCTTTGCCCGCATGAACAGGGAGTGGAATATTTCGCGGGGGGAGTTGCAACGCCTGCTTGACACTGGTCTGTTTACGGCAGCGGAGTTTGAGGCGGTGATTGCCAGGGAGTACAAAGACGGCTTGCACAAGTTTTTTGATGGCAATAATCCTCCCCACCTCCGTTCTCCTGTCTTGCATACTCCTACGGTCTTAAATATTGCGATCGATGCCCAAAAGCTCCTAGCTCTCTGTGGGGAAAAGCTGCACAAGTATGGGGCGGTAATTTTCGATCGCACGGAATTCCTGCGGGCAGTGGTGGGGGCTGGGGGTGTGGTGGTCTATGGACGGCGGGGGGAGGAAGAGCTGCAGATTACGGGGCGTTTATTGATTGATGCTATGGGTTCTGCTTCCCCGATCGCGGCCCAAATTAATCAGGGACGCCCCTTTGACAGTGTCTGTCCGACGGTGGGGGCAGTGGTGCGGGGAATTGACCCTGTGGTATGGGATTGCGACTACGGCGATGTGCTCAACAGCCATGGGGATATTTCTAGGGGTAGGCAGTTAATTTGGGAGTTGTTTCCGGGGCGGGGGGATGAAATCACTATCTATCTTTTTCACTACCACCACATTCATCCCGCTTACCCTGGTTCCCTCTTGGAACTGTATGAGGATTTTTTTACGATTCTACCTGAGTATCGCCGCTGTGACCTCGATCGTTTAACTTGGCTCAAGCCCACTTTTGGCTATATTCCTGGCTACTACAGTTTGACTAGGGCATCGCGGGTAGTTTCTTTTGAGCGGGTGTTGGCGATCGGTGATGCGGCAGCTTTACAGTCACCTTTGGTATTTACGGGATTTGGTTCGTTGGTGCGGAATTTACCGCGGCTATCGGAGTTACTGGATCGCGCTCTCAGGGAGGATTTGCTAGGGGAGGAATTTCTCCAGGAGATCAACGCTTTTCAAAGCAATGTGGCAGTGACTTGGTTGTTTTCCCGCGGCATGATGGTGCCGACAGAGGTGTTGACTGGTACTAGACAGTTGCCCCCGCAACGGATTAATGCCATTTTGAATACTTTTTTTGCTGTGTTGGCAGAAAGTAAGCCAGAGGTAAGCGATCGGTTTATCAAGGACCGCGTGGATTGGCTGACGTTTAATGACTTGGCGCTGCGAGCAGCCTATAAAAATCCCCTGCTAGTGGTCTGGATTTGGCAAATGGTAGGTACAAGGGACATCCTGCGCTGGTTGCGGAGCTACTGGGAGTTTACCTGGGCTGCCTTTCTCAATTGGCTGTTTCGCCCTTGGCTGCCTGCCCTGGTGCAGAATTTGCCTACCTGGTTCAGAAAACGATTTACCCGATCGTGGTGGCGGCTGCTGTGCTGGAGTTATGAACTGACGCGGCTATGATGATGGGTTAGTTGTGCCAGATAGGCAGCGATTGTGGGGGGGTAGATTTGATGTTCTGCCTGTTGAATGCGTTGATGGAGTGTCTCCACTGTATCATTGGGCAAAACGGGCACAGGGGCTTGGGCAAGGATAGGTCCCCGATCGACTTCTAGGGTAACGATATGGACAGTGCAACCCGTAATTTTTACCCCATACTCCAGGGCTTGGGCAACGGCACGGTGACCAGGGAAACTAGGCAACAGACTGGGGTGAATGTTGAGAATCCGACGGGGGAAACGATCGATTAAAACATTGGTCACAATGCGCATCCAACCTGCCATGACTACCAGATCGACTTGATATGCGGCTAAAGTCTGGGCAATACGTTCGTCTAGGGCTTCTCGCGTGGCAAATTGGCGATGATTGAGCAATATAGAGGGAACGCCTCGTTCTTGACATCTTTCCTTGACTGGGGCATCGGGATTGTTGTAGATGAGAACAGCGATTTCTGCCTCAAGTTGACCCTGGGCAATGGCATCAGCAATAGCCACAAAATTGCTTCCCTTACCAGAAGCAAGAATGCCAAGGCGTGGCGGCACAGAATACATCACAAACAGGGATTGATCGGGTATTTTAGAATTTTGGCAGGAAGATGACTATGGAGCAACTGAAAGGCAGAGACTTACTGAGTATTGCTGACCTGAGTCGGGATGAAATTCTGGGACTACTACAGCGCGCCCAGTCCTACAAAGTCACAGGCGGTAAGACTGGCAGTTGTCAAGGGAAGACTCTGGGTTTACTGTTCCGCAAAGCTTCCACGCGCACAAGGGTTAGTTTTACAGTGGCGATGTACCACTTGGGGGGGCAGGTGATTGACCTCGATCCCAATGTCACCCAAGTCAGTCGGGGTGAACCGATCGCTGATACGGCGAGAGTCCTAGACCGCTATGTTGATATTTTGGCTATTCGCACCTTTGCCCAGGAAGAGGTAGCCACTTTTGCCCATTACTGCCGTATTCCTGTTATCAACGCCCTGACCGATCGGGAACACCCCTGTCAAATCCTGGCGGACTTGCTGACCATTCAGGAAAATTTCCCTACTATGCAGGATGTAAATGTTGCCTACCTGGGTGATGGCAATAATGTCGCCCATTCTTTGCTGCTGGCTTGTGCGATCGTAGGCATTAACATCCGTTTGGCTTGTCCCCCCCAGTTTAGCCCCCTGCCTGAAATTGTGGAACTTGCCCAGAGCTATGCCGAGGGTACGGAAATTACGATCACCACTGATCCCCGAGCTGCAGCAAAGGGTGCCCACGTCCTCTACACCGATGTTTGGGCTAGTATGGGGAAGGAGCAGGAGCAGAACGATCGGATGCCGATTTTTATGCCCTACCAACTCAATGAATCACTCCTGGAATTGGCAACCGCCGATTGCATAGTTTTGCACTGTCTCCCCGCCCACCGCGGTGAAGAAATTACTGCTACTGTCCTGGAAGGCTCCCACTCCCGCGTCTGGGACCAGGCGGAAAACCGTATGCATGTGCAAAAAGCCCTGATTGCTTCTCTCCTATGAAACCCCTGACCTGGCAAGAATTACACGATCGCTGTGGCTACCAGGAACCCGATCGGGTCAACGGCAATACTAACTCCCAAGCTACCCTGCGTCTGTTCGGTCAACCGGAGGGGGCGGTACGGGTTACCCTCTATCGGGACAATCACGCCTGGTGTCCCTACTGTCAAAAGGTGTGGCTGTGGCTAGAGGAGAAGCGCATTCCCTACCGTGTGCGCAAGGTGACTATGTTCTGTTACGGACAGAAGGAAACTTGGTACAAAGCTAAAGTGCCCAGTGGCATGCTCCCTGCCTTGGAGTTGGACGGTGTGCTGATCACCGAAAGTGATGACATTTTGCTGGCTCTGGAACGGCAATTTGGTGTGCTCCACCGCAGCCTGACTGACCCTGAAGTGGTGACTCTACGCCGATTAGAACGATCGTTATTCCGTGCTTGGTGTCAATGGCTGTGCTATCCCCAGCAAGATGAATATCATCAACAATTGTTTGTACAGGTGCTGGAACAGGTGGAACAAGCCCTTAGACATACCCCCAGTCCCTATTTCCTAGATGACTTTAGCGTTGTCGACATTGTTTTCCTGCCCTTCCTGGAGCGGATGCACGCTAGTCTGTTCTACTACAAGGGTTTTGCCCTCCGTACTGTTTACCCCCACCTCAGTCGGTGGTTTGCTGCCCTCGAAACTCGATCGACCTACCTAGGTACGCAGAGTGATTTCCACACCCACGTCCACGACCTCCCGCCCCAACTAGGCGGCTGTTACAGTAACAACTATCCCCAAACTAAAGTCAACCAGCAATTAGTCGATCGGGGGGATTGGTTTCAACTCCCTGATGCCCAATACCCTATTCCCCCCACCGCTAAAGGAGAAGCTGTCTATCGCGTGTGGAAACATCATCACAACATCATCAAAGTCAATCCTGCTCCCCCAGAAGATTTTGACTATGCTCTGCGGTGCGCTCTCACTAACCTCCTGAACCATAGTTTGGACTGCGTGCCCCCCCCTGGGACAGAAGTCGGGCTGCGCTATTTACGGGACCGCATTAACGTCCCCCGCGATATGTCTATCTACAGTGCCAAATACCTACGGCAAGCCCTAGAACAAACCGCCCAACTACTGAGCGATCGGCAACCTGATCCCCTCCCCACCCGTCACCGCCGTGACCAAGACCCCGCCAACTTTACCAACAAGCCGCTACACTGAGGCTGTATTTACTCCCAATCGCTCTTTCCATGCCCCCTACTAACACATTTACCTGAAAAGGCATATCTTTAAGGCGAGGGGTAGCCGTGATTGTGAATGGTTTGTTAGCAGCTAACTCCACCGTTTTGTGAAAGAACTTGTCGGCAGTTTCATCACTGTACTTAAGGTAAAACTCAATCCCATAGGTGACATCCCGATCGGGGATTATTGTGGCAGTAAAGGAGCGAAACTGTTTGCCCCCTGGCACAGCAAAATCTGTATTCCAATTGTTTCTAATGGCAAGGGGGAGAAAGGGAATGTAAGGGAGACTGGGCGGGCTTACCTCTTTTATTTGTTTTGTCCCCTGGCCGCCAATTACTGGTAACAACTGACAGCGCTCAGCCAGGGCAGGGGTCGACAGCAGCCAAAATGATGCCAGAAAAATACGCCATAACCAACTTGCCATAACGTCCCTCAGTTGGGCAGCTAGAATTTTTGACTCAGAAATAGAGAAGGGAGTTCCGCCACGCCTCAGTTGGTCGGGAAAAATTGAGTAAAATCATTGCCAATCAGGAGAGTAGTATCCCGATCGATTAGGCGCAGATCGACATCTTGCAACTGAGTAATCGTCACTTTTTCGCCCTTAACCAGGGCAACTGGCGTAGTCAGGGAGCGGTAATGGCGCAAAATCTCCAAACTCAGAATCAGAGGAGTGAGACGATAGGGTGTACAAGGTTCCAGCACGACAATCAGTAAATCACTAATAGCTGCTGCTTCTACCCGCCGTTGCAGAACCCCCTCCCCTGCCTGCCCGCCGTGCAAGTTAATCACACAGAAATTTTCCTGCAGGACGATACCCAATTTAGCTCCGATCGTTTGGATATGACTGACACCGGGAATAACCTCTACGCGGGGATAGCGCCCCTGCCACCCTCGGTCTAGTAGGTGGGCAAATACTAGATCAGCGCGATCGTTTACCACCGTCACCCGCAAGCCCCTTTGCGCCAGACTGACCGCTAGGGGGTAGTTAATCTGGGTCTCCACAATTTTACCGTAGCGAAACTGGTCAGGGAGAGACTCTGCCATAATAACTGTCGCCGTGAGCAAACATTCCCGCTCTTGTAACGTCAAGGCTTGCAGCTGATTGGGAATGATCCCTAGGTATCCCTCGCCAGGGATATACTCCTGGGACGCTAAAGCAATAGCGATTGTGACACTGCCTTGGTGGTGAGCATGCTGAAAGGACTGGCTAGGGGCAATCAACAATCCCCCCTGACCTGCGCCTTGGCGGGCAAGGGCTTCTGCATCGGGGGTAGTGCCTATCTGGTAGACCCAGCCCCGCTGCTGGGCAATATCCGCTATGCGATCGTTTGCTTCCGCCACTACTACGCCGGCAATGGCGAGATCAGCCAGATAGTGGATTTGGCAAGCCGTCTGCAGCGCCTGGATTAGTAATCCCGCTGGCGTATCAGGGGCACAGACCAAACCCAACCATAACACCCGCGGATGCCACTGGGCTTGATGGGGTTGCAAATTACGGTAGCGGTGACTGATAAATATATCGGCGTGCTCGTTGGGCTCAGGATAAAAAATCAGGGAGTGATGGGGGGGGAGTGCTCGTTTCCACAACTCTGACCCCACCTCTTGCACTACACCCAACCTGCTCCCATCCTCTAGTTTTTGGTTGATGCCTTGCCAATCCCCTTTACCCAAGCGCCAACCCCACGGTATCCCCCACCGATCGGCAGGGATAATCCCCCTCGTCGTCACAACCGCCCCGATCGGTTGCCCGTGCACCAAGTTGGCAATTTCCTCCACCAGATAACTAGTTCCCAACAGACTAATTACATAGCGGGCAGGCGTATCTATGACAATGACATTGGGGTGGGGTTCCGCACCCAGGTAGGGAGCAATCAATTTCACCACCTTGTCCAGGGGCAAGCAAAACACAATCGTGGACTGACTCTGCCAGAATTTAGCCAACTCCTTTCTCAGGTCATCAATGGGGTCGTGGAGGGTAAGCCAAGGAATCTGGTCTAGAATCTCCCTCCCCTGCGCTGTCACTGCAATACCGATGACCTGGGTAGCTACCACATCTTTCTCTCCTAGAGTTAATACAATAACAGCAAGCGCATCAGGTAGGCAATCACAGTACAAGTGCACACAATTGCCAGCTGAGACGGGAGGGGAACAAGCGTGTATTTCAGACAATACTCAGACAGCTGGCTAGCAAAGCGCAACAGGAGGTAGCCCATGCCCATTAGGTGAATCACTAGCAATCCTAGGATGCCACTCCACAGGAAATTTGCCAAACTTTTAGGGCGGCTAAAAGCTACAATACCAGCCAGGTAGGCAGCAGGAACGAAACCCACGAGGTAGCCAAAGGTAGGTTCTTGCCAATAATCTGGACCACCACCATTGCCGAAAATACTAAGCTGATTCCAGCCCAGCAACCCCAGTCCCAGATATAGCACCTGGGATAAAAAAGCAGCTGTCTCCCCTCCCAAATACGCTGTGAGAAACACCCCCCCCAGTTGTAAGCGGGCATTGAGAGTAAATAACTTTAGCTTCAGCCCCTGCTCCCACACAGGTAGATAAATTGCTCCCTGCATCTGGGTCAACACCACCATCAAGCATAAACCCACACCTGCCCAAAACAGTTCTGCTAAGCCCAGCTGCCATTTTCTATTGGACTGTGTGCCCAGTATTGGTGATGGCGGTGCGGAGGTCGTCGAGGGACGCGGTGGTCTGGACGGCGATGGTCTTGCGCTCAAGGTCAGCAGTAACCTCAGCTTGGGGGTCAAGATTCTTGATGGCTTTGGTGATTGTATCTACACAGCCCTCACAGACAATGGAGGGAACGCTTAATTCCATGGTCACTTTTGGGGGCGGCTCCTGGGCTCGCCGAACGAGGACATCATTGAGTTTACCACTGCGGAACCCCTCTAGGTCAAGGCTGATGTTGGTAAACCCCAATTGGCGCAATGCTGCGGTCAAGGCAGTCACATCGCGGGCAAGCAGTAGGGGAAACAAATCTTTACTAATTTCAATGCGGGCACTGTCTCCGATGGAGCGCACGCGCAATTCCCTTGCTTCGGGGAGAAACTGACGCAGGATATACTCTGCTTTGCCCACCCGTTCTAGTTTTTGCGGAGTAATTGCCTCACCGTAGGGAAAGCGGGAGCTCAGGCAGGGTTGGGCGGGCTTGTCCCACCAGGGTAACCCTAACCAGCGGGATATTGCTCTAACTTCTAGTTTGCTAATCCCCAGGTGGGCGAGGGGCGAGACTACCGACCGTTCCTTTGCCGCTCTTATGCCTGGACGATAGTCCCGCAGGTCATCGGCGTTCACACCATCACAAATCACCTCACAGTTCAACTGGGCTGCCAAAGGCAGGAGCTTGTCGTAGAGTGCACTTTTGCAAAAATAGCATCGATCGGGGGGATTGCTACTATAGCGGGGGTCTTCTATTTCCCTGGTTTCAATAATGAGGTGAGGAATGCCAATTGCTTGGGCCTGCTGTTTAGCTGCCTCCAGTTCTGCGGGAAACAGAGAAGGAGAATTAGCAGTAACAGCAACTGCCCGCTCTCCTAACACCCCGTAGGCAACTTGGGCAACTAGGGTGCTGTCCACTCCCCCCGAATAGGCAATTAGGACTCGATCGTACTGCCCTAGAAATTCCCGCAGTTGATAATACTTCTCCATAGGTTATTTGCGGTCTTGAATTGCCTGTTCAATTTCCTCTTGGGTAGGAGCATTGGGCAGGGGTTGAATAGAGGGAGTGAGAGCACGGCGGGGAGGGGGAACAACACTACTAGCAGCACCTGTGTTAGAACTGAAACCCAACAAAGTACTCGATCGGGACATGTAGTTAGCCCAACTAGCACCCATGGGGTCAGCCTGCCATTGCTCCCGCGTGACCCGGGCGGCAAAAATCGGTGCCGTGCGTCCCCTCCTCGTGGCTAGGACTAGCATACTTACTTCCTGGCGGTTGGGGTTGGTAAATTCCCCAGCAATAGTCACCAGAGCGCGTTCTCCCACCTGTTGCAATAACTGGGCGTGGTTGTTAACAAAGTTAGCATCGATCGTGGTAGCAATCTCCTTGACGGGTTCACTATCGGCAGCGGGGGGGACAAAGGGAACAGGGGGAGGCTTGATTTCTACCCTGGGGTTTGTCACAGGGGCAGGCAGGGGAGTAGGGGGTAGGAGTGGCGGCGGTGGCGGGGGGACTACAGGTCTGGTAGAGCGAGGAATTGTAGGCTCAGGGGGCAGTGTCACTGCTGGTCTGGTAGAGGGAGGGGGTTCAGGGGGTGGGGTAGTGGGGAAATCAATACGATAGACCTGGGGTTCTCTAGGAGGCTGGGGCACGTACTTATAAACAGGGCGGGGAGGGGGAGAAACTGTAACAGGAGGAGGTATGTCAACAGTTGTAATAACCCCAGTGGCAACAGGTTGAGGACGGCGTTCGACAAGCCCTCGGCGAGCTAGGTCAAAAAGCAAAAAACCGATCGCTATAGCTACCACAGGCAACATCACGAGGGAATACCACTTAAACCGCCTAGGTTGCAGTTTGAGCTGACATTGCCGCAAATCCGCTGCAATTTCTTTAGCGGTGGTGTAATTTTTTGCCCAGATAGGTTGGAATAGGCGGTGGGAGGTGGGCAGGAAACTTTTGAGGAGTAAAAGCAAATCCTGGACATCCTGGGCAGGGTAGAACTTGCCTTCCAAGAGCCAGAAGCGATACCAATCCCGCAGGATTAGTTTGTTACAATCGGGGTCGAGCCAGACACTCTGGTCAGACAGGTGCCCATGGGATAACTTAAGCTGCCCAATGATCTGCCCACTACGGGAGCGGAGGTAGGCACCACTGTGGAGATAGTGAACAGTTGTCACCAGTTTGATCGCCAAGCGCAAGGCAATTGCCAGAGGTAACTGAGGTGTCAGAGGAATACTAGGCGGTAAGGTGTCAGTGACAACATAAGGCACTTCTCGCAATATCTCAGACCCCACTGGAATAACTAGGATGCCTCCATCCACTACAGATAACAGACGATTATCCTGTATTTGCATCACTTCCTGTAACCGCTCCAGGAAATCCGCCTGCCCTCTGGCTAGGTCTACATCCCAGACTTCCACTAATTTTGGGGATTCATCTAACCGATCGATCGCTTCGTACACAAACGATAAGCCCGATTGGAATAGGAGGGACTGTAGGTAATAACGCTTATCTTGACCAAGAGAAATTCCCGTCAGGTCATCCATAGCTTTGTCTCACCACAGCCCCCCGCAGGATGCAAAAACAACCCTACCCCTCTCCCTTTCCTAAAAACTGGGGTGCAAGGATTCGAACCTCGGAATGGCTGGACCAAAACCAGCTGCCTTACCACTTGGCGACACCCCAACTTGCGAATATCAGTATAGCAAACTTAACAGAAGTTAGCCAAGAATTTTTAGGGCTTGCCCCACAATCCGATCGGCAGTCAGTCCGTTCAACTCCATCACTTGTTCAGGGGTAGCACAGGTTTCCCCCCGCTTCCAGGACAGAACAGCAAAGGGCAGTTTGTTCCTCAGGATTAAGGGTTCGAGCATAGCACTACTGCCCCCCGTAATTCCTATCAGTACATCGCCACCAAACAGGCGCGCAAAATCTGCGTCACTGATGAAGTGGGTATCCGCCTGGGCACAGTTTTCCGTAGCTACATCCTCAGGACGGTACAGACGACGGGGACTGACAATGCTCACCACCTTGACCCCCATGCCCTGCTCCACTAGGGTCGTCACTGCTTGCATTACGGGTAATAACACCATGTCGCCGAGGACAGCTAACACGATCGTTTTCTGCCCCTCATATTGTTTGAGTATCACTGCTCCGTCTTGGAGAGCTTGTTCTGTCTGGGCAAAGGTACTGTGGACAGGCAAAGGGGTTTTGCTAGCGGTGATGGTGATGCCCTTATTAACCTGCTCTAATGCCCACCTGTAACAGACCTGGATACTGTTAGCATCGATGGGAAACAGGGGAAAGATATTGCCATTGCGCATCATGGCAGCAAAATAGTTTTCAATCTCTGGGCGTTGGTGGGTCCAGCCGTTGCGTCCCTGTTCCAAAGCTCCTGCTGTAAATAGACAGATGGTAGCGGGAGTGGGGCGACGCAATTCCGCCATTGCCTGGGTGACGGTTTGCCAAATAGGCAGACCATTAATAGCGAAGGATTCATAGGAACACCAGAGGGAACGCGCTCCCAACAGGGCTTGTGCCGCTGCTAAACCTGCACAGGCATCTTCACTCAAAGGTTCGTAAACTTGTCCCTGGGGTTGTTGGTGGTAAGTTTCATCGGCTGTGGGGTGAATGATTTTCAGGGCTTGATTGATATTGTTGATCCCAGAGGCAGCATTACCATCGGCATTAGTGACCACAAAATGACTATCCTGTTGTCCCACTGCCGCTGCTAGCACTCCCATGGCTGTTGTGGCTACCTGTTTATCCCCCACAGCAAACTCTTTTAGGGGTAGTTCTGTCAGTTTGGCTAAGGGGAATTCCCGTTCTGTGACCACCACTTGGGCAGCCGGCCCCCCCGCCGATCGTTCCCAGTTAGTGCGCACTAATTGCCATGCCGCTGGGGAGAGAGCACGCTGTTTCAGAGCAGAGACAATTTGGGGGTTGTCGAGGGTATGATGACCGTAGAGATTGTGGGATTTGGCACCTCTGTCGTGGACTCCCGCCCCCTTCAACTGCTTGACAATCAGGACAGTGAGAGTGCCACTGAGGGCTGACTTAGCTGCTCGATCGGTAGCTTCTAAAACCGCTTGGGTAAAAGCCAGGCGATTCTTGCGGGAAAACAAAGTACTATCCACATAGTCCCCTGCCTGTTGGGCATCATCAAAATCCTTGGCATCCACTAAAATCACTTCCTGGAAGCCGTTCCCCCGCCAGTAGGTGACCATCTCGCCGTTGGATTTAGTGGAGTTCATGCTGTGGTGTTCCTGGGAAAACCCGTTCCACACCAAAATAGGCAGAAAATTCGTCACCTTGGGGTAAGCGGTGTGAAAATGCTGCATACTGCTAATCACATAGGGTTCGCCTAACCCCCCATCCCCAATCGTCACAGGAAATAACACCCCAGGGTATAGTTTCGCCGCCGCCATCGCAAAATGTTGTCCCTGCCCCAGGGGACCAGCGGGATTGAGTAAGCCAGGAATTTGCCCTGACAGGTGCCCCAATAAGCCGTGGGTTTCGCGGAAGCGTTGACAGAGTTCCTGGACAGTATAAATCCCCATAGCCTCCAGAGACCGATCGAGGAAGACATGACTGTAAAAGCCAGGGGCGTGATGACCCACTTCCGTCATAATATTTTTGTACCCCAGCATTACTAGCGCTGCTATTGTGTCAGCGATACTGGCAAAGCCCCCTGGGTGTCCCGATGCCTTGGTGGCAGTCATTTGCAAAGTCAAGTACCGTAGGGCATCTGCCCCTAACATAGTCTGGTAGGCGCTGGTGGTATCAATGCTGTGGATTGCCTTGTCTTTGATTGCTGGTTTAGCACCGTAAGTATTAAACTCCTCCTCTAGGGGGCTAAAGTACAAAATTCCTTCCCAAAAGTTCGCCATCGACAACATCCCTTATTTTTTACAATCCTAGCCTAGAAGATGAACGCCCTCCCATTTTTGTCATTGAAAAGACTATATCATTTGAATAGTAAGAATCACTGCCTATGACTTTGCCCCCCAGTTCTCCTACACCACCCCTGTGGCAACTGTGGCACTGGATTACTGACCCGATCGGTTACTTAGAAACCAATTTCCGCCGCTATGGGGATTTATTCAGTGTGCGCTGGCAATATTTTCAGCCCTTTGTGCTCGTCAACCATCCTGACTATGTGCAAAAGTTACTGGGTGCTGACCCCAGGTACTTTGATTCTGGCGTGGGCAGTACTATCATGCGTCCGCTTTTGGGCAGTTATTCCCTCCTGTTACTAGACGGGGAACAGCACCAGCGGCAACGGAAGTTATTGCTGCCCCCCTTCCATGGCGATCGGCTCCTTAGCTACGGCAATGTCATCCAAGGAATTGCCCACACCCTCTTTCTTGCCTACAGGGGTGCCCAGGTCAATGTCCGACGGCTGATGCAGAGAATTTCCCTGGCGACTATTTTGCGAGTTGTCTTTGGCTTAAGGGTAGGGGATCGCTACGCCCAGGTGGAAAGCCTGATAACAGAAATGATTGAAACTGTATCCTCTCCCCTAAAAGCTACTCCCATCTTCGTTGCCTGGCTACAGCAACCCTGGACAAATTGGGGTGAATTTCTCCAAAAACGCAGTCAGATTGATCAACTTCTCTTTGCCGAAATTAACGAAAAAAGACGGCAACAAGAGCTGGGCAGCGACATTTTAAGTCTATTAATTAGTGCCAAGGACCAAGAAGGCAAAGGCATGTCTGATCAAGAATTGCGGGATCAGCTGTTAACGCTCCTACTGGCAGGACACGAAACTACAGCCTCGGCCCTAGCTTGGTGTTTGTATTTGATTGATCTACATCCCTCTGTCAAAGCCAAACTACTGCAAGAGATAAAAGAATGGAATGGTAACCTAGCAACGATTGGGCAGTTGACATATCTCCACGCTGTCTGTCAGGAAACCTTGCGTCTTTATCCCATAGCCATTCTCACAGAACCCCGTATTCCCCACCAGGAGATAGGCCTAGGAGATTACACCATCCCTGCAGGCACTCTGTTATTTCCCTGTATTTATCTGGTACAAAGAAGAGCGGACATCTATCCAGAACCCACAGAATTCCGACCCGATCGGTTCTTAGAACGACAATATACAGCCTATGAATATTTTCCTTTCGGTGGTGGGGGTAGAAGATGTATTGGTGCAGCTTTTGCTCTGTGGGAAATGAAGATTGTCTTACTGACTTTGCTAAGGGAATTCGCCTACAGGATTGTGCCTGACCCCCTAGGAAGACCAATCAAGCCCACTAGAAGAGGTGTCACTGTCGCTCCCTCTGCCTATCTCACTATGGAGATTGCCCATAAAAAATGAGTTATTTCCTGTCGTTGGTGGCAGACATTTGTAACTGGGGTGGCAAGGGCAGCACTGGTTGAGTAGAGTAACGCTGACGGCGGATAATTTGTTCTAATTGCTTTACCCTCGCTTGGGGATGGGGATGGGTAGAGAGAAAAGTCAAAACAGCAGGGGATTTTCCTGCCTTTGCTAAACGGGCGAAGAAGTCAACAGCCCCACCAGCATGACCATAGACTTTTACTAACAAATCCAAACCCACCCGATCGGCTGCCAATTCCTGCCTCTGGGAAAAAGACGACTGCGTAATCGCAGAAGTAACAGAACCGATCGATTGTAAGATACTGTTATCACCGAAAAAGACAGCAAACACAATCTGCCAAGTCAAGCTTTGGGCAATGCCCCGCAGATGGTCGCGATTACGAAAGTGCCCAATTTCATGCCCCAATACCATCATCAACTCATTCTCAGATTTGACATAATCCAACAGACCTCGAAAGATAATAATGCGGTCTCCAGGCACAGCAAAAGCATTTACAGTTTCCTCAGGAATATAAATTACCTTGAGGTCTCGTCTTTCTTGGCTAGCTTGTTTAGCTTCCAGTCGGTCTTGTAGCTCATTGAGTTTATCTTGGATCAACCCTGGTTGGGCTTGTCTCTCAAACTCCTTAATCACTGCTGCACCAATCTGAGCCTCCAGCTGTGGGGGGATTAACCAGACTAACAAAGCTGTAAGCAGACTGAACAAACCCCAAACAACCAGAGCAATAACTGTAATAAAACCCAAAAATAAAATCAACAGTTCTCGCAAAGATGGGGGGGGATTGCTAGGATGGGGACGATCGAGTAACATTACCCTTAGTCATGTGCTGCTGCCCTAATTCTACATCTGCCCGTGCAGGTCTGGCCAGCTTTCTGCTCTCTGTATACAGTAGGGTTTACAGGTCATCCAAATCATGTAACGACCGAGGTAAAACTGTAGCCTGCGATGTAGTCCCGATCGAGCATGGGAAATAACGGCTACAGAATGAAGTGTCGGTCTTCAAGGAGAAGAGGTGAGTTGGTCGAGATAGCTGTAGAACTCGTCAATGGTAGCCAAATCTAGGAGTGCTTCACCCAGTAACTCTAACTGAGGAATGTCTAAGCCCTGTAGTTGCAACGATCGGTCTGGTGGTAATACCCCAAACTTTTTACTAATCTGTTTCTGTAGTAGCTGTAGTTCACCCACCTGTTGACCTTGCTGTAATCCTTCTCTCAATCCTTGCTCCCTTCCTCTCTGCAGGCTTTCCTGCTCCACCTCTTGCACTACCCTTGTTTTTCTGAGGTCATCCAAACTGAACATCTGCTCTATCTCCTTGCGACTCAATCTCGGAAATTTGTACAACAGTATCGTGCTCACAAAATCTAGTATAACTTCATCCCTGGTCTTTGCCTGCAGGTCTCGTACCACCTCTTGCGCCCTACTCTCTGGACAAGTAATTAATTCCAACAACTGCCACTCTGGTGTTGACCTTTGCCACAACTCATCCAGATAAATGCGCCTTATCCTGCCACTACTAACCATCTCCTCCTCAACAGCAGATAACTGTTTCACATCTACAGCACGGGTGGGGAAAATAGGTACTGCTACCCAATCCTGACTAGTGTTCTGTTGGTTAAGGAAGAGAAAAATTTCACTCAAAAGTTGACGATAAAAGTTGGGATTGTATTGAAACTGCACCTCCACAAAATACAGAGGCAAATCATCAGTGGGCGGGGTGAAGATGCCATCAAAGCGAAATGCCTTTTCCTTGACTTCTACAGATGTGAATCTGTAGCCTGGGATGTAGTCCCGATCGAGCATTTGAAACAGCAGCTGTGGAAAGGTCTGCAGCAGGCGATAAAACAGAGTGTCAGTTTTCACCCAGTCAGGTCATTCATGGTGGGCAAAGCGCTCATAGAGAAATTCTAAAATGTAGTTACGCAGACTGTAGTACTGAGGATTCTCCTGTAAACGGGCACGATTCCGTGGACGACCGAAGGGAACAGTCAGAATTTCGCCAATTTGGGCAGCAGGTCCGTTAGTCATTAGCACAATCCGATCGCTCAAATACAAAGCCTCATCTATATCATGGGTGATCATCATGACTGTAATTTGTTGGTTACGCCAGATTTTCAGTAGTTCATCCTGCAGTTCTTCTTTGGTAATGGCATCTAGGGCACCAAAGGGTTCATCGAGAATGAGGACTTCGGGGCGAATAGCCAGAGCACGAGCGATCGCTACTCTTTGTTTCATACCCCCTGACAGTTGGGCCGGATATTTCTGGGCTGCTTCCTGTAGTCCCACTAGCTCTAGGTGTTCATAGACAATGCTCCGTCTTTTGTTTTTGGTGAGGTCAGGAAATACTGCTTTGACGGCAAGGTCGATGTTCTGATAGGCAGTCAGCCAAGGCAAGAGGGAATAGTTTTGGAAGACCACCATCCGATCGGGACCTGGAGCAGTGATGGGACGATCGTTGATATAAACTACCCCACTAGTGGGTTGGGTAAACCCAGCTACCATGTTCAGCAGTGTTGTTTTGCCACAACCAGAGTGACCAACAATACAGAGAAATTCCCCTGTTTTGACTTCTAGGTTAATCTCAGCAAGAACTACGTTTTTACCATAGACTTTGGTGACATTTTCTATACGGATATGAGTGGTGGTGGCGGTAGGAATAGTGAGGGTTCGCATAATTATTTCTCCTTTAGACACAACAAAAATTAGACAAGACTAACAGCCCGATAATCGATCGCCCGTCGAATGGGAAACTGCTCCAGATAACTGAGGGGTTCGTCAGCATTGAACTCAATGCCATCACTAAGGCTAAAACTACGCCGATCGGGTACGGTATCCGGTATTCCCAACTCCCTCGCTGCTTCAGCAAATACATCAACTTGATAGGTCCGATGCACAACTTCCCACCAATTTTGGGGTAGGGGTGTAACTTCCCAGCGTGCCAGTTGCGTCAGCAGCCATACCCCTTCGCTGGGAGCAGGACAGTAGGATTGATCAACGTAGAATTGATGCAACCGATGGTAAATTTTTTCCGTCATTCGGCTAGGTGCAAGGGGCATTTTCAGAGGTTGAGTAAAGCCCTGGGCAAGCACCTCAGGAGCGACATCAAGGTAGGCTGTCAATAGAGTTAAGACTGTCTCCCGTTTTCTAACATCATCACAGTATTCACAAGCAGCGAGCAAAGCCTTTACCAAGGCAATTTGTTGTTCAGGTTGACTGACAGCCCAACCAGTATTCACTGCCAATACCTTCTCTGGATGACCATCCCAGATGTCTAAACTAGTACTCACGATCGTGCCCATACCTTCATGCACGGCATAGCTGTTCCAAGGTTGACCGACACAAAAACCATCAATATGCCCTGCCTGTAAGTGATAAACCATTTGGGAGGGAGGAGCTACCACTAGTTCCACATCCCGATCGGGGTCAATGCCTGCCCTAGCTAGTTCGTAGCGCAACAACAGATTGTGCATAGATGCTGTGTGGACTACACCAAAGACAAGACGGTGCTCCTTCCTGCGCTCAATGTATTCAGCTAAACTGAGGAAGTTCGTTACACCCTGGTCTATCAGTTTGTTACCAAAAGTGATGCCAATGCCGTTGCGACTGAGTACCAGGGGAACAGTTATGGAGGGCTGGGGCTGACCCGCTTGTAAACCAACCGCCAAGGCGATCGGTAAGGGTGCTAACATCTGTGCTGCCTGCAATCTGCCTGATGTGACTCCCTCGATGATCTCCGCCCAGCTATTCTCCCTAGACAATTCCACTTCTGCCAAGCCATATTTGGCAAACAACCCCAACTCCTTGGCTACCAACAGAGGAGCACAATCTGTCAAAGGAAGATAGCCGATCGTGACCTTCTCAGTTTCAACAGCAGGAGTCAAGACCACAGGGGCAGACCGCCGTTTTTGTTGGTGGAGAAAATCAACAATCTGTTGTCGTAAGGTGTAGTAGCTGGGGTGATTGACCACATCATGACGATTGCGGGGACGGGGGAAAGGCACTCGCAAAATCTGCCCCACCCGTGCTGCCGGTCCATTGGTGAGCATGACCACCCGATCGGACAACAACAATGCCTCATCCACATCATGGGTGACCATCAGGCAAGTCATCTCGCTCTGCTGACAAACCGCCATCAACTCTTCTTGCAAACTCCCCCTAGTCAGAGCATCTAATGCCCCGAAGGGTTCATCTAACAACAGAACTCTCGGTGTGATTGCCAAAGCCCGCGCGATCGCTACCCGCTGCTTCATCCCCCCTGATAACTGGATAGGGTACTTGTGGCGAGCTTCCCACAAATGCACGCTTTCTAAAGCTTTCTGGATACGTTGCCGGCGCTCTGTGGCAGAAATACGGGGAAAAACCGCCCTTACAGCCAACGCCACATTGCCATAGACCGTCTTCCACGGCAAGAGGGAGTAGTTTTGGAAAACCACCATCCGATCGGGACCTGGCTCCATCACCTGGCGACCTGCCATGACTACCCCCCCCACAGAAGGGCGCAGAAACCCTGCCACAATATTCAACAGCGTCGATTTACCACAGCCAGAGTGCCCCAACAGAGAAACGAATTCCCCTTCTCGCACTTCCAGATGAATATCCTTGAGGGCGGTGTAGGTCCTCCCATCCGGTAGAGGGAACACCATATCCACGTGGTCAATCTCAATCAACGGTTTTGTCATAGCTACCCCCTAGTTGTCAGCACCCTTAGTGAGCAATCTGGCTACCCAAGCGACCATCCGATCGAGGCACAAGCCCACCAACCCCACGTACACCACCGCAATCACAATTTCACTAATTAGAGAACTATTCCAGGCATCCCAGATAAAGAAGCCAATGCCCACACCCCCAATCAACATCTCTGCCGCCACGATCGCTAGCCAGGACAAGCCAATACCAATCCGCAAACCCGTAAACACGTAGGGAATTGTTGCTGGGACAAGGATATGCAGGAAATAGTCCACCTTTGACAAACGCAGCACCCTTGCCACATTGCGGTAATCCTGGGGCACCTGCTGCACACCCACGATCGTGTTGATGATGATGGGCCAAATCGCCGTGATAAAGATGACAAAAATAGCAGCAGGTTCATTATCTTTGAAAGCAGCCAGGGAAATCGGCAGCCAGGCGAGGGGGGGGACGGGACGCAAAACCTGCAGAATCGGATCAAACGCATCGTAGAGGAGGGGGCTAGCCCCAACTACCATACCCACTGCCACGCCCACGATCGCCGCCAGGGAAAAGCCCATAGCTACCCGCTTCAAGCTGAACAAAATTTGCCAGCCAATACCTGCATCATTACCAGTGCCGCGATAGAAGGGATTAAAAATCAGTTGCTTTGTCTCCTCAAACACGGTAGTGGGAGCAGGCAACTTAATGATGCCCGCGTTTGTCAACATTTGCCAAATCAGGAGAAAGAGAGCTACCCCCACCAAACCCAGGAATAACTTCCGTAACACCTGCACTGCTGCCAGTTGCTGCAACTTGCTCAGCCAAGGGTTCCCTCTCCTAGTCGTCAATGCTCTTGTCATAGTTATGCCTTCAATTGCTTGATTTTCAACTTCGCTAAATATTCTTCTGGTTTCTCAGGATCAAACACCACGCCATCAAAGAATCTCTCCTTGCCACGGGAAGTGGAAGCCGGAATCTGTCCCTTGGGAATGTTGAGAGCCTTAGCTGCTTCCCGCCACAGGTCTTCCCTGTTAACTGCCTTTATCAAAGCTTTGGTGTCAGTGTCCGCTTTGAAGTAGCCCCAGCGAATGTTTTCTGTCAAAAACCACAGTTCATGGGTGGGGAAGGGATAGGAAGCGAAATCTCGCCAGTACTTCTGCATGAGGTTTTTATCCTCAAAGACCCTACCATTGCCAAAATCGAACTTGCCCAGGGAGCGATCGATAATATCTTCATAGGGTGCCTTCAACCAGTTTCTATCCGAGAGAATGCGGCACATCTCTGGTTTGTTCTCATCCTTATCACACCACCTTTGGGCATCAAGGATCGCCATCAAGATTGCTTTGGTTGCCTTGGGATATTTGTCCACCCAATCAGCCCGCATGGTAAAGCTCTTTTCCGGATGGTCTTTCCAGATTTCCCCTGTAGTAGCCACGTTGAACCCTACCTTCTGGTTTACTGTCTGCAGCGGCCAAGGCTCACCCACACAGAAAGCATCCATCGTGCCCGTCTTCACATTGGCAACCATCTGGGGCGGAGGCACAACGATCGTAGAAACTTCCTTAGTGGGATCAATGTCTGCTGCTGCCAACCAATAACGCACCCACATATCGTGGGTACCGCCTGGGAAAGTCATAGCCACCTTGACTTCTTTCCCCTGCGCCCGCTTCTTGGCAAATACCTCCTTGAGGGGTCTTGCGTTCAAACCTACCTTCAACCCCTTGTACTCGTTGGATAAACTGATTCCCTGCCCGTTGAGGTTCAATCTTGCCAAGATGTAGAGAGGTACTTTCTTGCCCCCCGTGACGATGCCAGCACTAATTAGGTAAGGCATGGGTGTGAGAATATGAGCCCCATCGATACCTCCTCCTTCTGAACCCAGCACCAGGTTGTCTCTGGTGACTCCCCAAGATGCCTGCTTGACTACCTCCACGTCGGGCATGCCGTATTTAGCAAAATAACCCTTAGCCTTGGCAATGATGAGGGGAGCGGCATCAGTGAGAGCAATGAACCCCAGCTTAGCCTTGGTGACTTCGGGGGTATCGGCTGAGGCGACAAACAGCGAGCTTTGGCTGAGGGCTTCCCCTCCTTTACCAGCTAGGACAGTGACGGCGGTACTGCTAGCACCTAGGATAAATTGTCTTCTGGTTGTGTTTTTCATACTGTTCCTCCTTCTCTAGTCTTGTGAGTTAAGCTACTTGTTCTACTGCTGTCACTCTGGGACGAGCACCAAACTGTTCAATCAAAATTTCTTTGAGTACCTCCAACAGGTCGTCACAGGGGATAGCTTTGCGAACACAGGTGCCTAGTTGAGCATCTTTGCCCACTTTGCCACCCATATATAGGTCAACGCCGTCTACCACCTGACCATTCTTTCTAGCTTTAGTCCCCATCAAGCCAATATCAGCAACCTGAGGCTGCCCACAGGAGTTAGGGCAACCAGTCCAGTGAATCCGCACAGGACGGGGCAATTCCAGGAGGGCATCTAGTTGCCTGGCTAATTCTATCGCCCGTTGTTTGGTCTCGATGATAGCAAAGTTACAAAATTGTGCGCCTGTACAGGAAACTACGGCTCGTTCTAAGGGCAGAGGATTGATAGAAAACTTCTGTAACAGCGGCTCAGCGAGGAAATCTGCTAGTTTTTCATCGGGGATATGGGGAATGATAGCGTTTTGTTCGACAGTGAAGCGCACCTCCCCCTGTCCATACACTTCTGCCAAGCGGGCAAATTCAAATAAATCCCTCGCTTGCAATCTGCCTACAGGGACATGCATGCCCACATAGTTCAATCCTGGCTGCTTTTGTTTGTAAACACCAATGTGATCCCGCTTTTCCCAATCGATCGCATCATGTTCTGCTGCTGTGAGCAAAGGAAATGAGAGTTTAGCTTGTACTGCTGCCCGAAACTTCTCAATCCCCCATTCATCAATCAGCCACATCAAACGTGCCTTCTGGCGATTTTCTCTGAGTCCGTGGTCACGAAATATTTCTACGACAGCGCGGGATAGTTCTATCACCTGCCGATCGGGAGTCACCCAGGCATGCAAAGGAATTGCCGCTGCACATCTTTTAGAGGAGAAAAAGCCCCCCACTAAAACATTGAACCCTAAAATCCCCTCTCTGTAGGCAGGCACAAAGGCTAAGTCATTGATTTCCGCATGCACGGAATTGTCTCTTCCCCCCTCGATCGCTATGTTGAATTTGCGGGGCAGGTTAGTAAATTCAGGATTACCCTGACCATTGTTGGTCAACATAGCCTGCAATTCGTACAGTAGGGGGCGGGTGTCAATTAGTTCGTCAGCACAAATTCCTGCTACCGGTGACCCCGTTAGGTTACGCACATTGTCCATCCCCGACTGCACAGAAGTTAAACCACATCCCTCTAATTTAGAGAGAATTTCTGGCAAGTCTTCGATCACAATCCCCCTTAGCTGAATGTTTTGGCGGGTAGTAATATCAGCACTGCCTTCCTCACCATAACGATCGATGATTTCTGCCAGTGTGCGCAGCTGTTGACTAGTGGCAATACCATTAGGCAGTCGCAGCCGCATCATAAACCGACCAGGAGTAACAGGACGAAAAAACACCCCTAGCCACTTTAAACGCACCTCTAGGTCATCTTTGGGAATCTGCTCCCAGCCCATCTGGGCAAACTGAGCAATCTCCTCCTTGACCTTCAGTCCGTCTTTCTCCTGTTTGATTTTTTCAAATTTATTGCTCATACAAGACGCAACAGGAAACTATGCACACCATTCTGGGCTTCGTCAATATTGCAATTTGTAAACTTAGCTACTTTTTCTGAGTTCCTATACAGTTTTTGCATAGAAACAATTACTATCTTGTATAGACAGTAAAATTAACCCTAACCAACCAGTGGAGCAGCAACTTTAGGACTTCCTGGGCGATTTTTCCACCGTTTGTCTATGCCTTTGTTGAATTAGTGAATTAGAGTGGATAGCAAAGGTAAAATTTCATATTTATATTTCTAGCCTTTGTGGTTTATCCTAGTTTTATGGGGAGACAGTGACTATGACGATCGGGCATAAACAGATTAAGCCACTTACCCTAGAGGAGTTTTTAGCTCTACCTGAAACGGAGCCTGCTAGTGAATTTATTGCGGGTGAAATTTTTCTTAAACCCATGCCCAAGTTGCACCATAGCACTTTACAGATGCAAATTGCTACCGCTATCAATTGTATTGCTAAACCTGCTAAGTTAGCTTTGGCTTTTCCTGAGTTACGGTGCAACTTCGCTAATGTCTCGATCGTGCCTGACCTTGTTGTTCTACGATGGGAAAATATCCCTTTCCAGGCGGATGGTACAGTTGCTGATGTTGTCACCTCTGTACCCGATTGGTTGATTGAAATTCTAGCGCCAGAACAATCACCGCTAAGATTGATGAACAAAATTGGCATTGCTATCACTAATGGGTCAGAGTTAGGCCAGCTAGTGATTCCCCATCGACTTATACGAGCGATGATATTTCAGAAATGAAGGCGGGTAACGATCGTTTGCCTGTACTTGATGTATTATCAGATTGGCAGGTAACGGTAGCGGATATTTTTCAGTTTTTATTGTTGCAGTAGGAGGGAAATAATGTTGTTTAGTCTGACAACAGAACCGATCGTGCCTGAGCAGTTAATGCCAAAACTGGAGCATCATGGGGCAGGAGCTTGTGTTACTTTTGCGGGGTGGGTACGCAACCATAATGACGGCAAAGAAGTTTTAGCTCTGGAATACGAAGTTTATCGAGAATTAGCCCTCAAAGAAGGTGAAAGAATTGTACAGGAGGCAGTGGCTAAGTTTTCCTTGTATGGGGCTATTGCTTGTCATCGTTACGGCAGGTTAGAGCTAGGAGAAATAGCAGTGTGGGTAGGTGCTACATCCACCCATCGCAAGGAAGCTTTTCAAGGTGCTGCTTACATTATCGATGAAATTAAACATCGTCTGCCAATCTGGAAGAAAGAACATTATAAAAATGCTCCTGCCACTTGGGTATTATGCTGTCATCACTAACCCCCCGCCACAGGTGGAATAAAAACAATGTGATCACCTGGCTTAATTGCATGAGTTAGGTCAGCAAATTCATCATTAACTGCTACTTTCAGTTGGCTAAGACATAGGGAAAACTGGTATTCCTGTTGCAACTCCTGATATAGCTCTTCACAAGTGCTTGCCTCTGTGATCCGACTTTCTTCAGAAATGCCAGTCCGATCGCGCAGATGGGCAAAGTATGTCAATTTGATAGTTTTAGAGTTGGACATTTACCTGCACCTCCTCATACTCAGCTAAGGTATTAATGTTAGCAGTAGTGTGGGGGGAAGGTGGCTCTAATAACTGACAGGGAGATTGGGCAAGAATCTGCACAGGACACATCACCCCCTCATTGTAGTACTTGTTAAATACAGAGAAAGCCTGGGGGGTATAAATAGCGCACAATGCTTCAGGAAATTTTTTCTGCGGATGGTAATAGCAATTAGCCACTACATCTTCACGGTATTTTTCTACTAGGGGAGCTAAATTCTGTTCATCTAAATAAGGTAAATCACAAGCCACTACTAACCAATTCACTTGGGGATAGGCTTGAAAAGCAGTCAGCATACCACTAATCGGTCCATCGCTAGGAAAGCTATCATAAATAGTTGGTAAATCGGCTAAGGGGGTGTTTTGCCACTGACCCGATCGGGCTGATAGAAAAACACGGTCACAGAATTCCTGCAGTAACTCATAGAGGTACTGGGCATGGGGTTTACCACGATATTCTAGGAGGGCTTTATCTCTACCCATGCGCTTACTTTTACCCCCCGTCAGCACCAAACCATAGAGAGGATATTGCCCTAAAGTTTTCTTACCTCCACTTTTAGCCAGGAGCTTAATCTCCTGAATAACAATTTCCTGACTGACAGACTTGCACATATCGTAAACAGTTAAGGCAGCTATAGTTACACCGTGCAAACTCTCCATTTCTACCCCCGTACGATCGCTGGTTTTTACTTCACAGCGGAGGTAAACTTCTACCCGATCGGTTTGTGGTAAAACTTCCGTGTGAAACTGGCAACTAGTAATAGGGATGGGATGACAGAAAGGAATGGCATCTGCCGTCCTTTTTACTGCCATGGTGCCTGCAATGATAGCTGTCTGCAGTACTGCTCCCTTTTTTGTCAGTATTTCCCCCCTCTCCATATGTTGGAGAAAGCCAGCGGGAAGTCTAATGATAGCCTGAGCTACAGCTCGCCGAGCGGTAATTTCTTTGTGACTAACATCCACCATCTGGGGTTGATTCTGGGAATTAATATGGGAAAACATTTTAGCCTCCAATTTGGTACATGGCATGACTGACAGATTGCCCCCTCGTCGTTGGTTTCATACCTAAAAGTTGTCGATAGGCACTGTACCTTTGCTCCCTGCTCATACCCCTCAAGGCAATTCCCTCCTCCCGAAACAGACAAGCCCTTAAAATTCCATCTGCTGATAACCGCCAACGGGAACAATGTCCGCAAAAGGGCTGGGATTCAGAGGCAATAAAACCGATCGTTGCTCCACATTCTGTCTTAAAGCGAAAGGCAGTACTGTCTGGGGCACTAGTAATCGGTATGAATCGATAATATCCTTGCAATTTATCAATCATTTCTTGTGCACTGACAAAGGTTTCCTGCGGTAAATGACAAGCATAACCAATCTGCATTAACTCCAGAAATCGTATCTCCACTTGCAGCCGTTTACTATACTCTACTATATCAACCAGTTCCCCATCGTTGTAATGGCGCATGACTACCATGTTTAGCTTGACCTGAAATCCCTTTGCTACTGCTGTTTCAATTGCTTGTTTGACTTTATCTAAAAATTGACCATAGGTAATCGATCGGAATGTATCAGCTTTAAGACTATCCAAACTAATATTTAGCTTCTTTACGTTATACAGCTGCAATAGTGGCAGGAACCGCTCCAAAAGAACCGCATTTGTGGTGAGACTTAGTTCCAAATTAGGTATGGTAGCTAGGCAAGCAATAATCTCAGGAAACTCTTTACGTAGTAGCGGCTCGCCCCCCGTTATTCTCACAGTAGTTATTCCCAGTTCAGCTAGCTCTCTTACAATTTCCGTGTATTCCCAGGGCTGTAAATACTCATCTTTACTCATAAATTGAGCCTCTAGGGGCATACAGTAGCGACAGCGTAAATTACACCGATCGGTAATTGATAGCCGCAACTTGCGTATAATCCGCCCATATTTATCCACTAACTGCTCACTGCTCATTTTCTATGCCCATTTCCTTAAGCTTTTGTCTGAGGCTTTCTAGTTCCTTCTGCATTTTATCAGCCCTCTTTCTTTCTAAATTAGCCACTTCGTCAGGTGTAAGGTAGCGATCGCCTTCCTGATTAAACCATCCCAGCAGCTCATAAGGAGTAGCAGGGTATCTACCTAAGCCCAAACCTATTTCTGGCATCCAATAAGGCTCGCCTACCTGCAACACATATTCCCCTGCTATAAGCTTGTAAATTTCCAAAGGATTACGCCGATCGTGTTGGTAGAAAAAGGGATTGTAAATTACACAGTAAAGTACCCCTAGCCTGCGATAAATTTCTAGTTTCTCTGTGTATTCATTGTTATAGTTGTGGGAAACAATTTCTAGGACTAAGATGGGCGGAATATAATTTTCTTCCCACAGGACATAACTTCTGCGACCACCACTACCTTTGTAACGCGGTACACCAATGCTTAAGAAACCATCAGGGATAACAGGAATGCAGTGGTTACCGCCCGTTGTGTGATAAATTCCCATATCTGCCCCAAAGTACCAATCCTCCCGATCGCGCCAAATAAAATCTAGGGTAAACAACAATAGGTTGGGAATATAGTTCTGTAACTCATTATCCACAGGCGTTTCATCAGAATCAGGCAGTTCTTC
Source organism: Pseudanabaenaceae cyanobacterium SKYG29 (assembly GCA_025055675.1). Taxonomy (NCBI): domain Bacteria; kingdom Bacillati; phylum Cyanobacteriota; class Cyanophyceae; order Pseudanabaenales; family Pseudanabaenaceae; species Pseudanabaenaceae cyanobacterium SKYG29. The sequence continues at coordinate 81,904 of JANWWT010000005.1, forward strand.
ACTAGTCGGCAGCCGATCGATTTCTAGCATAGTCTTCCACTCACTTCCATACTACCAATAATACAGGGGAAAACATTCTCCTGCGTTAAATTCATCCCGATCGCTAGGTAATTCTATAAAACCGTCTGTGTTAGCTAAGCTGAGGAAATCACCTGAGTTATTTACAGGCACGGGGGTAGCTAGGACTTCGGCAGTGGGACTGTAACTAATTCTAACTGGTAGAAAATAGGTGAGGGGTAGGGGAAAGACTACAGGAGTAGCTAACTTAGCCCAGCGGGGTGCAACAGACAGAACATATCGATACAAACAAACCAAACTAGATACAGGATTACCCGGCAGTCCAAAAATAGCAGTTTTGTAGTTGTGGTCTACACCAAAATAAAAAGGTTTTCCTGGGCGTTGTTTGACACCGTGGACATAACAGGTTACTCCCACCTCTGACCAGATAGAAGGCAGAAAATCATACTTACCCTGAGAAACTCCCCCTGTATAAATCAACTGTTCATAATTCTGGGTGGCTTTTTGGTAGTGCTCTTTTAGCATCTGATAATCATCTGGTAAAACAATAGTGTCTACATCTGCCGCTTGATACCCATGCTTAAGGAGTGCCGATCGTAGGGCATAAATGTTAGATTGTCGCAACTGATAGGGTTTGGGTGTTTGATGAGGTGGGATTAATTCATCTCCTGTTGTGACGATAAGTGTGCGAGGCAACTTTTTTACTGTAATTTCTGTATAGCCCAGAGAGGCAAGAATACCCCACTGGGGTGGCTGCAGAGCTGTACCAGCTGCTAATACTAATTGCCCAGCGCTCAAATCGGTTCCCTGGCGATGAATATTGGCATAGGGTGACCAGTTTTCCTCCTGTACAATGAATGCTGTCTTTGCCTGAATTCGCAAGTATTCGTAGGGAATTACTAGGTCGCAACCACCAGGTAAAGGTGCCCCTGTCATAACTTCTATACAACTATGGGGGTTAGTCAGTTGTAGGGGTGGTTTTCCTGGAGTGGCAGTAGCAATGATAGGAAATTCCCTTTGTCCTTTATGGTACTGTTCCCATGCTAGGCTAATTCCATCCATCATCACGCGATCGATCGGTGGATAGTCCCGATCGGTTGTGATATTTATAGCCAGTATGCTGTCCCTTGGGTGAGCTAAGCTTAGGTCAGTTGTACCCCAGTTTGGTAGATTATCTCTAACTAAATTTGTAGCCACCTCAGGTTTTAGCATAACGTGATAGTTGGCTGTAACTAAAATGATGATTTATTGTATGACTCGTCCATTGCCAGCGCAAGTATCTTCTTCTTGTTATTAAAACATAAATACAAAATAAGGATAGACAAATCACTCACTACTCATGAACTTCATCCCCTGCGGCAAAACTAAATTGACTCTCTCAACTCCACTATCGTAGGAATTTTTCTATTAGTCCTGATCACTCCTGCATGTTCCTTTTTTTGTAATCCTGTTACTTCGGATTAATAGTAACTCTTTTTCAGTTCTTAAAAACGGTGAGAGTGCCAAACAAAGGGGACACGATCGCTTCTCCTAGGCTATATTCTTGCAGGTCATACCACCGATCGGTGTTCACCAGAACAGAAATTTTGTTGTCCAGAGGGTCAACAAGCCAGTATTCAGGAATATCACGGACGGCATATTCACTGCGTTTGGTGCGATAGTCAATGTTTTGGGTGGAGGGGCTAACAACTTCCACAACTAGTAAGGGATAGCGATCGAGGTCAAGTACGGCTGGTTTGTCCTGTAGATATTCCCAGTCTGATAGTTGCATCACAATCAAATCAGGGATCCTCACTGTGTCCGACCCACAACGTACGCCCACATCCCACACAGCAATGTATGGTAAGTTAGCTTTCTCAATTTCAGCATCCAACAGTTTCTCTAGCAGCTTAATTAGCCTGCCGTGATTACCAGTGGGCAACGCCATCGGGAATAATTCTCCCTCCACTAGTTCGTAATGGGTATCTGTGCCATCACTGTAGTCTAGGTATTCGGCGAAAGATAGGCGCTTGCTAGTGGTAACCATTTCAATTCATTAGCATTGTCACATTCTCTTGGCAGGAGTTAAGTTGATCACTAAGTTCTCGTAATTCTAGTAGCTCAGAAGTGCTTTTGGTACCGATCGTGCGAATTTTATTCTGCATTTTCTGCAATAGACCTCCTGATTCCGTTACCCATTCCATTAAGTTGGCAATTTGAATTTGGCGGGAATCTTGCCCTTCTCTAGCTAATTCTAGATTGTGGCGCAGTGTTCTTTCTAGGCTAGCTAATTTTGCTCTCCCTGCTTCTGATGTGACAGTATTTTGCTTAGCTATCACCTGCCGTAGTTGCTCTTCTATCTCGGCTACCGATAACATAACCTCGTTTTTGCCCAACCGCCGCGCAATTTCATCAATCTTGTAGGGCAATTCCATCACCCGATCGCAGGCTGCCTGAATCGCTACTAGTAAATCTATCTGGTCAGGTTCAGTTAGCAGAGTAGCCGCTTCCCGCCGCATAGATTCTGCCCTCTGCACCAAGGCAACTGCCGATCGTTTGATTGCCATTACTTCCTGCTCTAGTTTGGGGTCACCCAAGTTCAATCGTTCTGGCTCCCTAGCTTTGAGAAAGCCAGCTCCCCCCGTAGCCACAAGGGCAGCGATCGGGATCATCACTACTGGTGGTATACGCCCAAATCTTCCTCCCAGTACTAATAGAATCCCTGCCGCCAGTACTACCAGAGGGTATTCCAGGGGATTAGCTAGCTTCCATCTCATAGCTTAGAACTCCGTCTGTAAGTTCGCCATAACTTGATTGATGGTTTCAGGGTCCCCCTTGGAGTAATAGCCATTACCTACGCTAGCAATTTTTTGTAGCACATTGGGGTTAAATTCCCCTTCAGCACCAAAACCAACCGTAAACAAAGAAATACGGTCATCAGTGGTGAATCCACTCTTTTGAATTTCTGCTATCAAACTGTTCAAACTGATCTTAGAACCATTATCTTCACCGTCAGTCATCACAATTACAGCATTAATCGCATCGGGACGGCGGTTCTGACGCAGCCATTTCAACCCTTCTATGGTGGCGTCGTAGAGTTTTGTCCCTCCATCTACCTTGATTTGATTGATAAATTCTATGCCTTTGGCTTTCCCTGCAGGTGTGCCATCAATGAGGACAGGCGGACGAACTTCTGAATCAAAGTCAATGAAGGCGAGTTTGTCTTTGGGGGAAAGAGAATTTATGTAGCTTTGCAGAGCAGCTTGCACACTGGGCATCTTGTTCCCTGCCATGGAGCCAGAACTGTCAATTACTGCCACTACCATAGAAGGCTTTTTCGCTACCTCTACCCAGGCTTTGATCATGGCATCTACCACCTCAGGACGGGGCGATCGTAGGGAGTCGTAATTAGGCTGGGTCTCTACACCATTAGCAGGTGTGAATTGTGTGCCTAGGCTGATTCCAGGAACACCGGGACGTAGTCCTTTCTGGGCAGCTATCTCTTGCATGGGAGCGGAACGTAAAAATTCAATTACCTTCTCTGCCGCTTGGCGTTCTTCCTCACTCACCCAGGGTGCTTTGGGTAGAACTACCCGCATATTGGAGCTGTAGGTCGCTTTGGGATAGATGGCTTTGAATTTAGGCTGCCCAGGGGGAAGAATTTTATTAGCTTCAATGACCGAAGATTCATAGACTGCCCCTAGAGCTGCCCAGAACGGTCCATTGGTAGCCATGGCTTTTGCCAGTGCCCCTGTAGAAGTGCCGTAGCGCGTAACTTTGCTCTGAATTTTGGCAACTTGACTTTGATATTTTTTCACATCATCAACTGTCAACTGTTCGGGGCGTTTGCCTGATACTTCCACAAATTGGGCAACTAGAGCTTGCAGGCCGGAATTCGATCGGGTAGGAGCTGTATGGACAAAGTTGATGGCTTGGGGGGGAGCATTAGGGTCTAGGTCTCTGAAAGTCCTGGCATTGACGAGGGCACGGTAGGGAGCATCAGCTATTTTCTCAATCGGAGCAGCAAGGTTTTCCGGCACCATCAAGACCATGGGGGAATTGACCACTAGAGGTGCTTCTGTGACATCAGGGATATAGTTTTGTCCAGGGAAGATTTGATTGATTTGGTAAGCCAGTTGGGAGAGATAAATTTCCCCGTCAGTAGATATGAGGGTGGGAAATCTAGGGTCATCAGGGCTGATTCCTCCTTGTTTCAGTTGCTTAGCTAATCCCACCACTTCGTTGACTACATCCCCCGATCCCTTAATATCACAGGTAATCCCGATCGGTTTGCCGTTGTCTAGCTTGAGGGGTTGTTGTTGTAATTTTTGTTGGGCTTCGGTGCAAAATTCTTTGAGGGCACTGCCAAAGAGGAGCTGGATTTTAATCCCTGGCTGCTGTCCTCCGCCACCTGGATTACATCCCCAGAGTAAAGTCGTCAGCAGAGATAGCCCCAGCAACCACCGCCTGCAGGTCATAAAAATTCCTCCCCCTTACCACTCCGATATTACCTTACAGGGGATCACTTGGCTAGGGCTGCTCTTATTGCCTCCCGTAACCAATCCACAACCCGATCGATGGCTACATTCTCTGTCTTGCCGGTTTTGCGAGTAAATATTTCTACCTCTCCTTGAGCAATAGATTTGCCAGGCACAAGGCGATAGGGAATGCCCACTAGGTCAGCATCTTTGAACTTCACGCCTGCTCGCTCATCCCGATCGTCTAGGAGCACTTCCATCCCTGCCTGCTGCAATGCTTGATAGAGTTTTTCTGCTACCGCCATCTGCTCAGGGTTGGTGATATTGGGGACAGCAATGATTACCTGATAGGGAGCGATCGCTACATCCCAGATAATGCCATTTTGGTCGTGGGACTGTTCCACCGCCGCTTGGGCAAGGCGAGATACCCCCAGTCCATAGCAGCCCATCACCAGGGGAATTTCTGCCCCGGTTTCGTCCGTAAAGGTAGCACCCATAGCCTGGGAATACTTGGTACCCAGTTGAAAGATGTGCCCAACTTCAATCCCCCGTGCTACTTTCAAGGTTTGGCTGGGGTCATGTACTGCCCGATCGCCTGCCTGGGCTAGCCGAATGTCAACCACTTCAGGCAGGACATACTCTTTCCCCCAGTTAGCCCCTACCACATGGAAATCTGTCGCATTGCTGCCAGTAGCAAAACTGTGTAGGTCAACTACTGTTCGATCGGCTAGCCGCAGGAACTTGGCTATCACTGCAGGGTGCTTAGCAATGTAGTCATCACTCAGGTCAGGGGCGATGTAACCCACAGGTAAAGGCTGACTCTGCCACTGCTTTTGGGATTCCGCGTCAGCTACTTTCAAAGACAGGAGAGTTTTAGCACCGTAGTTGTTGGCACGTTTGGTAATTTCGTTGGCTAGTTTGACTTCGTTGACGGTTTGATCCCCGCGAATGCTGACCAAGACCAACAGGGTTTTGCCATTATCCAAGACAGCTTGATAGACAACTTGTTTGACAATTTGGGTGGGATGTACCTGCAAAAAAGCAGCCATGGTCTCGATCGTGGCGGTGTTGGGTGCTGCCACTCGGCGGAATTCTACCGGTGAACTCACCACAGGATCGGGTGGTAAAGACACAGCTTTTTCCACATTGGCAGCGTACTGTCCATCTTCGGTGTATAGGACTTGGTCTTCCCCCGCCTCTGCCAGAATCATAAACTCTTGGGAGCCTGAGCCACCGATCGCCCCTGAATCTGCCTCCACTGCCCGAAATTCCAGCCCGCACCGTCTGAGGATACGGCTGTAGCAGTTGTACATCTCCTGATAGGTCTCTTTGAGGCTGGCTTCGTTGGTGTGGAAGGAATAGCCGTCTTTCATGATAAATTCTCTGCCCCGCAGCAAGCCAAACCTGGGGCGAATCTCATCACGGAATTTGGTCTGAATTTGATAAAGATGGAGGGGTAACTGGCGATAGGAGCGGATCATGTCCTTGGCAATGGCGGTGATCACTTCTTCGTGGGTCGGTCCTAAACCCAGCTGCCGCTCCGCCCGATCGGTTAGAGAGAACATAATCCCTTCCGCCTTGGTGTAAGTATCCCAACGGCCTGAGGTCTGCCACAGCTCGGCTGGTTGTAACTGGGGTAGTAGGCACTCCTGGGCACCCGATCGGTGCATTTCTTCCCGCACAATATCACTGATTTTCTGTAAAACTCGCCACATCAAGGGCAAGTAGGCATAAATCCCGTTAGCAATCCGACGGATATAGCCAGCGCGCACCAGCAATTTGTGGCTAGGGAGTTCCGCATCCGCAGGGTCTTCCCGCAGCGTTACCCACAGCATTTGCGACAGACGCATACCGATTGATTGTGTGAAACAGCAGTGGCAACATCTTACCCTACGCATTGAATTTGGGATCAGGATAAGTTAAATTTAGGTAATTTCACTGAGTAATGATATGTCTGCCCCCTGGAGTCAACGGTTTGAGTTAGCTTTGCACCCCGCCATTGCGGAATTTAACGCCAGCATCCCCTTTGACATTGCTTTGTTGGAATATGACATCACAGGCTCCCAAGCCCACGCCCAAATGTTGGCGCACCAGGGCATCCTCACCCCCGAGGAAGCAGACACAATTGTCAAGGGTTTAGAACAAATCCGCCAGGAATACCGATCGGGTGCCTTTCAACCAGGCATAGAGGCAGAGGACGTGCATTTTGCGGTGGAAAGACGGCTGACAGAACTGATTGGTGACCTGGGTAAAAAACTGCACACTGCCCGCTCTCGCAATGACCAAGTAGCTACTGATGTCCGCCTGTACTTGCGGGAACAAATTCAGCTCATTAAATCTGACCTCCACAACTGGCAGCAAACTTTAGTGAACCTGGCAGAACACCACCTAGATACCCTCATTCCTGGCTATACGCACCTGCAACGGGCACAACCCATTAGCCTTGCCCATCATTTGCTAGCCTACTTTGAAATGGCAGAACGGGACTACCAACGCCTCACAGAAATCTACCAACGGGTAAACATCTGTCCTTTGGGGGCAGGCGCACTGGCAGGCACCACTTTCCCCATCGATCGGGCTTATACTGCCCAGCTACTCAACTTCCAAGGAGTGACCCGCAACAGCCTAGATAGTGTCAGCGATCGGGATTTTGTGGTGGAGTTTTGTTGTGCCAGTAGCCTGATCATGGTGCATTTGAGTCGACTGGCGGAAGAAGTAATTCTCTGGTCATCCCAGGAATTTCAGTTTGTCCTGCTGAGCGATCGGGTCAGCACAGGTTCCAGCATCATGCCCCAAAAGAAAAACCCCGATGTGCCAGAGTTAGTGCGGGGCAAAGCAGGGCGCGTCTTTGGGCATTTACAAGCCATATTAACTGTCCTCAAGGGCTTACCCCTTGCCTACAACAAAGATATGCAGGAAGACAAAGAACCTCTCTTTGATACTGTTAAAACTGTGCGTGCCTGTCTGCAGGCGATGACCATCCTGCTGCAAGAGGGTTTATCTTTTCGGGTTGATTCCCTCTATCGAGCGGTACACAGTGACTTTTCCAATGCTACGGATGTGGCTGACTACCTAGCTGCCAAGGGCATCCCCTTCCGGGAGGCTTACAACATTGTCGGACGCATCGTCAAAACTTGCATTGAAGAAGATATTTTGTTAGAACAACTCCCCCTCGATCGGTGGCAAGCATTTCATCCTCTTTTTGGTGAGGACATTTACGACGCTATCACTCCTGAACATGTAGTAGCTGCCCGCCGCAGTTACGGTGGTACTGCCCTAGAACAGGTGAAACTACAACTAGAGGAAGCAAAGAGAATCCTACAGGAGAGAGGTTAAACCAACCAAGCAGCATTGATAGAATGGGGGCAGTTTAGGTGAAACTTATGGCGAAAGCAATTTGGAATGGGGCAGTGATTGCTGAGTCCGATCGGTGTGAGATTGTAGAAAACAACTACTACTTTCCCCCCGAAGCGGTAAAAAAAGAATACTTACAACCATCCGACCATCACACCACCTGTGGCTGGAAGGGAGTAGCTAGTTACTACAACGTAGTTGTGGATGGCAAAGTCAATCCCAACGCTGCCTGGTACTACCCCGACCCCAAACCCGCTGCCCAAAATATCAAAGGCTACATTGCTTTTTGGAAAGGAGTACAAGTTCAACCCTGACATACCTCATTGCGCCCAGGGCTGGCAGAATGGAATCGTAGATTAAAACGACTGTATGACTACTGAAGTTCTGCGCTATAGTATTCTTGGTTCCCGTCGCTTCAGTAACTACTTTTTCGCTGTGGTGGTAGCGATCGGCGGCATTGGTTTTACCTTGGGAGGACTATCTAGCTTTTTCCAGGTTGACCTGCTTCCCACCGCCGACCTCAAGGATTTGCAATTTATTCCCCAGGGGCTGGCACTTAGTTTCTATGGCATTGCGGGCATTTTGTTAGACATTTACCTCTGGCTGGTGATTATTCTAGACGTAGGGGGTGGTTACAACGAATTCGATCGGAGCAAGGGCATTGTCACCATTCATCGGCGGGGCTTTTGGGGCAAAAATCGCGTAATTCATTTAGAATACCCCTTACAGGATGTGCTGGCTGTGCGGGTAGAAATTAGGGGTGGCTTAAATCCGCGGCGAGAACTGTATTTGAAAGTGAAAGGCAAACGGGACATCCCCCTAACGGAGGTGCGTGACCCCCTCCCTCTATCTGTCTTAGAAGAACGGGCGGCAGAGTTGGCAAAATTCCTGGGTGTTCCCCTAGAGGGTTTGTAAGAGCTTTTTTATAGAAATACAAGAAAGTTCACAAAAACCTGAGTAAAAGCTAAGGTTCATTACAGGCAGTTTTCGTCTGTTGTGTCTGTGGGTTAACTTAACCCCAGAGAGTTGCTACTGTCCATGCAAATCACAGACAATACGGTTTACTATTTACGTCGCTCTGGCGTTCCCCTGGTGCCTGTTATGGTGTTTATCTTCTGTTTATGTTTGGGGATGGGTTTTGCCACAATCTTTGGTGCCTATCATCAACCGCGCTGGGTGGGAGCAGAAACTTTGGTGCAGGTGCAATCTTTACATCTCAAGATCAGAGAAGTCAGGAGTTTTATCGCCCATCCCACCAGTGTGACTAGTGTTAGCTTCAGTCCCGATGGCAACAGCCTACTAACCACTTCCTCTGATGGACAGATACGGTGGTGGGACAACCAGGGGAACATGACCCGATCGCTACGGAGGGATGACAGTATTTTGTGGTCAGGGAGCTTCAGTCCCGATGGTAGTTTAGTAGTGATTGGCAAGCAGGATGGCACAGCGGAGGTATGGAACCAGGGGGGGCAACTTGTCACTGTCTTGAAGGGGCACAAAGACTGGGTAAACCAGGCTCAGTTCAGTCCCCAGGGCGATCGGATTTTGACGGCTAGTTCTGACGGTACGGCACGGTTATGGAATTTGCAGGGACAGTTGCTTATGACGTTAACGGGGCATCAGGGAGCAGTGTGGAGTGCCAGTTTCAGCCCCAATGGCAGATTTATTGCTACGGGGGGCAGTGACAACACCGTGAGGCTCTGGGATGGGCAGGGGCGATTAGTCAATCAGTTTCGCGGTCACACCCAGTGGGTGAGGGATGTGGTGTTTAGTCCCGATGGCAAAACGATCGCTTCCGCCAGCAATGACGGCACCATTAGGTTGTGGAGTTTAAGTGGCAAGTCCGTAGTTTTACAGGGGCATGGCAACGTAGTACGGCGGGTGCGATTTGCCCCTAATGGGAGGTTTTTAGCTTCAGCGGGGCAGGATGGCACCGTGCGTATCTGGGATAACCAGGGCAATGAAATCAGCAAACTCAACGCCCACAAAGATTGGGTCATTGGTCTCAGTTTTAGTCCCGATGGTCGTTATTTGGCTTCCAGTGCCGCTGACTTGACAGTCAAATTGTGGGACTTGGGGGGTAGCTAAGCTAAAATTGTGGCAGTACAGGCAGACAATGAGCGATGGCTATCAATCCCGAAATTCGCGACCAGGCGTACCAGTTCTTCTGTCAAGAGGCAACAGAGTTTTTACATACGATCGAGGAAGGTTTACTTACCCTCAGAAACGATCGGAGCACTGCCAATGTCCATAGAATCATGCGGGCAGCCCATTCCATCAAGGGGGGAGCAGCTAGTGTCGAACTAGAAGGGATTAAGAAAATTGCTCACAAATTGGAAGATGTCTTTCGTGCTCTTTACAACTGGGAGGGGGAAATCGATCGGGACATGGAAGAACTTCTCCTGCATGCCTTTGATGCCCTGCGTACTCCCTTAATGGCACAAATCCAAACGGGCACATACAATGAAGCCGATGCTCTTGCCCATGCCCAACCCATCTTTGAGACCCTAGAAGCCCTCCTAGGCGAAAGTCTGCATCAGGTAGACAAAGCTCTGCCGACGGCGGCAGAATTGGGAGTAGATATTGCGGCAGTAGTCTTTAGTGGGGATGTGCAACAGGGCATTGAGCACCTAGAGAGTGTGTTGCAAGACCCCCAAGCAGAGGTAGTAGGCGAATTTCGGGCAGAAGCAGAGGTATTTGCTGGCATTGGCGAGTTGTTGAATCTACCAGGGTTTACCGCCATTGCCCGGGCGGTCTTAGCAGCTATCAATCAACATCCCCAGCACATCCGAGAGATTGCCCCCATTGCTATTGCTAATTTCCGTGCTGCCCAAGCCCAAGTTTTAGCAGGAGACCGCCAAGAGGGGGGAAAGCCCAGCCCTGACCTACTGCGATGGACGGAATCACCAGCAGCCCTCCAGACGGAAAAAAAAGACCGCCTCCTGCCCTCGGAAGAATTAAACTTTGACAGTTGGCTAGAAGAAGACTTTACCCTACCGATCGAGCCTATGGAGGACAATCTGGTGGCGGATTTGGGGGAGTGGCTGACAGAAGAAGAAGAATCAACTGTCTTGCAGGATTTGACAGAGATTACTAGCGACATAGAGGACTGGCTACCAGAGGGGGGAGAGGAGGAAGAAGTCACCATCATTCAAGTAGCTTCTACCAGCAGTGATGCAGAGAATTGGCTGACAGAAGAAAAAGCAAGGACAGCGCCTATAGCAAGGCGAGAACCTGCTCCCCAGATAGAACCCCAGAGAGCTGAAAAAACTGCCCCCGATCGTACACCTGCCCAGATGACAGAAGTGATCAGGGTAGATTTGCAGAGGTTAGAGCGGTTGAACAACTTAGTAGGGGAATTAGTGACAGCGGAAAATGGCACAGAACTACAGCTACAACAATTACAGAGTGCCATCAAACAACTCCAAGAACGCTTTACTATTTTTGAACGACTGAATCGCAATCTGCAAACCTGGTTAGACCAAAGTCAGAAAATTCAGGTGAGAAATGCCCTGCGCACTCAGGATCAAGAATTTGACCCCCTGCAAATGGACTACTATAGTCCCCTGTACACCATGATTCAGGAATCTATCGAAGAGATTGCCCAGATGGGGGAAAAGGTACAGGACATTACCCTGGTTGCTCAGGAGGCAAGAAACATTCAACGGAAAAAGCAACAGACCCTACGGCAGTTAAGAAATGACTTACTATGGGCACGCATGTTGCCTCTGGGGGATATATTGAATCGCTTCCCCCGCATGGTAAGGGATTTATCGTTGAAATATCAGAAGGCAGTTAGTTGTCGAGTAGTGGGGGCAAACACCCTAGTGGACAAACAGATGCTCGAAAAACTCTATGACCCCCTGGTACATTTAGTGCGCAATGCTTTTGATCACGGTATTGAAAATTCTCCTGCGGAGAGAGCGTCCCTGGGCAAAGCAGAGGAGGGCATGATTGAAATTCGCGCCTATCACCAGGGTAACCAAACGTTTATTGTAGTACAGGATGACGGCAGAGGAATTGACCCCCAAAAGGTAGTCAGCAAGGCGATTGAAAAGGGAATTATCACCCCTGACCAAGCCCAGAGTTTAAGTCAGCAGCAGATTTATGAATTACTCTTTGCCCCTGGCTTTTCCACAGCGGATAAAGTTACCGACCTGTCGGGGCGAGGGATGGGTATGGATGCTGTCTTGTCCCAAGTGCAGGCCCTCAAAGGTAGTATCACGATCGAGTCGGAGGTAGGGAAAGGAACAGTCTTTACCTTGCGCTTCCCCCTTACCCTGACGATTAGTAAGTTGTTGATTGCGCGGGTACAGGGTCGCCCGTTGGCAGTGCCCGTGGATTCTCTAGTATCTGTCATTTCCACCGACCGATCGGCAATTGAGACAATATGGGGGAAAGAATTCTACCGCTATGACAGAATCTTGGTGCCCATATATCCCAGCCATTTTTTGGGAAGTCATTATCCGCTCCCCGCTGTTGTCAGTAAAGTGCAGGCAGGTTTAGATTTGCCTGAAGACACTGTACCGTTACTGTTGATTGCCCTGGGCAACAGAACGATCGCCTTGCTGGCAGAACAGATCATTACCGAACAGGAACTGGTGATCAAGCCCTTTAGTCCCCTCATTCCCCATCCCAGTTATTTTTATGGTTGTACGATTTTGGGGGATGGTTCACTGGTACCTGTCCTGGATACTGCTGCCCTCATCAGTCAGTGGTTAGAAACCCAGGGCAGTGCTCCCGCGGTTACGCCAGTTACTGTTCCTACTGTGAGCTTTGCGGTTGGCGAGTCTCACCGAGCGGCTGTGCCCACGATTTTAGTGGTTGATGATTCTCTCACTGCCAGACAAACTTTGGCTCTAACCCTAGAACGGGCAGGTTATGAGGTGGTGCAAGCGGGGGATGGACAAGAGGCGCTGGACAAGTTGAAAAAACACAACATCAAAGCTGTCTTTTGCGATGTGGAAATGCCTGTGATGAATGGATTTGAATTTTTAACTAACTGTCGCAAAGAATACAGTGCCGATCGGTTACCTGTAATCATGCTCACCTCCAGGGCGGGGGAACGCCATCGGGGCATTGCCAAGTTACTAGGGGCTAATCACTACCTGACCAAACCATTTTTGGAAGGAGATTTGTTGCAAACTCTACAGAATTGTCTGTCCCAAACTGCCCTAGTCTCTACCTAGGTAGGCTTCTAGGACCCGATCGTTGTGCATAATCTCCTGGGGAGTACCATCGGCAAGGTTTTGTCCTTCTGCCAAGACCCAAATGTGACTGCACAGAGACATGATCACATCCATGTTATGTTCAATAATGAGGAAACTGATGCCATCTCTATTCCAGGTTTGAATGTAATCACAGATACTTTCTAGCAGAGCGGGATTGACACCAGCGGCTGGTTCATCTAGGAGGATTAACTTGGGTCTGGTCATCAAGGTTCTAGCTAATTCCAGGAGTTTGCGCTGTCCCCCCGACAGACTACCAGCATATTGGTCTTTCATCTCCTCTAAACCAACGGAAGCTAAAAACTCCCTGGCTTCTTCCCGCCGTTGTCTTTCTTCCTGGGCAATTTTTTTACCCCGTAACCATACATTCCAGAACTTCTCCCCTGTCTGATTGGGGGCACCCAGTAGCATGTTTTCCATGACCGTCAAACGGGCGAGCACTCGTGGTACTTGGAATGTGCGGACCATGCCCAGCTGGGCGATTTGGTGGGGGGACTTGTTCCCGATGGGATAGCCGTCAAAATAGACACGCCCCCGATCGGGGGGAATAAAATTACAGAGCAAATTAAAAAACGTCGTCTTGCCGGCACCGTTGGGACCAATCAAGCCCGTGATACTACCCCGCGGTACCTCGATACCCGCTTCATAAACCGCCTGGACACCACCAAAGCGTTTGCAGAGATTTTCCGCTTTGAGAATCGGTACTGTTTGAGTCATGGCAATTTCCCCCTTTGCACACCTAAATCTGTTTTAACAGCCAAAATCCCGCTAACTTTTCCTCCGCTGGTGTTCTCTGCAGACAGAGAAAATGGACACCCCCTGCCTCCTGTTTGGCAGTTTCAAACTGGGCAGCCACCTCTAGGTCAGGAATATCTGCCACGATCCAACTACTATCGGCACCAGCGTCTAGGCGTAACTGTACTCGATCGTTACGGGGATAGAAGCGCAGAAACACAGGGTCAACCCCCGACATCCAGGCGGCAATAGCAGTAGCTCTGGGGGAAACCAGCAGCACCCCTGGGATAATCTGCTCAGGCGGGAGGGGACAGGGGAACAACTCACCAAAATCCATATCCCATTCCTCTGCCCTCTGCAACTCCGCCCCTGGGAGGGAAAGTACCTGCCAGCGATCGGCAACAAGGGCCGCGGGAAGGGGTTGGGGCACGATTTGACCAGGGGGGGTCAAGGGGAGGGGATTGGGGTCAGGAGCTTGGAAACCGGATTCCTGGGGATAGACAGTTGCCATTCGTTCCTGCAACCAGTCCGCCATAGCAAAGAGTCGCCGCGAAGCCTGGGGTAATAATCCCGCCTGTTGACAACCTCTAGTGATAATGTTGGTCATGCTAGAGCGAAAAAAACGCACCTTGAGGGGAGTTACGCCTGTTTGCTGCAGGAGTTGACTCAGTTCTTGCCCTAGCCAGGCAGAGTTAACAGTATCTGGGGGACAGCGTTGCACATAAGTAAAAGACCGATCGGGATTGCAAATCAACAACTCCCATATCTTTCTACCATTTTCATCTAGGACAGGGCGGGAATAGAAATCCAGTTCCCACCGCACAGGGTTTGCCATTGATACCTCAACTACTGCCGCCCTCTATTTTATACAGATTGACATACCCCCGCCCTAAAGGGCAGAGATTCTTGCCCTTGGTTTATCGACAACACTTACAAGTTCTAGTGTTCGGCGAGCTCACTCGAGCCGAGGTGTTTATCTCCCCATCAGTCGGCGAGGCAGTTCCCTTTTGCCTAAAAGTACTCAATCCCCTCTTTCCAGAGAAAAGCAGACTAGGTAAATTTACACTACCACCATACTGTTTTTTCTTGAAGACTGGATAAACTGAAGGCGCCTAATTGTCTGTTGTAACAGCACGCAACCTACCTCTCAGTGAGCATGGCTCTGTTCTTGTCGTTCCCACCATGCTTCAGTCCCTATAGCTAGAGCACGATTATAGACCAATCGGGTACAACTAATAGCCTTCTTGAGCAATACTGCTCGCTCTGGAGTCAGGTAAAAGTGGTACTGGTAGCTTTTTGTGCTATGGTCGACATCGACCCTAATTTTTTCAATGACAAGATGCTGGTTTTGGAGGATGGTTATCCTACAAGTAGTTCATAATAAATTGACTGATGGCTTCTATTTTCAGAGTATGTTGCACTACCCCCAAATCTATAGCTGCTTTGGGCATACCAAAAACCGCACAGCCCTCTTCATCCTGGGCTACTGTAACGCCTCCCGCCAAGGCAATTGTTTGTAATCCCTGTGCACCGTCATCTCCCATTCCCGTTAATAAAATACCCATGCATGCACTGCCATAATTCAATGCCACCGATCGAAACATGACATTTACGGAAGGACAGTGTCTCTCCATTTCATAGGGGGGTGACAGTATAATTTTTCCATATTTAGAAACCTCTAAGTTAAACTGATCGGGAGCATAGTAAACTATGCCTGGTTGTAATTCTTCCCCCACTTCAGCAATTTTTACTCGTAACTGACACTCCTGATTCATCCAGTTAACTAAGCCATCCAAAAAGCCAATGCTAATGTGTTGCGTGCAGAGAATTGGTAAGGGGAAGTCTTTGGGTAATTGGCAAAGAATCTTCCCTACTGCTTGCGGTCCACCTGTAGAAGCGCCGATGGCAATAATCTTTATTGAGTCATGTTTTTCTGTCTGAATTTTAGGCTGGACTGCCTGTCTAGGAAGAGCACTAGAAGTAGGAGATGGTCGGAGGGGACGGGTAAAAACTTTCACCCCTGCTAAGATGCGAATTTTTTGCACAATTTCCGATCGATCGTAGTCCTCTAATAACCCTGTTTCTGGTTTAGCTACAACATCAATTGCTCCTGCTTCCAATAGCTGAAATACATTTTGTTCTTGCCCTTTACCCACTCCCACACTGATAACTAAAATTGGCTTGGGATAGCGGGACATGAGTTGTCTAGTTAACTCTAACCCATCCATCCCTTTCATATACAAATCAGTACAAACTACGTCAGGGTTGACCTTAGGGATTTGCAGCAGAGCGTCTATACCGTTAGTGGCAGTTCCCACTAATTTAATGTCAGGAGCAGAGTCAATGATATTACTAAGAACCTGCAGAGCGATCGGTGAATCTTCTACAACAAAAACCCCGATCGTCATACTCTCTTACTAGCTAATACTTTAATTTTAGTGATTAAGGTATCCCGCAATCTTTCGTAGTCCGTAGCTGTACCACTGGTAGGCTTGGGGAAGAAGTCTAGTGCCCCTGCTTGCATTAAATTGAAGATATTATCAACATCTGTGGGATGCACAGCATTGCTGATGACTAATACTGGACGGGGAAACTGTTGCATCACTGCCTTAGTGAACTCTAAACCATCCATATTAGGCATTTGCAAATCTGTACAAATTACATCGGGATTCGTACGGGCAATTACCTGCAATCCCTCTACCCCATCTGTTGCTGTACCTACTACTTCCACCTCCCCTGAAGAATTAATCAGCCGTTGGAGAATCTCCAAAGCCACGATCGAGTCTTCAATCAGCACTACCCTAATCTTACTCATGCAGCTAACCTCCTAATCGTACTTAACAACACACTTTGATCAAAATCACCTTTAGTAATGTAAGCATTAGCACCAGCTTTGAGTCCCCTTTCTCGGTCTTGGGCTTTAGCAAGGGTGGTGACAAGGATGATAGGAATTCTTGTGTTAGCTGACCTAATTCTTTGGGTCATTTCTATACCGTTGAGGTTAGGCATTTCTACGTCGGAAACCACCACATCAAATTTGTCCTGCTGAAACTTTTGCAGCCCATCCAACCCATCCACAGCAACAGTCACAAGATAACCTTCCTTTTCCAAGATACGTCTTAACTGAGTGCGAATCGGCAGAGAATCTTCTACTAGCAAAACTTTGAGGGGTGGCCTCTCTGGTGCTGTAAAACTATCTATGGAAGAGCAAGACTTACCGCTTAGCAATGCAGATACATTTAGGACATAACAAATACTGCCGTCACTGAGAAGAGTTGACCCTAACAGTTGTGGTGCCTTAACCAAGCTCACTTCCCGCAGTTGCACTTCTTGATAATCAGTAATGGCTTCTACAATTAAACCCTGCTTACTCTCGTTTGTCTGGACAATGACACAGGGGTAGACCTTATGCCTACCGCTACGATGTTGCTGCAAAATATCTGCTAAAAAGCTAACAGGCAGATTCTGCCCTTGCCAAATAATCTGGGGTCGATCGGCTACCATTACTACCTCCTCTGGTCGCACTAATAGGGAGGTTACTACATAATCGATCGGTATCCCATAGAAAACTCCGCTGCTCCTGACAACCAAGGTAGGAACAACACTGCGGTTAGCTCTTAAAATTAGGCGGAATACACATCCAACTCCCACTTGGGATTCTAATCGAATTTGACCCTGTAAACGATTGATTGCATCCTTTACTACGTCTAAACCAACACCTCTGCCAGAAATTTCACTGACCTCTGTTTTAGTAGAAAAGCCTGGACGAAATATGAGACTTTGTATCTCCTCCTTAGACATTAAAGCGAGTTCAGCAGGAGTAATAATACCTTTTTCTACAGCAGCCCGTCCAATTTTTTCTGTGTCCAGTCCCCGACCATCATCTGTTACCTCAATCAGGATTTCATTACCCTGCACCTTACCTACCAGGGATATATTGCCTGTAGCAGGCTTACCAAGAGCAACTCTTTCAGCAGGAGACTCTATACCGTGATCAATGGCATTGCGTAACAGATGGCTGAGGGGAGCTTTGATCTCCTCCAAAATCTTCCGATCGACGAGATTTTCTGCCCCTGTAATGGTGAAATTCACTTCTTTATTTTGACTCTTGGCAATGTCTCTGACTGTGCGGGGGAACAAATTGAAAATAGTAGAAAATGGTAGTAGTTGTAACTCTCTAATGTCCTGAGCTAGTTGTTCTGCAACCACCCTTAGACGAGTGCTATCATTTTCCAAGTTGGTCTGCAATTTGGGGAGAATTTCCCCTATACGGTTAAGAACAATCTCCTTCTGCTCACTTCTGCCAAGTATTACTTCTTCCCACAGCTGACTCAGACTACGCACTAGCTCTAATTGTCGACTCAAACGTTGCTGGGTAACTGCTATTTCTCCCGTGTATTGTAAAAGTGCATCTAGTTCAGATAACTCAACCCGTACTGTATCTAGTTGCTCAGGTTTAACTTCAATTTCAGGGGCAGTAGCAATCGGTTTAGTGTCTTTCTCTTCTTGGATTACCCTTTCCCTCTCCTGCGCTAATGCCAGAAGCGCTGCAAGGTCATCCTCACCTTCCTGAGATAGTTCTGGGACAGGAATTTCTGCTAGGGGAATCGGAGGAGTTGCTTCACTTTCTCCTAGAACTGCCATCATTTCCGCTGCAATGTGGAACGCACTGACATTGGCTGGTTCACCCGTTACTGCTTCCTGGGCGATTTTTTTGATAGCATCTAAACCTGTGAACAAGGTCTCAAATACACTAGGAGAAAATCGATGCGTACCTTGCTTAATACCACTGAGAATGTCTTCTAGGTGATGGGTAAGAGTCTCTGCATCTTTGACTCCCAACATCCGTGAGTCACCCTTCAGGGAGTGGGCGTGTCTTAGCAACTCCTCCAGCTTCTTTTGATCCTGAGGATTCCTTTCTAGGTGTAATAAGCCCTCCTCCAGCTTAGCTATATGCTCAGCACTAGCTACTTTGTAGAGGGATCGTAATTCCTCATCTTCTATCATCATAATTAAATTTGCTCCTTCAATAACGATATGGAATCTGATAACTGCCCCAGAGCTAGTTTTACTTGATTAACACCACTAGCAGACTCCTGTGCCCCTAGATTAATCGCATTCATTGCTGATACTGCCTGCTGTACTCCTACTGCTTGCTGCTTAGCACTGAGGGTAATCTGTTGGACATTCATAGATATTGTTTGGGCAGCACTGACGATATTATGGAAAAATTCTAGCGTAATTTGGGCTAGCTGCATGCTCTCTGCCGCTGTTTTTGTTCCCTGGTCTGTAACCATCACAGTTGAGTTGATGGAGGCTTGAATGTCTTTAACTAAGTCACCAATTTTTTCTGCTGAGGCTTTACTTTGGTCAGCTAGTTTGCGCACCTCCTGGGCTACAACTGTAAAACCTTTCCCCTGCTCCCCTGCCCTTGCTGCTTCTACCGCGGCATTGAGCGCCAGTATGTTTGTTTGATTGGCAATGTCTGCTACAAGTTGGGAGACCGCAGAAATCTGGGCTGTTTGCTCACTAAGGTGCACAATTTTTTCTGCAATGGCGGTAACATTGTCCTTAACCAGGCTAATTCCCTGGATAGTTTTCTGAACTGACTCACTTCCCGCCTGACACAATTCTAAACTCTTCTGGGCACTACTAGAAGCGGTAACTGCCTGCTCAGCTGATTGACGGGAAGATGCCCCTAGCTCCTCCATTGTGATGGTGGTTTGGTTAACAGAAACTGCTTGCTGGGAAATTACTTTTTCCTGCTCTACCATAGAACTGGAAATCTGGGCTGCTGTACTCGCAATTTCAGCGGTTGTACGCACTAACAACTGTATAATTCCCCTGACAAGCACGATCGTTAAAATTATTGCCCCAAAGACCAAAACTGTGGAGATCAGTTCAAATAGCCTCAATCTATTCTCCCGCTTTTTCGCCAAGTCCTCTGCTACTTTCACCGCCCGATCGGTGGTTTCAAAAAAGGACTCACTCAGGGCAAATAATTCTTTTGGATCAGGGTTAGGTTGGCTAACTAGCTCATCAATGGGACGAAATTCCCTCTGTACCTGTGTCATGATTTCTTGATAGCCTCGATCGTTAATTTTAGGCAAGCCAAGTTCCCGATCGCCGTTCAGCAATCCGTTGATTCTTTTGTTGGTTCTGTCCTTAAGTTTAGCAATCGTTTCAGGGTTACCACCAAACAACTTCAACTTGACTAACCTCTGTGTTCCCCCTCGCACTAAGCCTGACTGATTAACTACAGGTGCAATCTCTGTGATACTGTTAGCCAGAATGGTGACAATAATTTCAATAATCCCAACAGCTACAATACTACCAACAACTACTGCCCCTTTAGTCTGAACTTTCATATCTCCCAGAACCTCCTAGCATTGTAGTTATTGTTTCTAACATCTGTTGTAGGTTACAAAAGTAGTGAAGATAACATTAAATTTGCTCCTTCAGCAATTGTGCCGACTCCGATAGTTGCTGGATAGCTGATTTGACTTGCGCCACACTGGCACTAGCTTCTTTCGCTCCCAAGTTAATCGCATTCATCGCCGACACTGCTTGTTGGACTCCCACCGCCTGTTGTTTGGCACTAAGGGCTATTTGCTGGGTACTGACCGCAATCGTTTCTACTGCCTTTACCAAGTTTTCAAACGCCCGCAAAGTCTCCTGGGCTAGTCGCATACTCTCATTGGCTGTCTTTGTCCCTTGATCAGTCACCATTACAGACGAATTGATCGAAGATTGGATTTCTCTGATGAGATTGCTGATTTTCTCGGCGGATGCCTTACTCTGGTCTGCCAGTTTACGTACTTCTTGAGCTACAACACCAAAACCCTTACCCTGCTCCCCTGCTCTAGCGGCTTCTACTGCAGCATTCAAAGCGAGAATGTTGGTCTGATTGGCAATGTCGGCCACCAGGTCAGATACTGTGGAGATCTGGGCAGTTTGTTCACTCAGTTGCACAATCTTCTCAGCGATCGATGTCACCGTATCTTTGACTGCAATGATACCTTGTAGTGTCCTCTGTACTGATTCGCTACCTGTATTACACAACTCCAAGCTTTTCTGAGCAGTGGAAGAAGAGGCAATGGCTTGTTCAGCAGACTGACGGGAAGAAGCTCCCAACTCCTCCATTGTAGTTGTAGTCTGATTGACAGAGACAGCCTGTTGTGAGATGACTTTTTCCTGCTCTGCCATAGAAGCAGCAATCTGGGAAGTAATGCTGGCAAATTCTGCCACTGTTTTGTTGGTACCTTGGGCAATCGACTGAACTATAAGAACAGCCATCACTACACCAATCAGGATAGTTAGTATGAGGGCTGACAGTGCGTAATAAATAGTAAGATTAGCACTACGCACTACTAAATTTCGCTTAGATGTGTAGTTTTCTCGCGCTAGATTGGCAAGTTCGTCTGCAACTCTTCTAGTATCAGCTGCCAAGCTTTCCCTCTCATCTGAGTACCATAAATTTTCTGCTTCTGCCTTTTTACCAGTGGTTAATAGTTGGATGAACCGATCGTTAAGTTCCTGATTTTTGGCAAGTAGATTCTCTAGCTCCCTATACTTAGTTTCTATCACGGTGAAGTTCA
Organism: Pseudanabaenaceae cyanobacterium SKYG29; assembly: GCA_025055675.1. Lineage (NCBI taxonomy): Bacteria > Bacillati > Cyanobacteriota > Cyanophyceae > Pseudanabaenales > Pseudanabaenaceae > Pseudanabaenaceae cyanobacterium SKYG29. The sequence continues at coordinate 103,294 of JANWWT010000005.1, forward strand.
GCAAGTTAGGTCTTGAGTCGACAATCTGTTGTATCTTAGCTAGATGGTCTCGTTGAACTTTGTTAAATTGGTCAATCCTTTCCACAGAAGTTGTTCGTTTGCCAGCCGCTAATAATAACTCAGCTAACTCGTAGTTAATAGCAGTGCCAGTTACTTGTGTCGCAAGTGACTCCTCAACCAACTGTTTACTCTGGTCTCTTTCCTGCCGATACCTGTTAGTATTCCTTGTTTCGTAAAAAACTAGGACTGTTGCAACTATAGATATAGCAATAGGGATAGAGTAGGCTACCAGAAATTTGCCCCTCAATTTGAGACGATTAAGCATAGGCTATTGTTGTAACTCCCTTCATCAACACCTAAATCTGATCCCTGAGAAATTGAGCTGATTCTGACAGTTGTTGGATAGCTGCCTTGACCTGGGCTACACTGGCACTGGCTTCTTTCGCCGCCAAATTGATGGCATTCATGGCAGACACTGCTTGCTGCACTCCCACTGCCTGTTGCTTCGAACTCAAGGCTATCTGCTGCGTGTTCATTGCGATCGTCTCCACTGCCTTCACTATGCTCTCAAACGCCTGCAACGTCTCCTGGGCTAGTCTCATACTTTCATTGGCTGTCTTTGTCCCCTCATCCGTCACCATCACTGTCGAGTTGATGGAAGACTGTATTTCTCTAATCAGATGGCTAATTTTGTCTGCGGATGCCTTGCTCTGGTCTGCCAGTTTGCGTACTTCCTGGGCTACGACAGCAAAGCCTTTGCCTTGCTCCCCTGCTCTGGCGGCTTCTACTGCTGCATTCAAAGCGAGAATATTGGTCTGATTGGCGATGTCGGCTACCAGGTCAGATACTGTGGAGATCTGGGCGGTTTGCTCGCTCAGGTGGACAATTTTGTCTGCGATTGCCGTGACCTTATCTTTGACTGTGCTGATGCCCTGGAGGGTTTTGTTGACGGAATCACTGCCTGTGTGGCAGAGTTCCAAGCTCTTTTGGGCGTTGGTAGAGGAGGCGATAGCTTGTTCAGCAGACTGACGGGAAGAGGCTCCCAACTCCTCCATCGTGGTTGTGGTTTGGTTGACAGATACAGCTTGCTGAGAGATAACTTTCTCCTGCTCTGCCATAGAAGCAGCAATCTCAGAGGTGATACTAGCAAGTTCTGTGGTGGTTTTACTAATGCTCCTGGTGACTAACCGAGTAATAAATACACCAGCTGCAGGGGAAACAAGTACCGTTAGTAACAAACCTAGTAGGGAGAATGTAATGCTGCGATTAAGCGCATTAGTCGTTAGCTGCCGCTTGAACGTTGAAGTTTCTCGAACTAATTTGTTAATCTCCTCAGTTAAGGATATAATCTGATCAATCAATTGTTGATGTTCAGAAGAAAACCACAACTTAGTTGCTTCTGCGAGTTTGCCATTGGTAGCTAAATCTAAAGTCCTTTGGCTAACCTGCTTATTCTTCAATATTAGTTCTTCCAAGCTGCGAATTTTATCCTTAACTTGATCAAAATTAAGAAGATCAGGTTTAGCTCCAATTATCTCATTCTTCTTGCTTAGTAGTTCTTGTTGCCGTTTTCGTAGTTCATCCACCCGCCTTAGGTTGTCAGACTGTCGAGCGTTAGACAATAAATACTCGGTGACTTTGTGGTCAATGCTAGTTGTCACAAAACCATCCTCTAGCAGGAGAAACAAGAGATTGTTAGCAGTACGGCTATCTGTCAGGTACTTACGGGTATTCCTTATCTCCGCAAAAATTAACAGAGTAGAAAGGAAAGCAATAACGATCGGTATGGCATAGCCACTCAAAATTTTACCCCGTAACTTCAGTCGATCAAACATAAGCTACCTCCCTCCACTAGAGCTTACTGAGTACTTCCTGCAAGTTAACAATCGTAATTAATTCGCCTCCAAGTATAGCGGTACCCATAATTCCCTGTCTAGCTTCTTTGGCAATGTTCACTACTGTTTTATCCACATCAATATCAACTATGCCCCTAATCTCGTCTGTGGCAACGCCCACGTTTACCTTGTCAGAATGTACCACGATCGCTTTGTTTTTGTTTCGCTCAGTAGTCTTCAGACCCAAGAAGTTACGGATGTTGATAATGGTGAGGATTTCACTCCGCACATTGACTGTGCCCATCACAAATGGGGGGCTAAATGGAGTAGGGACAGGCTGTTCTAGGACTATAAATTCTCGCACCTCTTCTATGGGAAACCCCATCAGTTCATTGTCTATTTCAGCAATAGCAAGGGGAAATTGTTCTCGGCTCTCTTCTATTTTCTGTTGGCTTAGGTTAATGCGCCGTTGATAGAATACTGCTTGCTCTTGGGGGGTAGCAGTAGGAGCAAATCGGTTGTAAAAATCCCCTAAATCGTGGCTAACATCGACTGTGGCAACCTCACTCACAGCCAAAGGCGATCGGATGAGGGTAGCAGGATTGACTAGGGGCAAAACTGTATCACCTACTCTCCCCACACCCATTAGAAAGTTGCTCAGAGGAGGGCTAAATGCCTCGCTAAGTTCCTCCGTCCGATCGGGGGTTATCTCCAGAATTTCCGCCACCCGCTCGACAATTACCCCGACAGCCACCCCTTCCACACTAACTACTACCAGGTTATCCGTAACTTTACAGCTTGGCTCACCTACCCCCAACCGCTTAGCTAGATGTATTACTGGCAAAGTTTGCCCCCGCCGATCGACTATTCCTATAACATCACCAGGAGCATCAGGTAGGGGTGTAATTTCTGGCAGCAGGAGAATTTCTTCCACTATTTCTAGGGGTAATCCATAGGTCTGGGCATGTAACCCTATTTGTAAATAACTAAACATATGACCGAATTGCTTCCAGTAGCTCCTCTGGATTAACTGGCTTAGTCAGGTAGCGATTTGTGCCTGCTAAATGCCCCCTTGCCCGATCGATTAATCCATCTTTTGCTGTCAACATAATCACTGGGGTGTCCTTAAATTTGTTGATCTTGCGAATAGTACGACAGAACTCAAACCCATCAATTTCAGGCATGGTCACGTCCAGTAAAATCAGGTCAACCTGGGTACGATTGAGAATGCCCAATGCCTCCATGGCATTGGCAGTAGCAATAACTTCATAATTTGGGGCAAGGGCTTTACTAAGCATTGAGCGGACGATCGGGCTATCATCTACAACTAAGATTACTGGAAGTGTTTTCAGGGAAACCTGCTTGGTGGCATTACAAGTCTCTAGCCAATTTTGCTTGAACCAGAGATGGTATAGGGGAGCTAGGGTAAGTGGGTCTTGGTCTAGGGCTTCAGCAATGTCACCGATCGAGCGGATACCATCTACCCACCTTTGCAGGTGGCTAAGGGCAGTTTTATTGTCAATTGTTTCTAGTGCACCTGGGCGAACCCTGACTACGGTTTCAGGAGAACTTATGACAGGGGCATATTTTTTCCATTTTTCTTGCCGTTGTTTTAGTTGAGTAATTATCTCGGTAATGGCGAAGCCATGGCGATCAACACTGTAAGCAATGTCTAGGTGCATCTGTGGCTCTGGATAAGCTGTGCAACGATACGGCAATAACCTCTCTAGGACAAGTATAACTTTGGTAAGGATAATTTTCTCTATGTTGTCCCAGGTGGTAGCACCAGTTTTGACAACCTCCGCTAAGCTTGCGTAAATTGAACCTCCATCCTCTGAAAAATTACCAAAACTAAACTTAATCGACTTACCCAAAATTTGGTACAGCCGCTTTGGGGTCAGCCTGTCATAATCAGCAAGTGTGAGCTGTCCTTCCTGCCAACTTAAAAAACATTGCCTGTCTATACCCTTAGCAATTACCCTAGTTGTGCCCGTGTAAGCGCAGGACTGTAGAGCTGATAGTATATCTACTAGGGTGCCAGTCTCTATATACTTTTCCATTTTGTTAGTTATTACGTTATACAACCCTCACTGTAATCCTTCCCACCCCACCCCCTCTCAACACACTATACAATGAGAAACGTTAATCTTGCAAGTGCTCCCGAATAGCAGCTAGCAGCTCATCTTGATTGATTGGCTTGGTCAGGTAGCGATTTGTGCCTGCTAAATGCCCCCTTGCCCGATCGATTAACCCATCTTTCGCCGTTAGCATAATTACGGGTGTGTCTTTGAACTTGCTGATCTTGCGAATAGTGCGACAGAACTCAAACCCATCAATTTCAGGCATGGTCACGTCCAGTAAAATCAGGTCAACCTGGGTACGATTGAGAATGCCCAATGCCTCCATCGCACTACTGGCACAAATCACCTCGTAGTCACTACTGAGAGTCTTGCGTAGCATCGATTGCACGATCGGGCTGTCATCTACACTTAGAATCACAGGAACAGTCTTGGTTTTGGTTTCGCTAGGACTAGAGGCGTGGCGAATTTCGATCAAACCTTCCTCCACCCAGTGGTAGTAGAGGGGAGCTAGTACGAGGGGGTCTTGTTCCAAAGCTTCAGCAATGTCAGCGATCGTGCGCTGTCCGTCTACCCATTTTTCCAGATGTACGAGCGTAGCTTTGTGGGTAACTGCTTGTAACACACTGTCATGGACAACAGGAATGTCTTCCAGGGAGCGAATCACAGGGGCATACTGTCGCCATTTTTTCTGCCGCTGGGCTAGTTGCTGCAAGACCTCCTTACAGCTAAAGCGATGTTGACTATCACCAAAACCCAAGTTGATCCTCACGTTGGCTAGCACATCAATAGTACAGGCATGAGGCAACAATCTCTCCAGGATAACTAGTACCCGTTGTAAGCAAAATTTCTCTATGTCTTCCCAGGTAATGGCTTTGGTGGACACGATCGTGTTAAGCACCTCGTAGGTGGAACCTCTGTCCAAGTCAACACGGCGAGACACAAAATCTAAGAGGGAATCAACATAGCCTAGCTTCAGGCTCTTGCCTAGGATATTAACCAAATCTCTGTTTGTGGGGATGTATTGATTGGCAAAGGTTAGATCACCATCCTGCAAGAAACAAAAATAGTGCAAATATTTACTCCCTGTGCATTTGCTACTTACCTTGACTGCCCCTGTATACCCACCTTTCTGCAGCTCCAGCAGGGACTTGGTCAGGTTGTTTTCCTTGTGTACCACACTGTTCTCTGCCTTCGTCACGAATTTACCCCTAATGATCCTTGTACTCTACACCTTAGAAACTATTCCTAACATTTGTCAAGTATATTTGTATACTTTTTGTAGTCTTATTACTCTGTTATTTTCCCCTTATATCTGTTTGACTTAGTTTTATAATTATTTGACTTTTCCCCTTAAATTTTACTCTCAGTGATTTGTTGTAGAATAATAAGTTTAGCTTGCTGTTCGATAGTCACGGTTTTGGCGATGGGGATGATAGCCTGGATAAGGCGTTCTGCTTGGGATTGTTCCCCGTCTTGGAGATGTAGATCAATTAAATCAAAGTAGGGGGGAATGTAGTTGGGGTCGATAAAAATCATACGGCGCAGGTATTCTTTGGCTTGCTCCCGATCGCTTTGTTCTTCGGCAATTTGGGCAAGGAGATGGAGAGCCTCTAGGCAGGCGTGGTCTTCCGCCAAGATTTGTTGACAGATTTTTTGGCTAGCTTGGTATTGACCCTGGTTGGCATAGGCTGTAGCAACTAGTAGTAATGCTTCTGAGTCTTGGGGGTGGGAAGCTAACCACTCCTGCAGCTGCTCAATTGCCCCTAGATAGTTACCATCTTTTACCATTTGTTTACCTTTTTGTTTATGATTTTCCGGCAAAACTGGGACAAAAGGTATAGACTGAGTTAATTCATGGGAAATTTTAGTTGTTGGCATGCGGTAAGTGAGGGATTCGGCATGATTAATTAACTCTAAGGGAGCAATGGCTTGGGCTTGCAATTCTGTGTGTCCTGTGACTAGATATCCCCCTGGTTGCAGTAGATCAATGAATTTCTGGACAACAACCTGAATCTTATCGACATCAAAATAAATAAAGACATTACGACAGATGATCAAATCAACATTGCCTCTAGTAAAGAGAGCTAGTTCATCTTCTACAAGATTGCACTGGTAAAATTGCACGCCCTGCTTCAAAGATGGCACAACTTCCCACCCCTCCAGGTGCCGACGGAAATATAACGATCGGTAGTGGTTTTCTACGCCCCTAAATGACCATTCGGAGTAGATACCCCGTTTGGCCTTCTCGATCGCTTGCTGATTGATGTCAACTCCCACTAGGTTTATCTGCCAGTCCTGTAACTGATAGGGAATTTCTTGCAAAAGAATAGCGAGGGAGTAGACTTCTTCTCCTGTGGAACAACCTGCACTGAGAATGGTCAGTTGTTTTGCCTGTGCTTTGTTTTGCAGTAGGTCGGGTAGGATTTTTTCTCGTAACAAATTGATTTGTCCTCGATCCCGTAAAAAGTAACTTTCCCCTGTGGTAATTAGAGTAGCTAATTGGTCCCATTCTGCTTTTGCCTGATTCGATCGCAGTAGGTTGGCGTATTCTTTTTCATCTGTTAGTCCCAGATTTTTGATTCTTTGTCTAATCTTTTGCTGCAGGTTGGTTTGGTCTTCCTGACGAATTCTGATGCCTGTCTTTTCCCGAATCAGTTCGACAATCGTGTGCCAACTAGGAGAATTAGGTGCCATTAGTTACTGTTCTGTGTTAGCCTAGACTCGATTATAGCTTGGGGCTATGGTGCAAAAAACGATCGGGGCAGCGGTCTCTCTGACAGGTGTTGGTCTGCATAGTGGTAAAGTAACTACAGTCACGCTTGCACCTGCTCCTGCCAATACAGGTAGATATTTTGTGATAAACGGTCACACTGTGCCTGCCAGGGTTACAGAAGTGAAAGGGACTGTCCTATCCACGGAAATAGGTGGGGTGCGCACGGTGGAACATCTCCTCAGCGCTCTGTGGGGAATGGGCATCGACAATGTGGCTATTGAGGTGGAGGGGGAAGAGATACCGATCGGGGATGGCTCCGCTCTACCCTGGGTAGAACTAATTGCCCAAGCAGGAATTGTTACTCAAGCAGAAAGGAATCCACCTCCAGTTTTGTCACGTCCTGTCTGGGTGCAAGAGGGCGATCGATTTGTGGTGGCGCTGCCTGCCCCCCAACTGCAATTCACCTACGGTATTGATTTTCCCACCAGGGCGATCGGGGTACAGTGGTTCACTTGGATGCCTGCATTGACAAGCTCTGGTTCGACAAGCTCTGGTTCGACAAGCTCTGGTTCGACAAGCTCACCAGACAGAAGGAATAGTTATGTCACAGAAGTTGCGCCTGCGCGTACCTTCACAATGGCTGATCAGGTGGAAAAATTACGGTCTCAGGGTCTAATTCAGGGGGGCAGTTTGGAGAATGCGATCGTGTGTGACCAGGAAAAATGGCTGAATCCACCCCTGCGCTTTCCCGATGAACCCTGCCGTCATAAATTGCTGGATTTAATTGGTGATTTGAGTTTGGTGCCCCACCTGCCCGTCGCTCATTACATAGCCTACAAAGCTAGTCACAATTTACACATACAGCTAGCCCGATCGTTGTCTGAGTAGGGGGAACCTGGCGGTTAAACTAGCTGTCTGTACAGTCATCCACTGCGGGAAAGAAAAAGATATGACCAAACAATTTTTAGTCGGTGTGCTGGGTGTACTGCTAGCTAGTCCTGTGGTTGCCCAAGGGACTATTATGCGTCGATCGCCTTCCTTCCGTAATTTACCCAGTGCTACTCCCCCTAGCTCCACTACCATCAGTCAACGGTTCACTTTAAGCCCTGGGCAGCGGTTGGTGACTCGCTACGCGGGCAAAGAGACTCTCTACATCTCCACGGGACAGACTTTAGCCGCAGAGCTGGTAGTAGCTCAACCTGTGGTAGCGGAAAATGGTACAACCCTGATTCCGACGGGGGCAATTGTGCGGGGGGAATTTGTTCCTGCCCCTGGCGGTTCCCGCTTCATTGCTAAAGAACTCACTACCAGGGGTGTAACGGTCACTTTGGGGGCAGAGTCGGAATTAATCAACGATGTCAAAGACCCTAGAGAAACTACAACGGGCAGTATCGTTGGGGATGCTGCCTTGGGAGCTGCCGCCGCTGCTATTTTGGCAGGAATTACGGGCGATCGTGCCATTGCTACCGAGGAGGTTTTAGCAGGAGCTGCCGCTGGTGTGATTATTGGTAACGTCACGGCTCCCCAGGTCGTAGTGATTCCCCCTGATAGCATTGTCAACTTGACAACTACCCGTAACCTTGTCTTCGGTACGCCCTAGGCTGGTCCTTCAATCACCCGATCGATTAACCCATACTCTTTTGCCTCGTAGGCAGACATGTAGTAATCGCGGTTCATGTCCCGTTCGATTTTTTCCAGGGGTTGTCCTGTGCGTTTGGCGTATTCTTCGTTGAGGCGGCGGCGCAGACGCAAAATCTCCTTGGCTTCGATGGCAATATCGGAGGCTTGACCGCGAATTCCCCCAGAGGGCTGGTGAATCATGATGCGGGAGTGGGGAAGCGCAAACCGTTTACCTTTGGTGCCCGCCATCAGCAAAAATGACCCCATAGAGGCTGCCAAACCAATGCAAATGGTGCAGACATCGGCTTTGATGTGTTGCATAGTGTCAAAAATGGCAAGACCTGCACTGACGGAACCACCAGGGGAATTGATGTAGATGTAAATGTCTTTGTCCTTATCTTCGGAGTCCATGTACAAAAGACGGGCAATGACAGAATTAGCTAAACCATCGGTCACTTCCCCACTGATGAAAATGATCCGTTCTAAAGACAGGCGTTCGTAAATGCTAATCCACTGGGTGAATGAGTCGCCAGGGTAACGGTAGGGAACTTTGGGAATTCCAATCGGCATATCTACTCCTTCGGTTCTAGTACTTTGTCGATCAATCCATATTCCTTCGCCGCCTGGGCGGTGAGATAAAAATCCCGCTGTTGGTCTTTCTCCAGTTTCTCCATCGGTTGTCCTGTATGCAGATGGAGGATTTCGTTAATACGGCGATCGAGGCGGAGGATTTCCTCTGCTTCAATCTCAATGTCGCTCGCCTGGCCTTCCACACTGCCTGAGGATTGGTGCAACATGATTTCCGCATTGGGGAGGGCAAACCGCTTACCCTTGGTGCCCGCTGCCAAAATCACCGCTGCCATGGACATCGCCATACCCACTGCGATCGTGCAAACATCGGCTTTGATGCACTGCATTGTGTCATAGATGGCTAAGCCCGCCCGCACCGAACCGCCAGGGGAATTGATGTAGATGTAGATGTCTTTGTCTTTATCTTCCGAGTCCATGTAGAGGAGACGGGCAACGACGGAATTAGCTAGACCATCGGAGATTCTGCCCCCCAAAAAGATAATTCGCTCTAGGGACAGACGTTCGTAGATGGAAATCCACTGGGTGTAGTTACTTTGGGGGAAACGATAGGGGACACGGGGGGTGTACACTGCCATATTTTAGGCTCCTACCGCGGCAGGAATGGCTTTGGGCAAGTCTTTGGGACTTTCCAGCACTTTGTCGATGATGCCGTACTCCTTAGCTTCCTGGGGAGTCATGTAGAACATTCTGTCCATGTCCTTGGCAATTTTTTCAGGGGGTTGCCCTGTGTTCTTTGCTAAAATGTCGATCATTGCCTGCTTGTTAGCCAGGACTTCCTGAGCTTGAATTTGAATATCGGTAGCTTGTCCCCTAGCTTGCCGCTTGGCTTGGTGGAGAATAATGGTAGCGTTAGGCAGACTTGCCCGATAACCCTTTGTGCCTGCTGAAAGAATCATCGCCGCCGTTCCCATCGCCTGCCCGATGCAAATGGTGTGGACGGGGGGTTTGATGTAGTTCATGGTGTCGCAAATAGCGAAAGCTTCCGTTTCGTAACCGATCGCGTCCCCTGTGTACCAGGAAGTACCTGTGGAGTTGATGTAGAGATAGATGGGCTTTTCCTTATCTTCGTACTGCAAATAGAGCAGCTGCGCCACAATTAGTTCTGTGACATCTACCCCTAGCTGGTCTTTGTACTCATCGGGGGATACCAGGGGCAGACCGAAATAAATAATCCGTTCTTTCAACAACAGAGAAGGCAGGTCAGGGGGCGGCGTGCGGTAATAGGCATCGCCGTAGTAGTACGCAGATTGGACAGCTTGTGGTTGCATAGCACCTGGTTGTGAGATGGTATTGCTAGGGTAACACAAGGGTAAAGAGGGTTGTTATCCGCCCCTGTGGGGGAAACCGTCCGCTCATTGACTATGGATAACTTGCTTGTAAGCCTCGTCCAGGACTTCGCTGAGGGTAGGATGGGCGTGTACTTGAAAAGCTAGCTGGTCAATGGTGACACGGTTGGCGATCGCTTGGGCGGCTTCGTGAATGAGATCGGAAGCATGGAGTCCGAAAATATGCACCCCCAGAAGTGTCCGATCGTCTTGGCGGTAAATTACTTTGGCTATCCCCTCTGTCTCCCCTTCGGCAATTGCCTTGGAATTCCCCTTGAAGGAGGAACGCGTGACTCCAATGGTAAACCCTTCTGCTTCTGCCTTTGCCTGAGCCTGGGGTTCTGTCAGTCCCACAAAGCCTATTTCAGGATGGGTAAACACAGCTGCGGGAATACTCAAATAGTCCACCGTGCGGTTCCTCCCGCAAATATTCTCTACGACGGCAATGCCCTGGGCAGAGGCGGCATGGGCTAACATCATCTTGCCTGTCACATCCCCGATCGCCCACAGGTGATCCACTCCCGTTGCCATCCGATCGTCTACTTCAATGAATCCCCGCTTGTTGGGAGATAGCCCTACATTCTCTAAGCCCAAATCGGCACTGAGGGGTACTCGCCCCGTCGCTACTAGACAGGCATCTACTTCCAAAATTTCGCCGTTGGAGAGTTCGATCGTGACAGGACTGCCTGGGATGACTTTTTTGGCCAGTACCCCCGTGTAGGTCTCAATATCCCTGGGTTTGATGAGGACCCGTTCGGCGAGTTTGGCAATATCGGGGTCAAAGCCAGGCATGAGGGTATCGAGGGCTTCGATCATAGTGATTTCACAGCCCAAGGCGGTGTAGATGTCGGAAAACTCCAAACCGATGTAGCCACTGCCGATAATCGCTACCCATTGGGGTAACCAATCTAACTTGATGCCTTCATCGCTGGTGAAGACTGTCTTGCCATCTACCTGAATTCCTGGGGGCACAAAGGGCTGGGAACCTGTGGCAATGATAATGTCCTGGGCAGTGTATAACCGATCGTTGACCTGCACCTTCTGCACCCCAGCAATTTTGCCCCTACCGTAAATCACATCTACCCCCAGTTGCTTAAGGCTGTTGGTGAGGGCAGTGCGCAGTTTTTCGACAGTGGTCTTGGCATGGTGGGCAATCTGAGCACGATCGAACTGTAGTTCTCCCACGTTGATCCCCAGTGCCCGCAGATGTTCTTTGGCTTGCAGTTCCCGCACTTTTCCCGCTGCTGCCAACAACGCCTTGGAGGGAATACACCCCCGATTGACGCAAGTACCACCCATATCCTGGGCTTCCACGATTGCTGTTTTTAAGCCCTGGGCCCTGGCATGGAGAGCGGCGGCATGCCCCCCCACCCCAGCACCAATGATGATTAAATCGTAGTCAAACACTGCCTTCTTTTACCATTATGTGGAATAACTGGCTATTTTACTGGGATTTTTTCCCGTCAAACCAGCGACCCCACCAATTTTTTGTTGTCTGGGGATAGTAGGGATAGCGAAAGTCCAGAAGCAGGACTATCCGTGTCTCCTGTCCGCGATGCCAGACCTCATGTTCCGTGGTGTCATCAAACACCAGACATTTACCCTCTTGCCAGGTTCTGATTTCTTCGCCAACGCGGATACTACACCCTGCACAGCCCACTAACCCCAAGTGACAGCGTAAAACCCCATCGGCATAACCAGTGTGGGGGGCAATGTGAGTACCTGGTCTTAAAGCGGAAAAGCCCGCCGTGACTAGCCCTGGTATTTCTCTGACTAGTGCTGTTGTCTGGGGACAGAGTTGGGTATTGCCTGCAATTTCCACGCCGAAGGCAATCAAACCAAATACAGCCCACCCCTCTTGGTATAAATGCCGCTCGGGCCAAGCTAAGAACCGTTCCTGCTTGACCGCCAGGGCTTCATCTCTGATGATCTGCCAGTTGGCTTCCAGGTCAGTCGTGAAGGGGAAATCCCGTTTGTCTTTGAGCATTAGGCAAATGCCCGCTTGACCAGAATGGCAATCGTCTTACCGAGAGCTTGCAGGATGCCCCTGATGCCCCCCATCTGCTGTAGGAGCCTAAACATAAATACAACCCAATGCCATGCCTTGATTAGTTCTCCTTGCCATGCTTTCTGTCTTGTATCCATGCGTGTATCAGTATTGTTTGTTACTAACGGACGCTTTTATTTTAGGTTAGTAGTAGTAAACCTGCAAAACTAACCATGCAGAGAGCGATCGGTTTGTTGTTTGCCTTTCTCCTATCCCCTGTTCTCCTTGCCCAAGAGAACCCCATTTTGTTGTTGCAGCAGGCTAATACCCTTAGGGAGCAAAATAAACTGGAGGAGGCGGAAAAGGTCTATCGCCAAGTCATCAGCCTTAATCCCCAGTTGGTGCTCGCCTACTACGGGCTGGGGGTAACTCTGAGGCAGAGGGGTGACCTCAACGGTGCTGTCAATGCCCAGCGGGAAGCTCTCAAACTTGACCCCAATTATGTTCCTGCCCACTACAGTTTAGGTCTAGCTCTCTTCCAGAAGGGGGACATCACAGGTGCCATTAGCGCTTACCAAAAAGTCATCCAGCTCAGTAAACCAGAACCTAGCTTGGCTCCCACTTACTACAATTTGGGTCTAGCGGAGGAAAAACGGCAAAATTGGACGGGAGCGATCGAGGCATTCCAGGCGGCTATTAAACTGGACCCCAATTACGGGCTTGCCTACACTGGCTTGGGTATGGCGCTGCGGAAACAGGGGAAACGCCAGGAAGCGATCGAGACACTGCGCAAGGCTGTTTCCATGCAACCTGACAATGTCACGGCTCAGTTTGCTCTAGGGGTTGCTCTCCATGAGGAGAAAGATTATAAGGGGGCAGTAACTGCCTACCGATCGGTTTTGGCGCAGCGACCTGACTTCCCCAATGCCCACTACAATTTAGCGATCGCTCTCACTGCTGCGGGGGATGTAGAAGGGGCGGCAGCTGCCTACGGAGAAGCAATTAAACGGGATGACCGCAATCCCGACCTCTACAACGCCTGGGGTAATACCCTCCTGCAGATTGGTAAAATTACAGAAGCTCAAGCCGCTTTTAGCCGCAGTCTGGTACTGCAAGCCCGTAATCCCGTTGCCCTCAATGGTATTGGTCTCAGCTACCGGCGGCAGGGGAATCTGGAAAAAGCGATCGAGTCCTACCGTAAAGCTATTCAAATTAGCCCCCAGTATGCCGCTGCCCACAACAATTTGGGGAGAGCTTACGCCGATCGCAAGGAATATGACCAAGCTATTGCTGCCTTTCGCGAGGCGATTAAAGTTGACCCCCAAAATGCTATTGCCTACAGCAATCTCGGCAATCTTTTACGGACACAGGGGGATATAGAGGGAGCCATCAAAGCCCTGCAACAAGCCATCAGTTTGGGGAAAGAGGAAATTTGGGTGGATTACACTAGCCTAGGGCTAGCCCTGGTAGAACAAAACAAACTGGAGGAAGCACTGCAAGCCTACCAGCAATCCCTCAAGGAAAACCCCAACTATGCTCTTACCCATTGGGCAGTGGGAGCACTCTATAGCCGCAGGGGGGATAAACAACAGGCACTTACCCACTACCAAACTGCCCTCAAACTGTATGAGTCAGTGGGGGACAAAGAATGGATCGAGCGGGTGCAACAGTCAATCAAAGCCTTACAGTGATGGTTTGTCGATCGTAGTGACATCCTGCTGCCGCTTGGGTCTGAGGTTCTTGGCTCTGAAGGTTGGTGTGGGTATTTCGTGTAGGAGCAGATAAAAACAGGGAATAATAAACAAAGTCAAGAGAGTAGCAAAAGAAAGACCAGAGAAAACAACAATTCCCAAGGGGCGTAGAAACTCGCTCCCTTCTCCCAACCCCAATGCCAGAGGAAACAGTCCCAGGACTGTGGTAATCGTAGTCATCAAAATCGGTCTCAATCTCTGCGGTGCTGCCTGGGTAATAGCTGTCAACCGATCGCAGCCTGTCTCTTCTTTGATCTGATTTGCCAGTTCCACCATGATAATGGCGTTGTTGACCACAATCCCCACCAGTAACACTGCTCCCACCACCACTGTAGCACCGATCGCTGTTTTTGTGACAAACAGACCAAGGATACCGCCCGCCAAAGCCAGGGGGACTGTGAACATGATGACTAGGGGATCGATGAGGGAGTTGTATTGCACTGCCATCACCACAAAGACGAGAAAGGTCGCCAGCAGACCAAGCACCTGTAGAGATTGTTGCAGTTGGCGATTTGCTTCTGCCGCGCTGCTAGGCAGGATGGTAATACCAGGAGGTAATTCCGTTTCTTTGAGCGTTTGTTCCACCTCTTGGATGGCTTGACTGAGACTGGCTCCCCGATTGAGATTGCCACTGATGACAAATACATTCTTTTGATTGACCCGCAGAATTTCCCCAGGCGCTGTGCCACTCTTGATCTGGGCAACATCGCATAAGCGCACTGTCTGCCCCTCTCTGGTAAACAAAGGGAGTTGTTCTAATTGCGATGGTTCGCTGATCTCAGCCCGATCGAGTCTGACTCTGACATCGACTAAGCGATTCCCTCTTTGCAGCTGGGTTGGTACACTGCCGATAATTGCGGTTGTGATAGTTTGTCCCAGGTCAGCTACTGTCAGCCCTAGCCTTTCTAGCCTTTCCCAGTTGGGATTGATTTGAATTTCTGGTTGTCTGGCATCCGTTTCTGGTCTAAAGTTTGCCCCTGTGACTTTCTCTTCTAGTGTTCTCAGTATTTGTCTGCCTGTCCGCTCCAGGGTAAGCAAATCATTGCCCTGCAATAGGACATCTATTTCTGTACCTGGGGTGGGGGAGTTATTGAGAATAATCCCTCGCACTCTCCCTGGGTTGACCCGCAGGCGAATACCAGCCAGATTTAATTTGTTGAGTTTTTGTTTGACTTTCTCTACATACCTGAAAACATCACTGCCAGGTTTAAGGGTGATTGTAGTAGAACTGCGTAGAGGATTAGCCGTGGCATTATTGCCAAATACTACCCCCCCTATGGTGGCAAAAATGTATTGAGTCTCTGGTTCTTGCCGCAGAATATCTTCTACCATTGTCATTACTTGTTGATTGGTGTTTAGGGTTGTACCAGCAGGGAATTGGGCGATGATATTAACTAAGCCTGTGTTGATGGGGGGGAGAATCTCTTGGGGTACCTGTCTTGCCATCCACCAGGAACTCACACCGCAAATTATAAATGTCAAACTAAGGACTAATAATCGCCATCGCAGTAAATGTTTGAGTAGCCAACCATAGCCATCGGTTGCTGCCGTAAACCAATCGTGAAACTGCCTGAATAACCACCATCTGCCTATGCCACTGCTGGCTCTCACTGCTAATAGCCGAGAGGCTAAAGCGGGTACAACGGTCACTGCTACTACAATGGAGGCAGCAACGGCAAACACGATCGTTAACACCAATTCATTGAACAACAGAGAAATAAAACCGCCGATCAACAAAAATGGTAAAACAGCGACTATATTCGTAGCCGTAGAAGCAACTAAAGCCGATTCCACTTTTTGACTACTGATAATCGCCCGCTCGATCGTGTCTTTCCAGCCCAAACTACTGGCACTCTGCCCTACCGCCATGCCCGTACCAACCGCAATGCTCTCTAACATCACGATCGAGTTGTCCACGACAATTCCCACCCCCAAAGCCAAGCCCCCCAGACTAAAAAGATTGAGGGAAAAGTTACATAACGCCATGACAATCACAGCGGCGAGAATGGACAGGGGAATGGAAATCAGAATGATCAAAGTCTGGCGCAGGGAACCTAAAAATAACAACACAGCGAGCGCTGCTAAAATTGCCCCCGTCACCCCTGCCTGTACCACGGATTTAATCGCACTGCGGATGAAACGGGAGTCATCTAATGTCACTGTCAAAACCGCATCAGGGGGAATCAGCCCCTGTTGTTTTAACTGCTCTAGCTTCTGTTTAACACCGTCAACTACAACGATCGTGTTAGCATCAGGTTGTTTCTGGACTGTCACTTTGACCGCTGGTTCGCCATTGAGGGTGACAAATAGGCGCTGTTCAGCACTGCCATCGGTGACGGTAGCAAAATCTCGCAGATAAACCTGTTTGCCATTGACAGTCAAAGAGAGTTCTTCTATCTCCTGCACTGAGGCAAAACGACCGATCGTTCTTGTCAAAGGCTCAAATATTTTGCCTGCCAATCTACCCCCAGAGATGTCTTGATTTCGTTTCTGTAGGGCTGTTAAAACATCTGCCACCGTCAGACCTTGAGCCTGTAGACGGGCAAAATCCAGTTTGACAGTCACTTCCTCTGTCTGCCCACCGACGACATCTACCGCTGCTACACCAGGGACTACACTCAGTTCCCTTGCCAGTTCTTCTTCGGCAAAAATTCGCAAAGTCAAGGGGGAAAGACTAGGAGAAGTCAGGGCAAATTCATAGACGGGTAATTGGGAGGGGTCAAACTTGAAAATCCGCGCATCTTCGATATTGTCAGGCAGACGGCTGCGCCCCCGATTGTAGGTAGCTGTGACATCATTCAGGGCTTGGTCTAAATTGCTACCAGGGGCAAAGAATAAATCTACCCTTACTCGCCCTTCTTGGGTGCGAGAAAATATCTGGGTTACGCCTTCTGTGGCAGCTAGGGAGGCTTCTAGGGGTTTGGTCACTTCGTCTACAGCTACTTCAGGGGCAATGCCAGGGATGTTCAACTGCACAGCAATACGGGGATAGGTAATCCCAGGTAGGAGATCGACTTGTAATCTCGTGACAGCAAATAGCCCCAACACTACTACCGCTAGACTGAGGACAAGGGTGCCAATGTGACGGCGAATAGCCAGTCTGCTAATACTAATTCCCTGGTCTGTCATGCTTTTCTCCCTTCCTTTGTGATAGGACACTCACTGCCACTTTGTCCCCATCTTTTAGGGGTCTGCCACTCCTAACGACGTATTCTTCCCCCGGGGCTAACCCCGATCGAATCACCACTTTGCCATCTATTTCTTTGCCGATTTTGACAGGGCGTGATTCTACAGTGATTGTCTCCCCCGATCGTTTGACAACAAAAATCTTACTCTCTTTATCATTGGGTCTGCCCGCTGTACGCAGGGCAGTAGCAGGGGCTGTCACGACTTTCTTGCTCTTCTGAGGCACAAAGGTGACTCTGGCTAAGAGACCACTGCCAATTGTCTGTTGCTCATTGTTTAACTCCACCTCTACGGGAATCAGGCGGGAACGGGGGTCAGCAGTGGGAGAAATACGGGTGATCTGCCCTACAAATTCCTGGTTGGGTAAGGCATCTAGCTTGACCGTGGCACTCTGACCGAGGGAGAGATTAGCCCGATCGAGTTCTGACACCTCCACTACAACTTTGACTGTGGCAAAATCGGCAATTTTAACAATCTCATTGCCCCCTTGGAGTAGATTGCCCGCTTCTGCGGTTTTGGCTGTCACAATGCCTGTAATAGGAGAACGAATGACCGTATAAGCCAGTCTTTCCTCTGCCTGTTGCAAAATTGCCCTTTGCGCTTCCACCCGTTTTTGAGCAGTAGCTACCTCCGCCTGCTGGGATTGTAACTGCGCCTCTGTCGCTTTGAGGGTTTGCCGCGCCGTGTTTGCCTTGGTCTCTGCCTGTTCTGCCTGCTGGGGAGTGATTGCCCCTGCTTTTGCTAGTTGGTTTAGTCGGCGGGCATCCGCCTGTGCCTGTTGTAACTCCAGTCGGGCACGCTCTACCTGGGCTTTGGCATTGGCTACTAGGGTTTGGATGCGGGCTAGCTCGGCTTCCCGGGCTGCCAGCTCCGCTGCTGACTGCAACACATTGGCTTTTAACACACCGTCATCCTGGCGACCAATAATCTGCCCCTGTTGTACTAGGTCTCCCCGATCGACCGCTAGTTCTAGTAGCTGTCCCTCTACTCTGGCTCTGAGGGTCACTTCTCGGTTGGGGTTGGTTGTCCCTGTATACTGACGGGGTTGGTCGATCGTTTCCAGCTTCGCTACCGCTACATCGACATTGACAGTACTTTGTGCCCCTAAGCGAGCAGGGGGAGGAGTTTGTGCCTGGGTGGAAGGGGAATTAGTCCGGCAGCTACTGAGCCATAACCCCCCAATGCCCGCTACTATCACCAGACCGATCCTGCGCCCCATAGTGCCACCCGTTTGCCAAACCTAGCTTAAATCTTAAGACTTGCTAAAGCAAGATGGCGTTCACCATATCCCCCTACAGTTCTAGGAGCATAAGCCATAGATGCTTTGCCCCTGCCTTGGCACTGCAAAAAAACAAATCCACTAGCAGTTTGAGAGCCAATTTTTCCACTTGGGGAGCAGCACTTTTGTCCGCTAACCGCTCGTTATACAAATGGTAGAAGCGATCGAGATAATCCCCCAAAACAGGTTCACGGTGGGGAGACAGGCGCTGGTGTTGACAGAAACTCAATTTTTCCACTGCCTGGCGCAATTCCTGGTGATACTTACTAGCGAGATAGGCACTCACCCGCACTAAAGCCAGTGCTTCTTCAATATCCAGCTTCTTTCTTCCCCCCTTGCTGCGGCGTAGCGGACTAGCCTGCCGTAATCGCCACAGGGCAATCCGATCGGTAATAATCGTATGCACTTGCAAAAACTTTGCCCCCTCTAGCATTTCTTCTGAACTCATGCCCGTAAAGGCTTCCAGTGCCAGCAGAATCAGGTCAAGGTAGGCTTTAGTGTCTGCCATGGGGTACTATAGGGGGAGCTAGACAAGCAATTATGCACCAACAACTATCAGAATGGTTACCCCTAGTGAAGTCGATCGCTTGGCAGGCAGCAGCGGTCATCCTTGCCTACTATCAACAGCAGAGTGATTTAGACATTCAAGATAAAGGTGGGGAGGAAGGACCAGTAACCAAAGCCGATATTGCCAGCAATGAGGTAATTTTACAGGGCTTACAAAAACAATTTGGCACTGCCCAATTTGCCTATCTCAGTGAAGAGACGGATGACGACCTAAGCAGACTCGATCGGGACTGGGTATGGATTATTGACCCCCTAGATGGCACCCATGAATTTGTCGAACGCAAAGGAGAATTTGCCATACATATAGGGCTGGCGTATCAGCAGCGACCCGTTTTGGGGATAGTGGCATTACCCGCCTTGGGCAAACTCTATAGCGCAGCGGCAGGGCAAGGGGCATACGTAGAAGACAGAGAGGGAAATGTGAGCAAATTGCAGGTATCCGATCGGACAGACCCCGCCACTATGGTAGTCATTGCCAGTCGGAGCCACCGTGGTCCTAAACTGAACCACATTCTCAGTCACGTACCCAAGGCGCAGGAATATGCCGTAGGCAGTATTGGGGGGAAATTTGCGGCTCTAGCAGAAGGCAAGGCTGACTACTATATCTCTGTGTCGGGGCAATCCGCACCGAAGGACTGGGATTATTGTGCCCCAGAATTAATCCTCCAGGAAGCAGGGGGCAGACTCACTCGTTTTGATGGTTCTGTGCTTACCTACAACAATCCTGATATAGTGCAATGGGGAGATATTATTGCCAGTAATGGGCACAATCACGACTATTTGTGTCAACTTTGTCAAAGGGCAGCGCAGCAATTTGCTCAACTCTAAATGGCAGATTCTCACTTTTCTAGTATGGCTATTGGTAGGACTAGGGTTAAATAAAGTTTTCCCCCTGTTAGAACTACAAATCCAAGCCCTATTTTTCCGTTGGCGACCGCCACAGTTGCCCCCCCCAGAAATAGTCATCATTGCCATCGATGAATTGAGTCTAGCTCAAACAGAAAAATTCCCCTGGCAGCGGAGTGTTTATGCCTTTGCCATCGATCGGTTGATGCAAGCAGGAGCGCAAGTAGTAGCCCTAGATTTACTGTTTGTCAGTCCCAGCATTTACGGAGCAAAAGATGACCAGAGATTTTTTACCACACTACAGCGCTATCAAGGCCGTTTAGTATTAGCCAGTAGTTTTGACATCCACACTGTCCTAAAGGACAGTGATTCCTAAGCCTCACGACTTAGATTTCTGCTTCATCGCACCAGCCCTTGCGGGTCTTACGGTTGCTCCACAGACTGCCACGGCGAGTCCCGCCGCCAAAATGTTTCTAGCCGCATTCACATCTCTGTCATGGTGTGCATGGCACATGGGACATTCCCACTCCCTGATGTGAAGGGGCATTGTCTCTGCAATATGCCCACAGTTGCTGCACTGCTTGCTACTGGGAAACCAGCGGTCTATCTTGACCAACTGTCTCCCATACCACTCGCACTTGTACTGCAACTGTCTAACTAGCTCCCCCCAGCCAGCATCGCTAATACTGCATGCTAACTTGTGGTTTTGAATCATGTTCCGCACCGCTAAGTCCTCAACCGCTATCAGTTGGTTTTCCTTCACCAGTTGAGTGGTTAGCTTGTGCAGAAAATCCTTGCGTGCATCGGCAATTTGGGCATGTATTTTGGCTACCCGCATTCTTGCCTTTGCCCGATTCTTTGACCCCTTCTGCTTCCGACTAAGTGCTCTCTGCGCCCTACGCAGTTGACGCAACTTTGCCTTCAATCGCTTAGGTGGCTTCACCTTCACACCATTGCTCAGGGTGACTAGACTATCCAGTCCTAAGTCAATACCAACCTTGTTTTCTGTTGGGGGCAATGGTGCAATTTCTTCCTCCACCAAGATAGAGACCATCCACCTACCAGATGGAGTGAGAGTGATAATGACGGTAGAAGGTTCACTGCCCTGTGGTAACTCTCTACTCCACACAATCGGCAGTGGTTCATTGCACTTGGCAAGAAATAGCTGTCCATTTTTCCACCTAAATGCAGACTTTGTGTACTCAGCACTACCGCCATGCTGTTTCTTCTTGAACACTGGATACTTTGCCCGCCCAGCAAAGAAGTTGGTAAACGCAGATTGCAGATGTCTGAGAGATTGTTGCAAAGGCACACAGCTAACTTCATTGAGAAACTGCAAGTCTTCTTGCCTTTTCCACTCAGTGAGTAAGGCAGATGTTGCTCCATACCCTACCTGCTCTTGTCTGTGTTCCCATGCTTCTTTCCTAACTGCTAAAGCACGGTTGTAAACCAGCCTTGCACAGCCGATCGTTTTTCGTAAGAGCACCTCCTGCTCTGGTGTCGGGTAAAAGCGGTATGTGTAAGCTCTATGTGCCATAATTCTATTGTACGATAGTAATCCAAAGCCGTCCTATCGGTCGGCGAGCTCCCACGAGCCGCTCCCAAGTCGAAGGACGGGGTTTCAAACCCATTTTTTTGATGAGTCCAGTTGCTGATTTATTCAATAAAATTGCCCCTGTTTATGATAACCTCAACGATGCCCTGAGCCTAGGCTTACACCGCGTTTGGAAAAAGATGGTACTGGGCTGGGCGGCACCAAAACCAGGGGAATTGTGGTTAGATTTATGCTGCGGGAGTGGCGATATGGCAATCCTATTAGCCCGATCGGGGGCAACTGTAATTGGGGTAGATTTTGCCCCTTGCCAGCTAGCAATTGCCCAACGGAAAGGGAGAAATTTGCCCAATTTAAGTTGGGAAGAGGGAGATGTTTTACATTTGCGCTTTCCTGATAGGAGCGTTGATGGTGTGACTATGACCTACGGGTTGAGAAATTTAGCTGATGTCAGGCAAGGTTTACAGGAAATTTATCGCGTCTTAAACACCCCAGGTAGGGCAGTAATTTTAGATTTCCACCGTCCCTATAACCCAGTCCTAGCAGGATTCCAGAGGTGGTACCTAAGAACAATCGTTGTCCCTACTGCCCGCCAATTTCACCTAGAAAGTGAATATGCCTACCTAGAACCCAGTCTGCAAAAGTTCCCCCAGGGAAGGGAACAAATCCAGCTAGCTCAGCAGGTCGGCTTTCGTGACATCAAGCACTACCCCATTGTGGGGGGGATGATGGGCATTTTATATCTCAACAAAACCTAGTCCGCCTGGCACTTGTGCTAAAGTGGCGATACAGATTTTTCCCACTGGTTCTATGGCACTTTCTCGTTTTGTCCTCCCTTTGCTGTTGTGGGGGAGCAGCGCCTTAGCTCTACTAGCACAGGATGCTGAGTGCTTCATCCAGGATGCCAAGGGGCGTAAAATCGACCTCAGCAATATCTGTGGCAAGACACCACCTCCCTCTCCCCGCTTTGTCAGCGTACCCATCAAAGACCGCCGCGGCAATACCCCTGTCATTGCTGTAACTTTTAACGGTAAGCAAACCTTTGATATGATCCTCGACACAGGGGCAACGGGTACAGTCATCACGCAAGAAATGGCTAATCTCCTCAATGTCCGTCCCTTTACCGCTGTCAAAGCCCAGGTAGCAGATGGGTCAACAGTGGTCTTTCCTATTGGCTTCGTCCAGTCCATCAGTGTCAGTGGTGCTACTGTCAACAACGTCCCCGTCGCTATTGCTCCCCAAATGCAACTAGGGCTATTGGGTAACGACTTCCTCAGCAGTTACGATGTCAAAATTAAGCGCGACACGATCGAGCTCTACCAGCGCCCCTAGCTGCCGATGATGTATTTTTTCCACTCCTGATTGCTGCCACCGCGCAGATACTTAGTCACTTCAAAATAAAGACTGCTGTGGGGACGACGGGGGGCCTTGCGCAGCTGCATTCCCGCTTCCTGGGGAGTACGGTTGCCCTTCTTGACATTACAACGCACACAGGCAGTGACCACATTTTCCCAGGAATCCTCTCCCCCACGGGATCGGGGCAGGACATGATCCAAGGTGAGGTCTTCCCCTGTATAACCACAGTATTGACAAGTGTGACCGTCGCGGTGTAATATATTACGCCTGGTTAGGGGGATGTCTTTGTAGGGAAGGTTGATGTAATGCAGTAGGCGTATGACAGTGGGTAGGGGAAAGTCGGGATAGAGCATTTTGCCGTTATGTTCTACTTGTTCTGCTTTCCCCTTAATCAGGAGTACCACTGCTCTTTGCCAGGTAGTTATGTTAAGGGGTTCGTAGGAAGCGTTTAGGACTAGGACTTTTGCCATTATTTATTTTTGTATAAAAAACCCTCCCGTAGATGCTAACATAGCCTGCCATTAGGGGCAAACTTTTCCATGGTTTACGGTCGTTTTTCTGTCCAAGGGCGGGACTGGCTATGGCGCGGCTGGCAAATTCGCTACCAATTCACGAGCGGGCCGGGGGAGGTGCCTGTTTTATTTCTCCATGGTTTTGGTGCTTCTGGCCGCCACTGGCGGCATAACTTGGGGGCGCTGGGGAGTCGTTACAGGGCTTACACCCTCGACCTACTGGGGTTTGGGGCGTCGGAAAAGGTCGCTACCTATTATAGTCTCGAGCTGTGGGTAGAGCAGGTGCACGACTTTTACCAGGGATTGGTGGGACAGCCATTGGTAGTGGTGGGTAATTCCCTGGGCGCTTTGGTGGGCTTGTTGTTTGCCTATCGCTATCCCCAAGCCGTGCGGGGAGTGGTAACGGTCAGCTTGCCCGATGTAGCGGAGATGGAACGATCGATTCCTGCGCCTGTCCGTC
The DNA here is from genome assembly GCA_025055675.1 of Pseudanabaenaceae cyanobacterium SKYG29. NCBI lineage: Bacteria > Bacillati > Cyanobacteriota > Cyanophyceae > Pseudanabaenales > Pseudanabaenaceae > Pseudanabaenaceae cyanobacterium SKYG29. The sequence continues at coordinate 126,955 of JANWWT010000005.1, forward strand.
CCGTCAAGCAGTTTTTGGAGGGCACGATCGGGGGTGTATTGGCAACTCCCCTTTTTTACATATTCCGCCAACCCTGGATAATCCGCTGGGTTTTAAGTGGTTTTGTCTATGGGCACAAGCAACAAAATATCGATAGGGAACTAGTAGAAATTATCGCTAGTCCTGCCAGGGAGCGCCAGGCGGTGATCGCTTTCAACTGGCTGAATCGTGGTATGTCCCGCAGTCAGAGTATCCCCAGTGCGAAACAAATAATTCCTGCCCTCAAAGTACCCCTGTTGATTGTCTGGGGCAGTAACGATCGGGTCATTCCCCCTAAACCTGCGAAAAAGTTAGCCAGTTATTCCCCCCTAGCGGAAGTGGCTATCCTTAAGGGCTTAGGTCACTGTCCCCAGGATGAGGACCCCCAGCAGTTTAATCAATTACTTCTGGACTGGCTCGATCGCGCCGTCGTGGGCTAAATAGTCCATCGGTATATCCCAAGTCTTGACGCTGAGGACAGGGAGGATAAATTCCTGGAAGGCCGTCCCCACTTTGATGCAGTAAAGGTGACGGCACAAAAACCGATCGTAATAACCTCGCCCCGACCCCAGACGGTTGCCCCGCCGATCGAAGGCAAGCCCTGGGACTAGACAGAGGGTACGTCCATCGGGAATTAACACAGGGGTAGTGACAGGGGGTTCCAGAATGCCCCATTGGTTGGGAGTAAGGGGGGTAGCAGGTGTAAAGTGATGAAAAGACAGGTTTTCTCCTTGGCAGCGGGGTACAGCCCAGGTTTTGCTGGGGAAGGCTTTAATTAGAGGACTTAAATCAGGTTCGCCCCGATGACTGATAAAAGCCAAGACGAGCCGTGCCTGCTGAAACACCGACCATTGGGCAATCTGGTCACAGAGGGCAAGACTTTTTGCCTGGTGCACTTCGGCGGGGATTTGCTGGCGTTGTTGTCTGTAAAGTCGCCGTAACTCTTCGCGGTCAACTAGTTGCTGCGTTCCCATTGGCGAATGACCTCCGTAAGGATTTGCCGATCGGGCTGGGGTAAAACTTGCCCAGGAATTGTCACCGCTACACCAGGGATGTTTTGTGCCCAGGGACTATTAGCTACACTTTTGAGGTCAAAATTGTTAGCCACCGATCGGAAGCCGTACTGAGCAAATACCGCCTGTTGGGGTGGCTGTTGCAAAAACCTAATAAAAGTGCGGGCAGCTTCCGCCTGGGCAGGGGAGACACCTTCTCTAAGAATAGCAGCTGTAGAAGCCGTCTCGATCGTGGGGTTAGGGTAGTAAATTTGGTAGGGTTTGCCCTGGCTTTGGCTTGCCTGTTGCCAGCGGTGCAGAGCAATACTCTCATAGACCATGGCTATATCGGCATCGTTGGGACCGCGGGTGATAAATTCCTGCAGGAGAATATCAGTGGAGCGGGGGGGTTGATAGACCGATCGCTTAATCAAACTAAACAGCGCCTGACTCTCAGGGGAATTGAGACTGGCATTGTCCAGCCTGCCCAGGTGACTTTGCGCCCACAGAGCCAGGGTGAGTTGCCCACTGTTAGAGCGGGTAGGGTCTGTTGTGACAAAATCGAAACTGCCCCAGCGGGGATTGCCACCAATTGCGCCCCAACTGCCATTACTCATAGCGCGGTGGAGACTCCGCCAATCAAACTGCCCCCCAGGGAAAAGTACTTGGCCCCGTTCTGCCCAGGATACTGCCACCAGGAGAGTTTTGGCTACTGGTTGGGGTGGGTCATAGAAAGCATTGCCCCCGACGCGTTGCTCTAATTCCTTCAGCAGCTCCCCATTAGCAGGAATTAAAATCGTGGGCTGAAAATCATTCTTTTTATCCACTACTCTATTCACCAGCTCCTGCGACCCCTGTATCCTTACCTCAATTTTGATGTTGGGGTGTTGCTTTTCAAATGTCTGTTCCAATACTTTGAGGGGTTCTTCCAATTCTGAACCACTGACAATGATTAGGGTCTGCTGTAAGCCTGGTAGTGGAGCGTAGGCAAGCAATAAAGAGCCACCCCCAATTGCCAAGGAAGTGAGGACATTTCTCATAGCCTTGTCCCTTGTACCTGCCTAGATTCTAACCCTAGAAATTCCAAATTTCATAGCGTCCGTCTAATTCCGTTAAAATTTGTCCCCCTGTGTTACCAGGCAGAACCCCTACCCACTTACGGGCTGGCTGCTCCCTAATTGTGCTGTAAATTAAATCCCCTGTCTCTGTGAACACAGCTACCATGGGATAATAGCGATTACCTAAGTCCACCTGATCCTGCTGAATTTCCATCACTATCTCCGCTATACTATCCCCGTTGATGTCCGCTACCGTAACCTGCCACTCCTGTAAGCGCTGCTGAAAACTGGGCAAATCCAAGGAGACTTCACCAAAGGTCTGTAACTCCCCATAAATAGCACGCCCGACCCGATCGCTGACAATCGTCCCCAGCTCCCCCAAACGCTGGCGGGGTAACTGGCTCAAGCTACCCCCATTTACTACCACCATCGGTAAGCGGTTGCCCGCAATGCCCCTGCTGATGTACTCCGAACCACTAGCTAAAATTTCCACATTGCCAGCCTCATCCACCCAGATCGAGCGGGCAGTGACACTGAAGAAACTGGCGTAATCGGGGCGTTCAATTTCAATGACATTGAGGAGGGGTAACCGATCGAGGCTGAGGGCTTTCCAGACTGTTTTGGGGGAGCGTTGCCCAAATTCCGCAATAGGGGTATTTTGCCAAATTTTGCCATCCCTAATTGCCATGGGCGTTACCACATACCAGGTCTGTCCTACTGTCAGCTCGCCAGGGGGCAGATACCAACGATCGGTGGGAGTTCCTTCTAGGGGGACAAGGGTAGCCAAAAATTGCTGCGGGCGGATTGTGAGGGGAGCCACATCCAAGGTATCTAAAACCGCCAGATTTTCGGGGGTCGCCCTACTCCTTTCCCGCAACCAAGCACGAGCACTGGGGAGACCTTCCTTGACCATAACTATAATTGCCCCCCAGGCATAGGCACTAGGGTCATTATTCACTTGCAAACTCGCCTGTACCCTGCGCCAGAACAGCCTGTCATCCTTCTGTAGAAGATTGATGATACTACGGGCATTACTGTCACTGCGGGTTGCCAGGGTCAGGGCCTGAGCAAATTGCCCATCCACAAACAAATTGCGTACCTGTTCGCCCACATCCGTGAGAGCTTGTTGTGCCCGCTGGGCTGTCAGATTGGCATGGTAGGCAATGTAGGCGTGTTGCTCGCGAATTGGGATAGAGAGCTTTTCATCAGGTTTTTGCCAAATTTTCAGGGCAGGTGACCACAGACCCGCACGGGCAAGCAGGAGAGCGTTACTGTAAGTTTTACCCAGTTTGCCCCGTTCTGCCAGGGAAATGTTGCGCAGTTCATAGGGATTGCCTTTGTCCCCCGTCGGCACTACTCGTAAGATTTCTAAAAATGGCTCTGGCTCTAGGGTTTGGTCAATAACAATCTCTGCCCGATCGGGGACATTCGGCTTAGGTGGTAAGTTGATAACTTCCTGCCAGGTGGGCAATTTCCCCCCCGGACTGACCCATTCTGCCAACATATAGAGCCGGGGTTGGGGCTTCATCGTTAAGTGGAATATTAACCCGTAGACTCCATTGTTAGCTTTGCCGCTCGTTAAAAACCAGATTTCCTCTTTGGGTTGCTCTCCCTGTAGTTCTTGCAATTCCGTAAAGGGCCGGATAGGGTCATTGCCCCGCCCTGGGGTAGTTGCTTGGTAGCGTTGGCGGACAGCATCGATTGTGGACTGGCGCAGTCCCGTAACCTCCACCGCATCCACCAAATGCCATTTACCACGGAATTTGCGTGCCGCTGCCTGATAGAGACGAATTTGTCGCACCTCCTTTTTGTGGTTAAGTACAGGATAGAGAGCTAAATCCTTTATGCCCAAGGGGAACTGTTCCCCCAGGGTCAAATTAGCCCGCTTTAACTCATCTTTAATTTCCGCTAGGGATTGGGGAGGCGGCAACAATAACTCTTGCAATACTTCTGCCTCTGGTACACCCGTAAAATTGGGGTCCACAAGGGCACGCCAGCCCCAGGCGGTGACAAATAGCAAACCTGGTATACTAAGCCAGACCAGTACCTGACCCCAGGGTAGGGGAAAGTCCTTCACCCGAATTTTCATAGGTTAGAATTAAGAGGCATGATTTGTTAGGGCGACCGCATGGTAGACAGAATTCTCATTTTTGATACTACCCTAAGAGATGGGGAACAAACTCCTGGGGCTACTCTCAATGTGGAACAAAAGCTACTCATCGCCCAGCAACTGGCCCGCTTGGGAGTGGATATTATTGAGGCAGGCTTCCCCTATGCCAGTCCTGGGGATTTCCAAGCTGTGCAGGAGATTGCCCGAGTGGTGGGCACAGAGAACGGACCAGTCATCTGTGGTCTAGCCCGTGCTACTAAACAGGACATTGCCACCTGTGCCGAAGCCCTCAAACCTGCCCACCGTGCTCGTATCCATACTTTTATTGCTACGTCCGACATCCACCTGGAGTACAAACTGAAAAAGACCCGCGCTGAGATTTTACAAATTGTGCCAGAAATGGTCGCCTATGCCCGCTCCCTGGTCGAGGATGTGGAATTTTCTCCAGAAGATGCGGGGCGCTCTGACCCTGAGTTTCTCTACCAGGTCTTGGAATTAGCGATCGAGGCGGGGGCATCTACTGTCAACATCCCTGATACGGTCGGCTATACCACCCCCGCAGAATTTGGTGCCCTGATTAAAGGTATCAAGGAGAACGTACGCAATATCGATCGGGCAGTTATCTCCGTCCATGGTCACGATGACCTGGGTTTAGCGGTGGCTAACTTCTTGGAAGCAATTAAGTACGGGGCAAGACAATTGGAATGCACAATTAACGGCATTGGGGAGAGGGCTGGGAACGCTGCCCTAGAGGAACTAGTTATGGCCCTCCATGTGCGTCGCCAATACTTTAATCCTTTCCTCGGTCGTCCCCCCGAAAGTGAAGCTCCCCTCACCAATATCAACTTAAAAGAAATTTACAAAACTTCTCGCCTTGTGTCCAACTTGACAGGGATTCCCGTGCAGCCTAACAAAGCGATCGTGGGAGCCAATGCCTTCGCCCATGAGTCCGGTATTCACCAGGATGGGGTATTGAAGCACAAACGCACCTACGAAATCATGGATGCGGAATCGATCGGTCTCACTAGTAATCAAATTGTGCTGGGCAAGCTATCGGGGCGCAATGCCTTTCGGACACGCCTACAGGAACTGGGGTTTCACTTGACGGAACAGGAACTCAATCGTGCTTTTGTACGGTTTAAGGAACTGGCAGACAAAAAACGGGAGATCACTGATTGGGACTTGGCTGCCATTGTTAACGACGAAACCCAACACCTACCCCAAGCATACAAACTAGAGCACGTCCAGGTGAGCTGTGGTGACCACGCCCTACCTACGGCTACAGTAACAGTGTTGACCCCAGAGGGGGAAGAGCGCACAGATGCCGCTGTTGGGACTGGACCAGTCGATGCAGTCTATAAAGCAATCAATCGCGTGGTCAATTTGCCCAATCAACTGATTGAATTTTCGGTACAGTCGGTTACAGCTGGGATCGATGCTTTGGGAGAGGTAACCATCCGCATCAAGCATCCCAGTGGTGTGGTCTATGCTGGTCATGCCGCCAGTACGGACATCATTGTTGCCTCTGCCCGTGCCTACATCCATGCCCTTAATCGTCTGTATTTTGCCCTGAGCCAGGAGGAAACTGCGGCTACCAAAGTGATGTAATGTCAGGAAATTTAACAGGAATTGTCTTTGACAAAGTGATGACTCTGCTATACTGAATTCGACTAGCGGGAATAAGTAAGATAGATGTACGCATAGGAAGAGAAACATGACTAAGGTAATGGTTGTTGACGACAGTAGCACTATCCGAGAAGTAATGGCGGAGCAGCTGCGCAGTGGTGGTTTTGAGGTAGTAGAAGCCAGCGACGGCGTAGAGGCGGTGAACAAAATTAAAGCTCTCAAGGATGATGTGCCTCAGGTTATTGTGACGGACGTAGTCATGCCCAACATGAACGGCTATGAGTTTTGCCGCTGGGTAAAAAATAATCCTGCTACTAAAAATGTGCCAGTTATTATGTGTTCTACCAAGGGGGAAGCCTTTGATGAGCATTGGGCACGCAAAAATGGAGCAGCTGCCTATATCCGTAAGCCCTTTGAGCCAGTACACTTGTTGAATACAGTCAATGAGCTATTAGCTGCTACTAAATCCTAATATCTGAGCCTTTCCATGCGTAGCTTACTTCTAGTTCTCTTTGCTACTCTCCCTGTGCTAGCTCAGCCCAACCAGCCCAAACCCAATGCCCTTACTGGTAGTGTCTTCAGCTTCGCAGGGGGAAATCGCTTGGTGGCAGAGTCAATGGAGGCTGCTACTCAACAAAAGTATGATGTTGCCATTGCCAAGCTGATGGATGCTCGCCAAGTATTCAATCAGTTATCCAATTTCTATCAGGACTTAAATGCCAGTTTTGCAGGTATCGATAACCAAATTGCCGACAGCCATCGCCGTAAAGCCCTAGAGGCCGCTCAACTGCGGGATCAGTCCACTTTCCAGCTGGCAGTGGTCTATCGTGCCAATAATCAACCGGAACTGGCTATTCCCCTGTTGGTGCAGTTAATTCGCAGTCAACAGCCAACTAGGGAGCTAGGACAGAAGGCTTACCAACAATTGTTTGAGCTGGGGTTTGTCGATGAACAGTTTCCCCGCCCGTCTGCTACTGGCAAATAGGAGGAGCTATGGCAAAACGATCGAGTGTGGATTCTTTGCTAGTAAACCGCCGCATGGAGGAATTGATTAATAGTGCTGCCAATCGTTACCGCATTACTCTGCAGGTGGCAAGCCGTGCTAAATCCCGCTATTACCGTGACCAAGAGGACCAAGACCGCAGTGTCAAGCCGATCGTGCAGGCAATTCTGGAACTAGCAGAGGAGCAGAGTCAACCGCAAATTTTGAGTGATTGAGGTAGGTAGGGGTTGGCGGTACGGCTATCGGGAGGGTGGTATTTACGTTGGCTTGCTGGGGGGCGAGGACTGGGCGTTTGAGGTTACTGAGGCGGAATGGCAAGAGTTCTGGCAATTGTTTAGCCGACTGGTAGATACGATCGCCTGTCTTGCCGGTGAACTAGTTGACCAAGAAACCTTTAGGTGCGAGGTGGAGGGAGAGTTATGGGAATTGGAGGCAGAGGGGTTGCCCCAGTCCTGGCGATTGCGTCTACAGACCCGATCGGGGCGCAGGGCAGAGGGATTTTGGTCACACCAGGCAGTGGCAGAAGTGTGGGCTAAAAGGCAACTTCCACCCGGTCCCGCCCTAGGCGCTTAGCCTGAAACAGAGCTTTGTCTGCCTTCTGTAACAACGCCATAGGCAGGGTACCGCGCTGGGGAACTTGGGTAGCTAGTCCAACACTGATAGTAACCCGATCGGTGACAGAGGAGCCCGCGTGGGGAATAGCTAGATACTTGACAGCCATACGCATAGATTCTGCCACTTGCCACGCTCCCTGCAAGGGGGTATTCGGCAAAACAACAACAAACTCTTCCCCCCCATAGCGACTGGCAAGGTCAATCGGGCGGCGAATAGACTGGGCAATCGCTTGTGCCACCTGTTGCAAGCACTCATCCCCCGCTTGATGCCCGTAGAAATCGTTAAAGGATTTGAAATGATCTACATCGCACACCAACAAACTCAAGGGTAAACCCTGGCGCATCATTTGCCGCCATATCCGATCGAGGTACTCCAACAACTGACGACGGTTAGGTAACTGGGTCAATTCATCAATCCCTGCTGCTTCCCAAGCTCTGCTGATAGCCGAAAATAACTCCTGTTCCACCGTATCAGCATGGCTGACCATGACTTCCAACATCGTCTCCAGGTCATAGCGTTCCATCAAAGCCAGCTCCAAAGCTTCTAGCAGGTGCCGCTCCATTTCCCGCAGAGTCTGATTCTCCTGCGTCAGGTGTTCCACTTGCTGTCTAAGCATCTGGTTTTCAGCCCGTAGCTCCATCAATTCCTCAGACTCCATAGGTAAAGCCTTCTCAGGAAGACGGGCGAGGAGGGATTCGAACCCCCGACACCTTGATCCGTAGTCAAGTGCTCTAATCCACTGAGCTACACGCCCACAGGCTTACTATTGTAACGTCTAAGTCCCCTCTTGCCAAGACATTTCTCGAAATTTTCTTAACTCTTCTTAACACCAAGGTTGGGCAAATACTCATAGACTAGAATAAAAGTTAAAATACAGGGGCATTATGGTTGCAACTCCAGTCAAAACAGCGACAGAGCGCAAAGAAACAATTCTAACACCGCGGTTTTATACTACTGATTTTGAGGCGATGGCAAACCTCGACATCAGCGGCTACGAGGCTGAATTTGAGGCGATGCTGGCGGAATTTCAAGCAGACTACAACCGCCGTCACTTCGTGCGGGACAAAGAATTTGAACAGTCCTGGGCACACTTAGACGAAAACACCAAAGCCCACTTCCGTTTCTTTCTGGAAAGTTCTTGTACGTCTGAGTTTTCCGGCTTCCTGCTGTACAAGGAAATTGCTGTGAGAATTAAAGAGAAAAACCCGATCGTGGCTGAGTGTTTTAATTTAATGAGTCGGGATGAGGCGCGCCATGCGGGGTTCTTGAACAAGGCGATGCAGGACTTTGACATGGTGTTGGATTTGTCAAATTTGTCCAAGACGAAAAAGTATGTTTATTTTGCACCCAAGTTTATCTTTTACGCCACCTATCTGTCGGAAAAGATTGGTTATTGGCGCTATATCAAAATTCATCAGCACCTAGCGGCTCACCCGGAAAACCGTATCTATCCCATTTTCAAATTTTTTGAAAGCTGGTGTCAAGACGAAAGTCGGCACGGTGACTTTTGTAATCTGCTGTTGCGCACAGAAAAACAGAACATCGAAGGTTGGCAGGCAAATTGGTGGAGTCGTTTCTTCCTCCTGTCGGTGTTTGCCACCATGTACCTAAATGATATGTGTAACCGCAAGGAGTTCTACGAAGCTCTGGGCATGGATACAGAGGCATATGTCAAGGTGGTAATTAGGGAGACGAACCGCGATGCCATGAAAGCTTTCCCTGTGGTGTTGAACGTTGACCACCCTGATTTCTGGGCACGATTGCAGGCTTGCATTCCCCATATGCATCAAATCAACCGCATTCAAGCAGGGGATCAGCCCCAGTGGCGGAAAGCGATTGCTAAATTACCCCATCAGTTGTTTCTAGCCTGGCAGTTCCTACGATTGATGTTGATGCCACCGATCGTTGCACCCAAGGGTGCCATCCTGTAGGGGTTCCCCCTGGCAGGGATATGTTAAGATTATCTAGCCCTGTCGGAGAAATTAAAGTGACATCTGTTGCCAGTTCTAGTTTGTTAGAACAGTACCTAGCGGCAGCTAACGGTAAGCGGGATACGGCTGCCATTGCTTTCTATGCCGCACTTGACCATGTCAGGGCAACTTCCCCAGTGGTGGCAGAGGCGATTCTCAGGGAACTACGGGACCAACGATCGAACTTAAAGCTAATAGCCAGCGAGAACTACTCTTCCCTGGCGGTTCAGCTTGCCCATGCCAATCTACTGACGGACAAGTATGCGGAGGGTTATCCCTTCCATCGCTTTTATGCAGGCTGTGAGAATGTGGACAGGATCGAGGCAGAAGCCTGTCGTCTGGCGCGGGAATTGTTTGGGGCGGAATATGCCTATGTCCAGCCCCATTCGGGAGCAGATGCCAATCTAGTGGCATTTATGGCAATTCTATCGAGTCGGGTGCAAATGCCCCTACTGGAGAAACTGGGCTACAAAGACCCCACTAACGCCCCCAGGGATATATGGAATCAAATTCGGGCAGAGGTGGGTAATCAGCGCTTACTGGCATTGGACTTTGCCTGTGGCGGACATTTAACCCACGGTTATCGCCGCAATATTTCTGCCCAATTGTTTGATGCCTATTCCTATGGTGTGGACCCCGAAACCTACCAAATCAATTTGGATGCATTGCGTGCCCAGGTACAGGAGGTCAAACCGTTAGTGCTATTGGCAGGCTATAGCGCCTATCCCCGTAAAATCAACTTTGCCAAGATGCGGGAAATTGCTGACGAAGTGGGGGCAGTGTTCATGGTGGATATGGCCCATTTCTCCGGTCTCGTGGCGGGGAAGGTGTTTACAGGGGACTATAACCCTGTTGCCCATGCCCATATCGTGACCTCTACTACTCATAAAACTCTACGCGGTCCCCGCAGTGGCATCGTGTTAGCAACAGCGGAGATGGGGGCTTGGGTGGATAAAGGTTGCCCCCTGGTGATTGGTGGCCCCTTGCCCCATGTGATGGCAGCTAAGGCGGTGGCTTTCCAAGAGGCTCTTCGCCCTGAGTTTGTGGAGTACGCCCATCAAATTGTCAAGAATGCCCAAGCTCTGGCAGAATATTGCCTGCAGGAATCCCTACCAGTGCTCACAGGAGGGACAGATAACCATTTGCTTTTGATCGATGTCTCTCAGCGCTACGGTATTACAGGACGACAGGCAGAAATGGCTTTGCGGGAATGTGGGATTACTCTCAACCGCAATGCGATCCCCTTCGATCGGAATGGGGCTTGGTTTACCAGTGGTCTGCGGATCGGTACACCTGCTGTGACTACTTTGGGGATGAAAGAACCCCAGATGGCAGAGATTGCCCGCCTGCTAGCAGAAGTACTACCCCATGTACAACCCGATCGTGCCCCTGACGGGAGTCTGAGCAAGGGCAAGTACAGTTTAGATGCCCAGGTAGCGCACACTGCCAAACAAAAGGTTAAGGATTTATTGCAGCAATTTCCTCTCTACCCCGAGTTAAATTTGCCTGATTTGCCAGTGACCCAAGATGCTTAGAGCGGGAATTGTGGGACTCCCCAATGTGGGGAAATCAACTTTGTTCAATGCCTTGGTGGCGAATGCAAAAGCAGAGGCAGCTAATTTTCCCTTTTGCACGATCGAGCCTAACGTAGGTTCGGTAGCGGTTCCTGATGAACGGTTAGAAGTTTTGGCAAAGTTGGGCAACTCCCAGCAGATTGTGCCAGCGCGGGTGGAGTTTGTGGATATTGCGGGTTTAGTGAAGGGAGCAAGTAAGGGGGAAGGCTTAGGCAATCAATTCCTAGGCAATATTCGTAACTGTCAGGCGATCGTCCATGTTGTGCGTTGTTTTGACAGTGATGACATTATTCATGTGGAAGCTAGCGTTGACCCCGTCCGCGATATACAGATCATTAACCTTGAATTAGCTCTGGCTGATTTGGCGCAGATTGATAAGAGACTCGATCGCACGCGCAAAGCCGCACGTACTGGTGCTGCGGAAGCCAAGCTAGAACTAGAGGCACTGGAAAAGGTGAGAGCTGTACTCGACGAGGGCAAGCTAGCGCGGCAAGCTCCCCTGACAGAAGAAGAGAAAAACGCCCTCAACTTCCTGCAACTGCTGACTATGAAGCCGACGATTTACGCTGCCAATGTAGCAGAGGATGATTTAGCCACGGGGAACCAGTATGTCACCCAGGTGAGAGAAATTGCCCAAGCGGAGAATGCAGCAGTGGTAGTGGTATCAGCCCAGGTGGAAGCAGAACTGATGGAATTGACACCCGAAGAAAGAGCCGACTTTCTGGCTAGTTTGGGTGTAAAAGAGGGGGGATTAAAGTCCCTGATTCGCGCCACCTATAAACTGCTGGGATTACAGACCTATTTTACAGTTGGGGAAAAAGAAGCTCGTGCTTGGACAATTCCTGTGGGAACAAAAGCACCCCAAGCCGCAGGTGTAATTCACTCCGATTTTGAACGGGGGTTCATCAGAGCAGAGACAATCAGTTACGAGGAACTGGTTAAGGCAGGTTCCATGAAAGCAGCGAGGGAAAAAGGGCTAGTGCGCAGTGAAGGGAAAGATTACGTTGTGCAGGAAGGAGATGTCATGTTGTTTTTAACGAACGTCTGAAATAGGGAAGATTTTTCATTATTTACTTTTCAAAAATCACTGTACTAGCACTCAGTCTGAAGCACTCTTATCCGTTGCATTAGTGCATTTACTTGCTAGCTAAAACTGCTTGGGCACACAATTTGCCTGACAAAGTTGCCCCTTCCATACTGTCAATGTAGTCTTGCATTGTGTAACTGCCAGCCAAGAAGAAATTGGGAATCGGTGTATCTTGGGTGGGACGATAGGCATCCATCCCTGGGGCTTCCCGATACAGAGAACCCGCAATTTTAACCACATTTGACCAGAGTAATTTCATGTGTTTGGATTTAGGGTGAACCTCATGGACTTGTTTTAGGGTATGGGCAACAATTTCTTCATTACTCATGGGCATAAATTTGTCGCCAGGTGTCAGTACTAACTGCAACAATGAACCCTGCCCCTCTTTGCGGTAATGGGTAGGACTGGTAATTGCTAAGTCTGCATAGGTGGAAAAGTCTACTTTCACCGCATAGAGTAAATTGTCGTAATCTGTTACCCAATCATCAAAGCGTAGTTGTACTGTGACTACAGGCACGGCTGTTAACTTGTAAATCCGATCGAAAAATTCCCAGCTCCGCCATTCTGGGGGCAATAATTTCTTCACCCCTGGCACATCAGCGGCACAGACATACCGATCGGCAGTGATTATTCTACTATCACCCTCTCTGCCCACCTGTAGACCTGTAACCTGAAAAGTATCCCCTAATTTTTCGTAATGAATGGCACGGGCACCTGTTTTGGTATAAATCTTACCCCCCCGCTCCTCAATATATTTCCTAATTGGTTGGTGGAGAAACTCATTGGGTGCCCCCTCCAACATTCTGAGGACTGATGCCTCTGTTCTGGTGGCAAAGAAAAAGAAAATAGTTAACATACAGCGGGCAGAAATGTTTTTACAGTCAATAAAACCTAGACCGTAGGCAATTGCGTTCCACATATTTTCAATACTGCCCATAGACCCGCCGTGGGCTAAAAACCAATCTTGGAAACTAATATCATCTAAAGCTCTAATTTCCTTCATTGCCCCTACAGGATCGAAAAGACCGCGAATTAGGGGACTGGTAGCAAGAGCAATGGCGTTCTGCAATTTATCCCGCCAGGACAGTTGATTGGTAGTAAAAAAAGCTTTTAGTCCGTGAAAAGGAGCACCACCAAAATTACGAAAATCTAGGTCACCAATTTTTTCACCCGCTTGAATAAATCTGTGATTGTGTTCCTTGAGGAGGAGATGGTCTAACACCCCCACCTTGGCCATCAAGGCAAACAGATTGTAGTAACAACCAAAGAAGACATGCAGACCCATCTCAATGTGATTGCCATTTTTGTCCCGCCAGCTGGCTACTTTTCCCCCAATAAAAGGACGGGCTTCAAAAATTTCCACCTCACATCCCTGTTCTACCAGCTCTACAGCTGTAGACAGACCAGCCAAACCAGCACCAATGATAGCAACTCGCATGTTTCCTCAAGGCAAATTTACATTCTCTATGTTAGTCCTTCTACTCCGTATCTTGGCGGTCTTCTTCATCGAAGCTGAATTTCTTCTTTTCCCCACTACGATATTTGGATGTCTGCCGCGATAGGGATGTCCACATCCGTTGCTGTCCTTCACTACTAGAGGCAAATATCAGAGAAGTGTCGTCACTCACACCCATCTGCTGTACGTCTTGCATTGACTCCAAGGTGGCGCTTAAAAAGATGAACTCCCACCTATCTTTTTCTTGTTTCTCCCGAATCATTTTGGCTACCTGTGCTCTGGTAAATTCCTGACTGGCATTTTCATATCCGTCGGTGATAATCACCATCATCACTTTGCTGGGGGCACCCTCCGCTGCTAATCTGGCTAAACTTTGCTCTAAGTCATTGATGCCCCGCCCGATCGTGTCATACAGGGGTGTACTAGCTCTGGGGACATAGGTTTTACGATCGAGTTTAGGTACGTCTTTAATTGGCTTGAAATGATGGATAACTTCGTAGGGGTTCTGGGAGTCAAACTGGACTAGGGTGAGAGTGGCATTGCCCCCCTGCCGTTGTTGTTCGCTGAGGAAAGTGTTGAATCCCCTGATCACATCATCTCTAATGGTCTGCATGGAACCTGTCCGATCGAGGATGATAGAAATGTGGGTGTAATCCTGTACCATAATCTCTCCTCCCTAAGATTGTTTTATTGTAATCTGTTTATGCCTGAACGGACACAAAATTGACAATTGTTTAGGGAACAGAGAACCGATCGATTTGTTCTTGTAAAAATTGTAGGGGATCATTTTTGAGGAAGGGCAAGTCAGGCAGTCTGGGTAAATTTTGTTGGATACGTTCACGATTTTCCACAATTACTGTGCGCAGAGTTTGACCGACAAGACGAGTGATATATTGGTCTAAAATTACTGCCCCTATATTGTCGGATGTAACATTTTTAAGGGCGATATTGCTCAGGTTAAACTCCCGATCGATTTTCTGGTTGAAAAATTCTAAACGCAGGTTGGTGTTAATTTGCCCGATCGTAACCTGCCCAGAGCTAAACTTTTTCTGCTGAGAGTCATCCCCATTTTTAGGCGGATTAGCAGCTTGTTTCTCTTGCACATATTTGACAATTTCACTGATGTTACCCCTAGACAAACTCTGTTCTACATTGATATTCCAGGTATCAATCTGAAAGTTAGTAATTTTTACCACAGGCTGAAGTAAGGATAGGGGTTCAACAGTGATATTTAAGCCACTAATTTGCATGAAATAGGGTTTGGTCAAACCCGTGGGATTACTCAAATTAATTTGCCCAATACTGAGCTGACCTTGGAGGGGATTGAGTTGCACTTTTTCAATTTGGGTAGGTGTACCCAAGGCTCTGTCGATCGCCTCTGCCAGAGTGACTCTGACCAGTTCTCCAGCCCGCAGCCAGATAAAACCCAACCCTACAACCAATGCTAGAGCTAGCCCTAAGACAAACCAGAGGAGGAATTTGCCAATTCTTGCCATGTTTCTTCTCCAAATATAGCGGTTTCTAATTCTGCTACTGCCTCTTCCAAATCATCATTGACAATCACACAGTCAAATTCATCCATGGCTGCCATTTCAATCTCGGCGTGGGCTAATCTTTTAGCGATCGCTTCTTCTGAATCCGTTAGACGTTTGCGCAGCCTTTCTTCCAATACAGACATGGAGGGGGGAGCAATAAAAATGCGCAGTGCCTCAGGAAAAGTTTGGGCAATTTGGCGTGCTCCTGCTAAATCGATTTCCAACAGCACCCACTTACCTTTGGCGATCGTTTCTTCCACTTGTTGTTTGGGTGTACCGTAGAGATTATCAGCGTATTCTGCCCATTCTAAGAAAAAACCTTCTTGTTTTGCTTGCTCAAACTTACCCCTATCCCAAAAAAAATATTCCCTGCCATCGACTTCGTGCGGGCGGGGCGATCGGGTGGTCACAGACACAGATAGTTGGAAGAGGTCGGGGTAGCGTTGACATAGACGGGAGAGGAGTGTCCCCTTGCCTACACCGCTGGGACCTGTAATTACAATTAACCCACCCTTATCGACTCTTGCTGCTGTCTTTGGAGTCATGGGCATCTTTGGCTTCGTTGATTTCCTTGCTCAGCATAAAACGGTTAGCTACGGTTTCCGGCTGAATGGCAGATAGCACAACGTGGGAGGAATCAGTAATGATCACAGCGCGGGTGCGTCTACCATAGGTAGCATCTATGAGCTGTCCCCGTTCTTTGGCATCACTGATAATTCTCTTGATCGGTGCGGACTCAGGGCTGACGATCGCAATCACTCGATTTCCAGACACTATGTTTCCAAAACCGATGTTGATAAGCTTGATGTCCATAAAAGCAGGGGAAAGCGCTATCTACAGCTATATTACCTGAATTTGCCCTCCCCTCCTCTCCCAGCTAGCTAAAATTCTTTGAATTGTACTACACTGGCTTAGCTGCTGTAATTTTTCCCCCATCAATGTCAAGTAGAAAAGTAGTCAGTTGGTCTGAATATCACTGCCTTATCGAAAAACTAGCCTACCAGGTTCACCGATCGGGCTATGTCTTTAATGGTATTATCTGTTTGGCGCGGGGGGGATTAAGGGTAGGAGATACTTTATCGCGC
The DNA here is from genome assembly GCA_025055675.1 of Pseudanabaenaceae cyanobacterium SKYG29. Taxonomy (NCBI): domain Bacteria; kingdom Bacillati; phylum Cyanobacteriota; class Cyanophyceae; order Pseudanabaenales; family Pseudanabaenaceae; species Pseudanabaenaceae cyanobacterium SKYG29. Next base: position 143,084 of record JANWWT010000005.1, read on the forward strand.
ATTTTTCACTGCCCCCTGGCAATTCTTGCTACTTCTTCCTATCGCGGACAGCAGCGGGGGGAATTAATTATTGCTAATTCAATTACTATGACAACTCCCACTTTGCCCGATCGTCTACTATTGGTGGATGATCTAGTGGATTCAGGGGAGACAATTATGCAGACCCTAGCATGGCTAAAATCCCGCTATAGGATTACAGAGATGCGAACTGCTGTGCTATGGTACAAAAGCAAGAGCAAATATCGCCCTGACTATTTTGGGGAAGTGGTGTCGGACAACGTATGGATTGAACAGCCCTTTGAAGCCTATGAGAATTTCCAGTTTACCGATTCTCTATAGTCACGATTAGGGAATTTGATACCCATTGGGCTCGACCTGTGTTTGAATAGAAGGGGAGCGATGGAGAGGTTAAAACTTGGTTCTACAGGGTTACGGCTATCTACTAGTTTTCACATTGGTCTGTATTTTGGTGCCAGGGTTAGCTTTGGGTCTATCGTGGGTCTTACGTCCCAAGGCGGTCGGTCCTGGCAATTTCACTACCTATGAGTCGGGCTGCGAGCCGATCGGTGGTGCTTGGATTCAGTTCAATATCCGCTACTACATGTTTGCCCTAGCGTTTGTAATTTTTGACGTAGAAACTGTTTTTCTCTACCCCTGGGCGGTGGCATTTAACCAACTGGGGCTGTTTGCTTTCATTGAAGCATTAATTTTTATTGCTATCCTAGTATTAGGTCTTGTCTACGCTTGGCGCAAAGGAGCTTTGGAATGGTCTTAAAGGCAGAGAATGTCGGTTTGGATTTTAGTATCGATGAGCAAAAGCAGCGGCTGATTAACCCCATCGAACAACCCCAGGTTACGCAGGATTTGTCCAACAATGTTATTTTGACTACCCTCAATGACCTTTACAACTGGGCACGGATGTCCAGTCTCTGGCCGCTACTTTATGGTACAAGCTGCTGCTTCATCGAATTTGCGGCAATGATTGGCTCGCGGTTTGACTTCGATCGGTTTGGGCTGTTGCCCCGTTCCACCCCCCGCCAGGCGGACTTAATTATTACGGCGGGCACGATTACGATGAAGATGGCCCCTGCCTTGGTGCGCCTCTACGAACAAATGGCTGAACCCAAGTATGTGATTGCCATGGGGGCTTGCACAATTACGGGAGGGATGTTCAGTACGGACTCCTATACTGTGGTACGCGGGGTAGACAAGTTAATCCCAGTGGATGTGTATATCCCTGGGTGTCCCCCCCGTCCAGAAGCGATTATGGATGCCATTATCAAACTGCGCAAAAAAATTGGGGCAGAGGGATTTGCCCAGAGGGCACAGATTGAGCGCACTCACCGCTATCACACTGTTCGCCACGAAATGAAGGTGGTTGACCCCATCCTCACAGGCAAATATCTGGAGGCACCGACCCGATCGACCCCACCCAAAGAACTAATGGCAGCTGGTATTCCCCTACCTGCCCTGGAAGCAATCAAGAAAGAGCAAGGAGTGGAAGTGGAGAGATGAGCGAGACACCAGAAACCAATGTCCACGGGGAGGAGGGGCAGCAGGGAGCGATCGTTAGCCCCCCCAAAGTGTCTGAATGGCTGCGGCAGAACGGGTTTGACCATGAATTTCTAGGGCTGGATCATCAGGGGGTTCCCATTCTTAAAGTCCAGCGGGAATATCTACTGCCCTTTGCTACGGCGCTTTACGCCTATGGGTTCAACTACCTCATGTGTCAGTGTGGCTATGATGCTGGTCCAGGGGATGACCTAGTCAGTGTCTATCATTTAGTAAAACTAAGTGATGATGCCGATCGTCCTGAGGAGGTACGGGTAAAGGTGTTCTTGCCCCGCCATGACCCCCGTGTTCCTTCCGTTTATTGGATTTGGCGCACGGCGGATTGGCAGGAGCGGGAAACCTATGATATGTACGGCATTATCTACGAGGGACATCCCAACCTCAAGCGGATATTGATGCCTGAGGACTGGGTAGGTTATCCTATGCGCAAGGATTACATTACCCCGGATTTCTACGAACTGCAGGATGCGTACTAAACCCACCCTGGGCGTTAACATTGACCATATCGCTACCATTCGGCAAGCCCGCCGTACTGTAGAGCCAGACCCCGTAGCAGCTGCAGTGATTGCGGAGTTAGCAGGGGCAGATGGGATTACGGTGCACTTACGGGAAGACCGCCGTCATATCCAGGAACGGGATGTGCGTCTATTGCGCCAGATTGTCCGTACCCACTTGAATTTGGAGATGGCTCCCACTGCCGAAATGGTGCAAATTGCCCTTGACATTCGTCCCGACTACGTAACCCTCGTACCGGAGCGACGAGAGGAAATTACCACGGAGGGCGGGCTGGACGTGGTCACTCAGCAGGACCATCTACAGGAAATTGTCTTTGCTCTCCAGAGGCAGGGCATTCCTGTCAGTATTTTTATTGACCCCAATCCCACTCAACTAGAAGCTGCTGCCCAGGTCAAAGCTAAGTTTGTAGAATTGCACACTGGCACCTACGCCAATGCGGAAACGGAAGCCGATCGAGCTAGGGAGCTAGAAGTGCTCTACAAAGGGGCAGAGACTGCTCTAAGGTTGGGACTGAGAGTCAACGCGGGACATGGTCTGACCTACTGGAACGTACAACCGATCGCCTGTATACCTGGGATGGAGGAACTGAATATCGGGCACAGTATTATCAGTCGGGCAGTTCTGGTGGGACTCGATCGGGCAGTGCGGGAGATGAAAGCTCTGCTAGTCAGTGATCATGCTACTTAAATCCAGGAGTTGGTTGCTATTGAGGCGCACACCTCTGATATAGGAGTGGGAGAACACATACTCACGATTCTGCCACAGGGGAATAAAAGGCACATACTCGGCTGTGAGGGTTTGTATCCGATCGATTATTTCCCGCCTTTTGTCTGTATCTTGTACCTGGCGTTGCTGTTTAACTAGGACATTCAGTTCTGGCTCAAAAAAGAAAGACCCCTGGAAGGCACTGCTGCCCTCTACACAGATATTATTCTCCTGGCGCTCGCAGGTTAAAAAGGGTTGCAAGAAGTTATCGCTGTCCAGAATATCGGGCACCCAATCAAATAAAAAAGCGGGATAGACCTTCGCCTCGATCAGAGCATAGGCAGTAGTGGGTTCAACGGGTTCTAACTCCAGCCTCAGCATTCCCCCCAAGTCCCGTGCCAAAGCCGCTTTGAGCGTAGTAGCAATTAGGTCACCGTTGCCACCGTAGCGGGGGGAGTACCACAAACTAATTCGGGCAGGGCGATCGGGACTATACCCTGCTTGCCTTAATAACTCTTTGGCTTGCTGGACATCACGATAGAAAACAGGACGGGATTCCGGTAAAGTCGTTGGTAACAAGCTGTAGAGAGGCGCACGCTGTCCCATAAACACCCGATCGGCTATCAATTCGCGGTCGATCGCCAATGCCAAAGCCCGTCTGACCCGCACATCGTCGAGGGGGGGCTGGGTGACATTCAAACTCATGTACAAAATAGTGGCACTCTCTCCCTCCACTACTTGCCACTGCTGGCGTGCAGCTTGTCTTTGCAGGTTCTGAATTTGATAGGGACTGAGGGTCTGCCAAGCAACATCCACTGCCCCCGTTTTGAAGGCGTTGAGCAAATTGGCACTGGAGGAAAAGAACTGAATGTCAATACCCTGATTTTTCACCTTTTCCCCCCAATAGTTAGCAAAGGGGCGGAGCCGTAAAACCTGACCTGGCTTGTACTCCGTTAAAACATAGGGTCCCGTGCCAATCACTCGATCGGCAACAAATTCCTGCTGTTGTTGATAAAACTGAGGCGATACTGCCCCTGCCCCAGGAAACGCCAGTAACTTGAGGAAAAAGGGCACAGGCGTTTTGAGATGAATGACCAGGGTGTAGAGATCAGGGGTCTCTAGGCGATCGATGACGTCTTGCAGTAAAAAACTGGGTGCCCCTCCCTTTGCCATAAACCGCCGCAGGGAAAAAGCCATTGCCCCACTGTTAAAATCCGTACCATCATGGAACTTCACTCCGCGCCGCAGGGGAATGCGATAAACCAAGCCATCGGGACTGACCTGGGGGAAATCTGCTGCTAACTGGGGCACCACCGCTGGAGAATCGGCGGAGTAGGTGTAGAGCCGATCGGTGACATAGGCTAGAACATTGCCGGCGAAAAACTCATAAGCATCGGCAGGGTCGAGGGTGCGCACTTGGCTAGTGGTACCAACTACAATCTGCTGCCGCGCTACCCGGTTGACCCCACACCCCTCCAGCAACAGCAATAGAAGTAAGAATAGAGCTAGCCACTGAGTGCGGAACGGGAGACTCGAACTCCCAAGCCTTGCGGCACATGTACCTGAAACATGCGCGTCTACCAATTCCGCCAGTTCCGCATCACTGCAGGTTGCATTCTCTATCTTAACTCAAATTTTGTCAACTAGGCATCACTGAGAGCAGCAATCCCTGGCAGAACCTTACCTTCGAGGAGTTCTAGGCTGGCACCACCCCCCGTGGAGATATGGCTCATGCGATCAGCAACCCCTACCTTTTCTACCGCTGCCACGGAGTCGCCGCCGCCAATGATGGTAATAGCTCCCTGACTAGTGAGTTCAGCTAGGGCATGGGCGATCGCTTCTGTCCCCTTGGCAAATTGGTCAAACTCAAATACCCCCATCGGTCCGTTCCAGACCACTGTTTTGCAGCCAGCCAGGGCTGCCTTAAAGGCGGCTACGGTTGCCGGTCCAATATCTAGGCCCATCCAATCAGGGGGAATATTCTCAATAGAGACAACTTGGGCATTGGCATCAGGGGCAAATTTATCGGCGACTACCACATCCGTTGGCAGGAGTAATTCTACCCCCCGTTCCTTTGCCATTGCCTCTAGGGATTTAGCTAACTCCAGTTTGTCATCTTCTACTAAGGATTTCCCCACCTGCAAGCCCCGCGCCTTGAAGAAGGTAAAAATCATACCACCCCCAATCAGTAGCTTATTGACTTTCCCCAGGAGCGATTCAATCACGCCAATTTTACTGGAAACTTTGGAGCCACCCACGATCGCTGCTAGGGGACGCTGGGGGTTATCGATAGCACCACTGAGGTATTTCAACTCCAGGTCCAACAGAAAGCCCGCTACAGCAGGCTGGAGAAATTGGGCCACGCCAGCAGTAGAGGCATGGGCACGGTGGGCTGCCCCAAAGGCATCATTGACATAGACCTCCGCTAAACTAGCTAACTGTTTGGCAAATTCCAGGTCATTAGCTTCTTCCTCTGGATGAAACCGCACATTTTCCAACAGTGCCACATCCCCATTTTGGAGACTCCCCAATTGTTGCGCCACTGCTTCGCCAATGCAGTCATCGCACTTAACTACGGGCTTTTGCAGCAATTGGGACAGACGTTCTGCAATGGGGTTGACGCGCAACTTATCCTTAGCCCGCTCGGCAAAGGTATCCCCCTTGGGTCTGCCTAGGTGGGTAACCAGGATAGTTTTTGCACCGGCATTGATCAAGTGGTTGATAGTGGGTAAAGCTGCCCGAATGCGGGTGTCATCGGTAATGGAGCCATCATCAGCCTGGGGTACGTTAAAATCTACCCGCACTAGTACCCGTTTGCCTGCCAAGTCCTCCACCTTGAGATTTGCTAAAGTTTGTTTCGCCACGCTTAAATTTCCTCCACAATAGTAGGGATATAAAAATTTATTTGCTACCGTAGTAGTTGCTTTTGATTGTAGCGAATCATGTTCCCAACGATTCTCTTTGCTGTGGATAGTAGTTTGGAAGCCCGTCAAGCCGTCCCGATCGTGGTGGGTCTGGTCAAAGCCTTCCACTCCCGCCTGCTACTGTTGTCCGTAGTTGATCCCGAAGAGAACGATCGGGAAAAGGTAGAGAAACTCCTGGACAATGCCCGCCAGTTATTTGAGACAGAGGGGATTACCGCCGAAACGAAATTAGGGGAAGGTAAGCCTGCCTTTGTGATTTGTGACGTAGCTGATGAACTAAACTGCGACCTAATCATTATGGGTACTAGGGGAGTAAGCGAGACAAGAGAGAGTGTCAGTCAGCGAGTGATTACCCTGTCCCCCTGCCCAGTTTTGGTAGTACCATGATAAATAGTCATAAGATAGAACTATGGCACTACATCAGCTTCGGCGCGTGCAACTGATTAATGAGGTGAAACAACTCAAGCAAAGGATTGCCGAGCTAGAACAGGAAAAACAGGACCTAGAACTGCTCCTAGAAACAACGGTCAATCACTCCGATCGGGTAGAGCAACTGCTCTATGAACTCACCCAGCGCCTAGAGCGGGAAATTAAAGAACGGGAGCACGCCGAGGCTGCTTTAGAATTGATTTTAGAAGTCCTGCAGCAGGAAAAGCAGGATTTAGAGATTATCCTGGAAACCATTACTGACCACGGCGATCGGATGGAGCTAGATTTATACAGGAGTACGATCGAGATTGCCCAACAAAACCGCGAACTGTTCCGACGCATTGCTGAAGCTACGCCCCTGGGGATTATTGCCGTACGCCAGAGTGACCAACAAATTATTTACGCCAATAGCACTGCTAGTCGGGAATTGGGCATACCTGCAGATGAAATACTCAATCTCAAACAGACAGAACTATTTGTTGTCCACCCCAACATACCCGTCAATGCCCAGTCCCATGAGACCTACGAATTGCGGATGCGGCGGGGAGACGGCAGTCATTTTTGGGCAGCGGTGACATTTACGGAATTGACCCTGGTCAAGGAACCCACTTACATCACAACGTTCATTGATATTACGGCACGCAAGGAACAGGAAACCCATCTCCATCGTTTAGTGGCACAGAGAACCAGGGAATTGCAGGAAGCAAAAGAAAAGGCAGAGGCAGCCAACCGTGCCAAGAGTCAGTTTCTATCCCAGATGAGCCATGAAATTCGCACTCCTCTGAATGCCATTTTGGGCTTTACTCAGTTATTGACTTTGGATGACAACCTCAATCCTAGCCAAATTGAAACCCTGAAAATCATTCAAAATAGTGGCAATCACCTGTTAAAGCTAGTCAATGAAATTTTGGAACTATCCAAGATTGAAGCAGGGAAAGTAGTCCTAGAGTCTGTGGTATTTGACTTACCCGATCGCCTACACCAAATCTACGAGATGTTTCGCCTGCGGGCAGAGGGCAAGGGCATCCAGCTAAATTGGCAGGTAGATAGTCCCCGCTGGGTGATTGGTGACCCCGACAAACTATCGCAAGTGTTAATCAATTTGGTGGGGAATGCGATTAAGTTTACAGACCAGGGCAGCGTGACTCTCACGGTCAGCCAGGAGGTAAAAAATGACCAGGAGGTAATCCTGCATTTTGCGGTGACCGATACAGGTGCAGGGATTGCTGAAGCAGAACAAAAGCTAATTTTTGAGTCCTTTGGGCAGACCAAAAGGGGACGTAGGTCGGCAGAAGGTACAGGCTTAGGCTTAACTATCTCCCAAAAAATCATCAACCTCATGGGCGGGGAAATCAAAGTAGAGAGCAAATTAGGGGTAGGCAGTCGGTTTTACTTCTCTTTACTATTTCCCGTTGCCACTAGTCAGCCCAGGACAGCAGAGGTGGAGCCTTACTCTAACATAGAAGACTCTAAACAGAGCTATCGCGTTCTCATTGTCGATGATGAACCAACAAATCTTGGCTATCTTTCACGGTTGCTAGAGCGACTGAACTTTCTGGTCAGAGAAGCGGAAGATGGACAGACAGGGCTGAGATTGTGGCAGGAGTGGAAACCCCATATAATTCTGATAGATTGGCGTATGCCCGAGCTAGATGGCCTAGCAATGGTGCGGGAAATTAGAAGGACGGATAAGAAAACACCAATATTGTTACTAACAGCTAGTTCCTATGCAGAAGATGAGGCTGAGATCATAGAAGCGGGTTGCAATGGGTATCTCTTTAAGCCCATAGATAGCAAATTGTTATTGACAGAAATCGATCGATTACTGTTAACTGCCTATCCACCCCAGAGACAGGAGGGGTTACGCCTATTGGTAGCAGAGGATAATCCTGTCAATCAAAAAGTTATTCTACGGATGCTAACTAAACTGGGATATACAGCGGATGTCACAGTCAATGGTATTGCTACCCTAGAGGCGATTGTAAAGAACAGCTATGATTTAGTCTTAATGGATGTAGAGATGCCTGTTTTAGATGGTGTAGCGGTAGCCCAAAGAATAATGAGGGAAATGGAGAATCCGCCTAAGATTGTAGCAATGACTGCCCACCGCGACAGTGAAGAGCGGAATCGATGTTTAGAAGCGGGGATGACAGAATTTATTACCAAGCCCATTTCCTTGGAAGCTTTGAAAAATTTGTTAGAGCGCTATGACCGTAGTTGACCCTCTCTATAGCAGGGCAATTACCACTCCCCAACAGCAGTTTCTCATGACACCTACGGAGAGCTGGACTTATCTAAAAATAGAAAGAACAGTCAATCAAATGATTGCTTACTGTAGTACCCTTGGTATTACAGCGGGGACAAAGGTCGCTATTTTCGCCTATAACCACCCCTACTATTTGTTGTGGGTGCTGGCTTTAACAAGAGTAGGAGCAATCATAATTTTTTGTCACGCCCGTCTCTCTCTCACAGCAGTGATAAGACAGCTAAAAACGATCGGTATCCCTTTTCTTATTACTGACAATGAAGCAACGATCGATGACATTACAACCATCCCCCTCGTCCCCTCTCTAAACCAGAGCCAGACTATGCCGCCCGTTTTAGAGTTAGACAGAGAACACAGTATCTTTTTCTCTTCTGGTACTACAGGGGAGCCAAAGGCAATCTGTTTAACTTTAGCCAATCATTACTACAGTGCCGTTGGCGTCCTATCTCGTCTGCAAGTGGCAAAGAGTGACGGAGCTTGGTTGTTATGTCTACCACTTTTTCACGTGGGAGCCTTGGCAATTCTTTGGCGCTGTCTGTGGGGGGGATTAGCAATTTATTTACACGATCGTTTTGACCCTAGCCAAGTCATCCAAACTGTGCAAAACCATAGGATTGGTTGGGTATCCTTAGTGCCAACCATGCTAGTGCGGATTTTAGACCATCCTCTTTTCCTGGAGAGTTTGTTAGTCTGGCAAAAAATGAGAGGCATTTTAGTGGGGGGTGCACCCCTATCGCCCTGTTTGCAAGACCGTTGTCTAGCATTACAACTACCGATCGTCACCACCTATGGCCTAACGGAAGCGGCTTCTACTGTCACTACCCTCACGGCGACAGAATGGCGAGCACATCCCCACTCAGCAGGGACAGTCATTCCAGGCTTGGCAATGAGCATAGAAGCGGGACAAATTAAAATTAGAGGGCGATCGGTCTTTCTGCGGTATCTACACCAACAGGCAAGGGACGACTGGTTTAATACCAAAGACGTGGGCTACATAGATGGAGATGGTTACCTTGTGGTCTGCGATCGGTCAGACAATTTGATCATCTGCGGGGGAGAAAACATCTATCCCGCTGAAATTGAAAATCTCCTCTCCCGCCATCCGCACATTCAAGATGTCTGTGTTGTAGGAAAGGCAGATAGGGAATGGGGACAGATTCCCGTAGCAATAGTGCAGTCCAAGTATGACCTCTCCCTCCCAGACATTAGAGAATTCTGCCTTGCCCACCACCTTGCCCCTTACAAAATTCCCAAACAATTGTTGAACTGGTCTGCCCTCCCCAAGACAGCCACAGGCAAAACCGATCGTGCTGCTATCTGTAAACTAATAGCTTGCCATCCTGACAGAGAATAAAGCCCCGATCGGGTCTAAAAAAGTCAATGGAATAGAAATTTGCCCCCACATGGCGGACATTTTCCACCCTTTCCCAGGTTTTGCCCCCGTCTTCACTGTAGAGCAGGTGGGAACTCCCCCCCGATGCCCACAGGTGTTGAGCGTCCTGGTAGGCTAAATCCAACATGCCATAGCCTTCCGTTGCCTTTGGGAATAAGGGCTTTTCCCATTCCTCCAGAGTAGCAGGCTTGCTGAACTGAATTTGTCCACCGCGATTGAGCATCCAAATCCGATTGTCCGGACCAAAGCCCATGTTCTGCACGCGGCGGGAGCTGTTGCGATTGTGTTGCGTCCAGGCATCCTCTCCCGGCGACCAGGTGGAGTAGAAATTGCCCTTGGCAGAGACCGCAATATAACGACCATCCGGCGAGCGGTTTAAGTTGCGCACTGCCCCCACCGCCTGTTTAACCAGAGCCTTCCAGGTCCTACCACCATCTTGCGTCCGATAGATGGCACCCAAATCCGTTGCCATTTCCGCACTATTGGCACCCAGAGCAGTGATCATTTGGGGGTCACCGGGCAATTTCGCACTCAGTCCCACCTTACTCCAGGACTTACCACCGTCTAGGGTATGCAGTAGCAGGGCAGGTTTGCCTGCAATCCACCCCTCATCCCCCTGAAAACTAACAGAAACAAATCGATAGAGTCCATCTAACTTCAGGTGACGTTGCTCCCAGGTCAAGCCCCCATCCTTGGTCTCAAATAAACTGGCATCTGTCCCCACCAACCAACCATGTTGCAGCTGTTCATCTTGAAACGTAATGTCCAGTAAGCTCGCTTTGGTCGGTAATTGAATGAGGTACCAATCGGCGGCAAAAACCGCTTTTACCCCCACAACAAATACTAATACAACAGTCAAAACCAGCTGGAAAAATACCTTCATCAGTCCACCGAATAAAAACTCATTAAAAAGAGAAATCCTAATGCCAAGGCACCAAAAATTAGTAAGTTTTTCTGGGCGGGGGTGAGAGAGTTTGCCCCCAAACCATACTTGAGATTCTCAGCAAAGCCAGAAGGTGCGCCACTGACCCCAATATCCTTGAATTGCTGCTTACGCGTGTTACATACAGGACAGCGCCAATCATCGGGCAAATCAGCAAAGGCAGTACCGGCAGGAATACCGCGCTTTTTGTCCCCCGCACTTGGTTCGTAGACATAGCCACAGACAAGGCATTCAAAACGATGATCTGCCTGAGTTGCATCAGCCATAACTAGTTAACCTGTTCCTCCCCTGTAACATTATGCCACGATCGGGGTAAAGTGGATTACAGTATGCCCGCTCTCTTCCCATGAAGACGATCGTTTTGTGTCTGTCCCAACCAGATCAGGTAGACCTATGGCAACGGGCTTTTGCCACTCAGCCCAATATTAGGCTGACGGTTGTACCAGCGGCGGCAGAATTATTAGATTACTTAGAACCTCTGCCTGATTTAATTTTGTTGGACTTGGGGATAAAAGCTACTGATGGCACTACTCTGCAAGCCAGTAATGTGGGTAGGTGCTTGAAAAGCAAAGGTGTAACTAATCGATTAGTGCTTATCAATCTCAAGGAAGAGGGACAAATTAAGGATTTAGAAAAACGGTGGGCACTGCGGCAGGGAGCTGTTGAAGTTTTACCCCGTCTGACCCCTGTTAATCTCCTTGCCCACATGGATATTATTGCCCACCTGTTGCAAATGGACATCGATCGTACTGCTCTACAGCCACTAGCAACTACAGCGAAAGTAGATACAGACATTAGCAGCTTTGGCTCCCTTGATAGCGCTGCTGACTATTACGATCGAGCGCAAACTCGCCTTCAGCAAAATAACTATAGCGGTGCCCTCTACGACATACAGAAAGCCATCGAGCTAGATAATGAAAAAGCAAATTATTACAGCTTACGTGCCCAGATACTATTTCAACAAGGTATTGTTGACCAAGCCCTACTAGATTTAGATGTTGCCTTGAAAATTGACCCCCAATACAAAGAAGCTTACTACTACAAGGGTATTATCCGATCGAGTTTAGGGGAAAATAAAGTAGCAGTCATGGAATTCGATCGGGCAATTAAAATTGACAATCGTTACAGTGCTGCCTACAATGCCAGAGGTCTAGCCAAGTTTCAGACAGGCGATGAACGGGGAGCGCTGCAGGATTACAACTATGCTCTCAAAATTGACCCCAATTTAGCATCTGCTTACAACAACCGCGGTTTATTACTCCAGGCTCAGGGTAACAGCAAAAATGCAATTCAAGACTTCACCAAGGCCATAGAAGTTGACCCTACCTTTGCTGATGCTTACTACAATCGCGGCAACGTTTACAGTGACAGTGGGGAATTTGCCAAAGCAATCGCGGACTACACTGAGGCAATCAAATACAAACCCAACTTCCCCCAGGCCTATGGCAATCGCGGTCTTGCCTATTACGAAATGGACAATATTCGCCAAGCTCTTTTGGATACCCAAGAAGCTGCTAAACTTTTTCAACAGCAGGGGGACATGGAAGGTTATCAGCAAGCCCTCGAGACCTATAAACAGATGAAGAGCTAGTGTTACTAGAATTTGCCGTTGTTGATTCCACAAACACAATCGCTTGGCAGTTAGTAGACCAAGGTTATGGTGACGGCACCGTTATTGTTGCCAAAAGGCAAACAGCGGGGCGGGGGCAGTGGGGCAGAAAATGGGAATCAGAGCCAGGGGGGTTATATTTATCCCTAATTTATGTGCCCAAAGTCAGAATAATTGACCCTGGGATAATCACGATCGGTACAGTTTGGGGCATTGCTCATCAATTGCAAGCATTTGTGCCGGGTTTACGCATCAAACCCCCTAACGATCTGTATGTGGGAAAATGTAAACTAGGGGGGATTTTGACAGAAGCTCGCTGGCATCACCAACAAATCAGTGTAGCGGTAATAGGGGTAGGTATAAACGGGTGGAATTCCGCTCCCCAGGGGGCAATTAGTTTACAGGATTTACAGACAAATATTAGTAACTTAGAACAACTACGGGAGTTAACAGTTGCTGGCATTAACTTAGGTAAAACTCGCTGGGAACAGCCCGATACAAAAGCCCTACAGCAGGATTATCAGGAATTAGTTACTAGTAATAATGTTGTATTCTAATACAGAAATTAACAGCCCTCTAGCCAAAACCCCTGCATAGGGAGTCAGTGTAGCTGGGGGAGATTTTACTAGTACTTCTTCTTCAACTGTCATTTTACAGATGTTTGCTTGGGACACTTAAAGCCCCATCCCAGTGCACTGGTCTACTTTTACACGGTCCCACAGGTAGAAAAACTGTAATGTCTAGTAAGGCTATATCCCTACGGAACCCTTTATTACCCCTGCAGAAACAGATGTGCAATTAGCGGAGAAGCAAGTGAAGCTACCTTACATGCCCCAGGCTTGCCCTGTAGACAGCCCCACTGTCATAACCCCAAAGCCTCCTTGCCCCAAGTTTTCTCAGTACTGCAGTGTGACCGTGATCAACTACCCTCTATCTAACTGAGTGGTATAATGATGCTAGTCCTCTCTTAGCGTAAATGCTAGTCCGTAACACGATCGAGGAGTTTGTCATTGAAGAAGTGCAGAAGCAAGTATCCCCAGAGGAGCGGCGGGATAAATTCTTTGTCAATGAACTAATCGTGACTAGTCTGAATTTGCTCCCTCCTCTCTACGCCTGTACAGAACGGGGCTGGGTGCAACAGCGGCAAAAAATTCAAAGCAGCATGCTAGAACAGATTACCAATGCTGTTCAACTAGCGCGGGCCCAACTCCACCATGATCCTCCCAAATTTCCCCTTCCCCTTACTCTTCATGAAATCCGCCGCTCGGAACACTGCCTATTTCAGTTGCGCCGACTCCTAGACAAACCTGATCTGACCTGGAAAGAACTGCCAGAAGTGCTGGAGAAGAGGATTAGTGACAATCGCAACCGCCATGACTTTGATATAACGGTAATTCAAGAACCAAAGTTACACAACCCTCGCTATGAAGAGGATGTAGAATTCTACTCTTACTACATAACAGCCTCCTATTCTTTCGTTAACGTTTTGGAGGGGTCGGTAATTACAGAAACCCAGCGCCGCATCAAGCAAATGGGTAAGTCCCTAACCCCTGGGATTAAGTTAGATGATATTGTCTGCTATGTCCTGAACCGCCTACCCCCTCAGTATGTCTCCCATCTGCTGAAGTTTCAGGAGAAGTTAGAGCAGACTAACCCTCAAGTCAGTAAGGAAGTACACCAAGGAGTAATTGACTCCTTGATGCGTTTGAATGCCTCCCCTGCCCGTGTCAAAAAACCCCTGCCCCTTGCCCGCTTTGATTACGAATTTCGGCAAGTACTGCCCAAGGTAGAGGCTTTGCTAAAGCCCCCCAAACCCCTTAGTGTCGGCAATATTGTTGACCAAATTGAAGCAGTTCTTCCAAATGCTGAGCGCCTGCAAGGGAAACTTAACCAGCTGCATGTGGAAATCTGTCAGGCCTATGGACTTGATCCCGCAGAGGCAGGCTTGCGCCTTAGATATAACCGCGACGGCTCGATTACTTTTCATAGCGCCCAGGACACAACGGTTTGGGCAATTGCAGAAAAGCCTTCTTTAGCCAGTTACCTAAGCCTACTTCTGTTTCCCCGGTTACCGGGGATTGTCCTCACGGCACCGGGCTTGAACAGCCCCTTGACATTTGCTCGTAGGGAGCTGTTTCAAGAGTTAGCTACGGCAGCAGCGCTTACTTGAACCCAATGGCAGCCTGCCATACAAATGCTAGGAGCAGGAAAAACACCGGAATTACAGGCAGTACGTTAACGATCGGTTCAAACACGCGGTAAGCTTCAGGGAGAGCGGCTAAAAACAACATAAAAAACTCCTTAAATTATTGAATTCATCCTATGATGGAAAGTATATCACTGCAATGTGGATGTATAGCTGTGGGAGCCTTACTTTGTCGCCTAATTTCTGGAGTGTTGCTCTCGCTAGGGGTATTTCTCTGGGCATATCCAGTGGGGGCAACAGTGCCAGTCAAACTCTCTGACCTTTCCTACCGCCCCTGTCCGCCTGGTACAGCAGAAAACATAGTCCTATTTGGAGGCACGATGGCTGCTAAATGCTACCTAATTTCGGGTACGGCTACTAATTCTTCGGGCAAAGTAGTCTACAATGCGGATGTATTTGGGCGTATCTACGATGCTAACGGCAATGATGTCATCCCCGAACGGGGCAGGATTGGCTCCATCGCCGAAATTCCAGTGGGGAAGAGCAGGTTTGAAATCATGGTCAGTGTGCCAGCTGAACAGCCAGAACCGCTGGAACTAAAGCAATTTAAGGCCTCTGGATTTACGGGACGTGTCCGCCGCTAATCTTTATGAACCAAGAGCAGGAAAAGCCCCCCATTATTACTCGTCGCATCCTCCAGGGGGATGTAGAGGCTGTATTTCGCCTGATCGGTGCTCTAGCTGAGTATGAAAAGCTACTCCCAGAATGTACGGGTACTTTGGAGGCTCTAACGGAGCACCTGTTTCAGGAAGATGCATTTATAGAAGCAGTAGTAGCAGAGGAGGAGAACTATCCTGCTGGTATTAGTACTTTCTATTGTCGCTATGAACCCCTGAAAACTCGTCCCATCTTTTTTGTGGAAGACATATTTGTTGAACCTATCTATCGTCGGCGGGGAGTGGGGCGAGCTTTGATGTCTTACTTAGCCCAATTAGCCCTGGGGCGTAGTTGCTCCCGCATGGAATGGCTGGTGCTGGACTGGAATACCCTTGCCCGCAATTTCTATCAGAACCTGCAGGTGGTGCAAATCCTGGAGCACGATCGGATTGCTCGTATCAGTGGCGATGCGTTAAAGTACTTAGCTGGTCAAAGTTTGCCCCCCTTAGTGATTCGGGAAGCTCTCCCGGAGGACTTGCATGCGCTCTGGGAATTATTTGAGGCAAGAGGTGGGGTGACAGGCTCGATCGATAAATTGGAGGAACACCTGTTTGGCTTCATTCCCTATGTCAAGGCGTTGATTGCAGAGAATGCGGGGAGACCGATCGGGATGGCTCTTTACTCCCGTACGTATTCCACATTCGTAACGGCACCGGGGGTGTTTTTGGAAGAACTATTTGTCCTGCCAGAATACCGTGGCTATGGCATTGGTAAGTCTCTTCTGAGCACTTTAGCCCAGCGGACATTGGCAATGAAGGGTGCTCGTTTAGAGCTATATGTCGACATCAGTCAGCCGAAAGTAGTAAATTATTATCAGAAGCTAGGGGCGGCAATCCTGCAGGAGTGGCTCATCTGCCGTGTTGATCAACCCCAGATACAAAAATTAGCTATTAACTGAGCGGTTGCCAGATAGGTTAATATCAAGAAAGGTAGCTTATTGATAATGCCATGGCTCAGTCGATTTACACAGCGGAAGCACTAAAGGCGGAATTGAATTCCAAGGGTTGTCGTATGACTCCCCAACGGGAAAAGATTCTCAAGGCGTTCCAGGAGTTGCCAGAGGGCGAACACCTCAGTGCAGAGGACTTGTATCACAGATTGCAGGCTCAAAATGAAAACATTAGCCTTTCTACCATCTACCGTACGGTGAAGATGATGGCGCGTATGGGCATTCTGCGGGAGCTGGAACTGGCGGAGGACCACAAGCACTATGAGCTAAATCAACCCCGTCCCCACCACCACCATCACCTCATCTGTGTCAAGACCAACAAGGTGATAGAGTTCAAAAATGACCAGGTGCTCAGTATTAGCCAAAAGGTGGCAGAAAAATACGGCTTCCAAGTTCTGGACTGTGAGTTACGCATTGTGGGGATTAGCCCGGAAGGACAACGATCGATTTTCTAAACAATCGGTCTAAAGCCGTGCTTGCGGGAGAGTGCGCCAATTTGCTCCATTTTGGCGAGCGTGATTTGGTTGCGTCCCCAGGAAAAATTGGTGTACCAGCCCTCAAACTCAAGCAGCATAGATTCGGCAAAGCAAGCAAACAGATGGCGGGGGGAGTGGTAGCGGTTGACCCATTTCATGATCTGCCAATCCATGTTTAGGTCATGCTCTACCATACCGCCGTTAATGACTTGTACATCAGGTACCTGAATCTTGTTGGCTAGGTTTTTGGGATACCCCCCGTCAATGAGAAGGGACGGTCTTTTGAGTATGTCAGGACTAATTTCCATCCCCTTGGCCATACTTGCCACCCATACAACAATGTCAGACTGGGGCAGTGCTTCCTCGATCGTCATGATCTTGCCCCTACCCAAACTCTCTTGGAGAGACTGCAAGCGTTCCTGATTGCGGGCAACCAAGATTAACTCCCGAACGGGGGTACGAGCATTTAGCCACCGACAGACAGCACTGCCAATATCTCCCGTTGCCCCACACACTGTTACTGTTGCCTTGGCGAGGTCGATACCGTATTTCTGTGCTCCTTCTTCTACCTGGCGACAGATAATGTAAGCAGTGTGGGTATTGCCTGTGGTAAAGCGTTCCACCTCCAGTTTGATATTGCGGAAATGGAGCATTTCCATGAGGTTAAAGTTTTCAAAAATAATGGAAGAGAATCCCCCCAAGGCAGTGATGTTAATGCCCTGCTTTTGAGCGTGGGCCATAGCATTGAGGACTTTGCGGGTGGCAGCTTTGAACTTCTTGAGCAGGAGCATTTCCGGGAGAAAGCAGGATTCCACATACTTGCCCACGATCGTTTTCCCCGTAATGCTTTTCACCGTTATGTCTGCCACAATCTGGGGCGGAGCAACACACCAAAAGTCCAAGTCCTGTTGGGCATACTCGTCGTAACCCAATTCCCGCGCTACCTCCTGGGCATGGGCGAGACTAGTGAGATGACCAATTAAGCCAAACATAAACCTATGCTAGACCGTAGGCTGCCATCTTCATAATTTCTCTGGTGGAGAAACCAATGTTACCAAGGGTTTCACTGTACTGGGTCATGAAATCTGCCATTAATTCCTCCCGTTCCATGCCCAGGGTGCGGGCATCCTCTGTAACTTGATTGAGCATTTTCCACACCAGGGGCAGGTTCTGGCGGTTAGCCGTTTCTATGTCTGCTTTCACGGCGGCAAAGTTAGCTCGGAGCCACTCCTCGCCAAAATTGAGGTGTAAGTACTCATCCTTGACTACACCCTCTGTTATCTTGCGGGCAAAGGGGTCTGCCACAGGAATGTAAATGTTGTAGGCGGCAATAGCAAAACATTCGATAATCAGAGACTGAATGACTAAGCAAGGGACTAAGTTACCGTGCTGTAGTGCTGCGTCAAAGTTTTGCTTCAGTTCTGCGAAAAATCGGCGGGCATAGTCCATATCAGGGATAACTTCTAAGTTTTTGCCACAGGCAGTAAATCCCTTCTTATGCCGCTCTTCCATCTTGGCAAGTTTGTGTAGGTCTTCCGCGTGAGTGGGTAGCAGTTGCGTCAGAGCCAGATAGTTGTCATGTGCCTCCTGTTCCCCTTCGATGACAATGGCATTGATGCGACTGTAAGCATCTTTGTAGGCGGGGCACTGGTAATTGATAGCTATCATCCTAGGGTGGGAGAATTCATATCGTGTTGTAAATAATTGTAAGGCAATAGCTCACCTTGTTCGCACATTAAAATAGCCCCCCGCGGGGGCTTGGCGATTAGAGGACATCCAGGCAGTAGTTTAACTCCTAGGAGTAACTACAGTGACCTGATGCCCCATGCGTTTACCACATTTACTACTGTCTGGCACGGGCATCACCTCCTTCTTCCTAAACGGCTAACCTCTAAGGTTTCTATTCCAGCCTACTCTACCCTAACCCATTCGTCAAGGGGCAATTTATTCGGGTAGGACTTGCAGTTTGATAGTGGCGCTAACTTCACTGTGGAGTTTGATGGTCACGTCATAGGTACCGACTGTCTTGATTTCTGGCATAGTGATTTCCCGCCGATCGACACTCTGGTTGGTGCGGGCTTGAATGAGTTCTGCCACTTCTGCGGCTGTCACGGTGCCAAAGAGGGTATTGTTCTCCCCAGCTTTTTTCTTGATGATGTAGCCCCCGATCGTGGTGATGGCATCTCTCATCCGTTCTGCGGCTTGGCGGAGTTCCAGTTGCCGTTGTCTTTCCTTTTCCTTGCGCCGTTCTACTTCTTTGATCACGCCGGGGGTAGCCAGAATAGCTAAGCCTTGGGGGAGTAGATAGTTGCGGGCATAACCGGGGGCGACTCTAACTAGGTCACCGACTTTGCCGACCTTGCTCACATCTTTGGTCAGCATGACTTGCACATCGCGTTTAGACATAGAGGTATGAGTATCTGCAGATTTTTAATTATAGGCAGTTCTTAGGATTTAGGCGAGGCGAAAATGTTGTCGAATTACATCCCATTTGCTGCAGTGCCAGTAGTCGTAGTGGGCGCAGATTTTTTCTTCGCCATTGAGTTTTAGTTCTGTCCAGCCGGAAACACTTATGGGAGGTCGCCAGGGCAAGGGAGCACGCCAACTCATAGTCCAGGTAGTTTTGATCGTGTCCCCTACCCGATCGATGCTATGCAATTCCAACTTTAGGTCCCGAAACCAGGTGGTGATGAATTTAATCATGTCCTGGTAACGATCGATGCCGTGGAAGTCGTAAACGGGGTCACGGAAATGGACATCTTCGGCATAGATGCTGTAGGTTTGTGCCTGGGGAAACCGAGCATAGTCCTGTCTGATGATTTCTAGCAAATCCATGGGTGTTGTCGGGAATTTTTCCTATAATTGTATGTGCTCCAGTACTACTCCCAGGTATGGATTTTGCGCCTGCACTACCTGTTTTCCTCATCACCCTCAGGGAAGGTTTAGAAGCTACTTTGGTGATTGGTATTGTCCTGGCTTATTTGGCAAAATTGGGGGCAAAACGGCTCTTCCCATCGGTCTATTTTGGCATCGGTACTGGCATTGCTGTCAGCATTTTCCTGGGATTTTTAATTACCTATAGCCTCGATCGGGTCGGTCTTTCCCGGTGGGAATATGGGGTGGTAGCCAAATATTTTTTAGAAGCGGGGGTGGCAGTGATAGCGATCGGTTTGTTGACCTGGATGTTGTTGTGGATGACACAAACTGCCAAGGGTCTGAAAACAGAAATTGAAACATCAGTAGGGGTAGCAGTGGCAACAGGGACAGGTATTTTTAGCCTGGTTTTTGTTGATGTCCTGCGAGAGGGGGTGGAAACAGCTCTGTTTATCGGGGCACAGGCACAGCGGGATGGGGTAACTCTAGTGGGAGCAATAGCCGGGGTGGTGGGGGCTGGACTGCTGGGCTGGCTAATTTTCCAGGGGGGAGTCAAACTCAATCTCAAACTTTTCTTCCGGCTCATGGGTGTGGTCTTACTCCTGATTGTCGGTGGCTTAGTCATTACTGCTTTGCGCAAGGTGGAGTTAGGAATGGAGTCTTGGAGTCAGCTTGCCCCTGCAGTACGGTCCTGGTGCGCTGGTAAATCCTCCTGTCTGTTAGGGGAGCAAGTGTGGGATCTATCTGCTATCTTGCCCGATCGGCAATTTCCCGGTCTCCTCCTCAAGACTCTCCTGGGCTATCGGGATAAACTCTACCTGGGGCAGGCGATCGGTTACCTTACCTTCCTCCTACCCGTAGGCTGGCTCTACTGGCGTAAACTAGAGGGCAAATAGGGGTAAGTATAATAGACAACAATGTAACATTATGTAAAGTTATGGATTGGACAGTAGGTACGTTAGGTTTGGGTTTGGGAGCCATTGGGGTTTATTTGGCGTCGGCGCGCCCCTACAAATCCAAGGAATCGGTGGCAAACTCCTACGACGAATGGACAGAGGACGGGATATTAGAGTTTTACTGGGGTGAGCACATTCATTTGGGGCACTATGGCGATCCCCCTGTTGCCAAGGATTTCATCCAAGCCAAGGTAGACTTTGTCCACGAGATGGTCAAATGGGGAAATTTGCCTAGGGGGGGTAAGCTCCTAGATGTGGGTTGTGGTATTGGGGGCAGTAGTCGCATTCTGGCACGGGATTACGGCTATGAGGTAACGGGCATTAGTATCAGTCCCAAGCAGATTGCGCGGGCCAAGGAACTGACTCCCCCTGACTTATCTGTGCAATTTGTGGTGGATGATGCCATGGCTATGTCTTTTCCTGATAACACCTTTGATGTGGTGTGGTGTATTGAAGCGGGCCCCCACATGCCAGACAAACAACAATTTGCACGGGAATTGATGCGGGTGTTAAAACCAGGGGGGGTACTGGTAGTAGCGGACTGGAATCAAAGGGACGACCGGCAAGTTCCCCTGCACTGGTGGGAGCAAGTGGTCATGCGTCAACTACTAGATCAGTGGTCGCACCCAGCTTTTGCTAGTATTGAAGGATTCGCAGAAGCATTGCAAGCAACAGGGATGGTCGCAGGGGAAGTAATTACCGCGGACTGGACGGCGGCAACCCTACCCTCTTGGTGGGAATCCGTGTGGCAGGGGGTAGCGCGTCCGGAGGGGCTGCTCAAGTTTGGCGTACCTGGGTTCATCAAGGCAATGCGGGAAGTGCCCACAATGCTGTTGATGTGGTTGGGCTTTGGCTCTGGTCTCTGTCGCTTCGGCATGTTTCGTGCCCAAAAGAAGTTGAACTAGCCTAAGGAGTGCAGGATAGGATGGGGGTACTAGCCGATGCCATTCAGCGGGGGGAGTTTCTGGTCACAGCGGAGATTTCCCCCCCCAAGGGTACAGATGTGTCGGCGATGCTGTCCCATGCAAAGGCGCTCCAAGGTTTAGTGCACGCAGTCAATGTCACAGATGGCAGTCGGGCAGTGATGGCGATGAGTCCTCTGGCAGCAGCAGTCCTGATCCAGCAACAGACGGGCTTGGAAGTGATTTGTCAAATGGCTTGTCGCGATCGCAATCGCCTTGCTCTCCAGGGAGATTTGCTGGGAGCCAGTGCCCTCGGCATCCGCAATATTCTGGCTCTAACAGGCGATCCCGTCACAGCAGGCGACCAGCCTGAGGCTAAACCTGTGTTTGATTACGAATCTGTGCGCCTCCTCCGCTTAATTGCTAAGTTGAATGGGGGCAAGGATGCTAACGATCGGGACTTACCCCAAGGGGGGACGAATTTCCTAGCGGGAGCAGCTGTTGACCCCCAATCCCCTAGTTGGTCGGGACTAAAAACTAGATTTTGTCGCAAGTTAGAGGCGGGAGCGCAATTCTTCCAGAGCCAGTTGGTTACGGACTTCGATCGTTTAGCTAAATTCATGGCGGAAATTGCTTCCCTGGGGGATAAACCTGTCCTAGCGGGTATTTTTCTCCTTAAATCTGCCAAAAACGCCCAGTTTATCAACAAATATGTTCCAGGTGTGCACATACCAGACCACATTATTAAGCGCTTAGCCCAAGCTGCCGACCCCCTGGATATGGGCATAACGATCGCGGCGGAACAGATTCAACAAGCCCGTACCCTCTGTCAGGGAGTCCACGTCATGGCGGTCAAGGCGGAACACCTAATTCCGGAAATCCTCCGTCGTGCTGGTGTAGGTGCCCATCAAATACAGGACTGCCATACGCACTGCTACCCCGTTAGTCACCTGG
Organism: Pseudanabaenaceae cyanobacterium SKYG29; assembly: GCA_025055675.1. NCBI lineage: Bacteria > Bacillati > Cyanobacteriota > Cyanophyceae > Pseudanabaenales > Pseudanabaenaceae > Pseudanabaenaceae cyanobacterium SKYG29. Next base: position 165,415 of record JANWWT010000005.1, read on the forward strand.
TGGCTAATCAAACTGAGGCGGGGGTCGTCCATTAAATCGGAACTGATTTCTACACCACGATTGACAGGACCAGGGTGTAATACCCGTACCTGGGGACTACAAATTGCTAGCCTCTCCCTGGTGATACCGAATTGCTGGTGGTATTCCCGCAGACTGGGCAGTAAATTTTGTGCCATTCTCTCTGTTTGCAGTCGCAGGGTAATCACAAAGTCCGCTCCCTCTAAGGCTTTGTCTAGGGTATAGTTCACAGTCACACCCAACTCCTGGAATTGCCAAGGCAGTAGGGTTGCAGGTCCGCCTAGGTGTACTTCTGCTCCGTTAGTCAACAAACTACAGATATTCGATCGGGCAACGCGGGAATGCAAAATATCCCCCACGATAGCGACTTTTTTCCCTGCCAGAGCTTTAGCCTGGGGCATATCAGGTTGCAGGTAGGCACACATAGTAAAGAGGTCGAGGAGAGCCTGGGTGGGGTGTTGGTGCTTACCGTCCCCTGCGTTGAGGATGTGGACATTGCCACTGAGGTAATCCATGTCCCTGGCAATTAGGTCAGGTACCCCGGCGTGTTGATGGCGGATGACCATGATGTCTGTTCCCATAGCCAAAAACGTGCGGGCAGTGTCCAGGATTGTCTCCCCTTTTACCAGAGCCGAGGTGCTAGGGCTAAAGTTGAGGGTATCAGCGGACAGGCGTTTGGCTGCTAATTCAAAGCTGTTGCGGGTGCGGGTAGATGGTTCAAAGAACAGGTGAGCAACCACTTTCCCCTGCAGGGTGGGTACCTTCTTAGTGCGGCGGGACAGCACTTCGCGGAAGGAATTAGCTGTTTGTAGAATTAATTCGTACTCCTCCTGGCGAAAGTCCGCCAGGGAAATTAAGTGCTTACGCTGCCAACTATAGGCTGTAGACTCTGCCATTGAGCAGAATGTAAGTGATCCCCTTCTGCCTTAGTTTATCCTGGGCTGCCCGTAGCAGGTGACCTGGCATTTTAATAATTCGTTGCTGAGGCGTGGAAAACCGCCGCGCTAGGCGATGGTTGCGGAAGATAGGTAAAGTGGGGCGCTGTTCCTGCCCTGGGGGTAACTGCCCTAACTCGCGGAAGTCCTTGAGGGGACGGGTGACAATCTCTGCCGACCGATCGACCACCAAGTAACAGACTTCTGGCGCTCCTAGTTCCGACAGGGGCAGTATAGTCAAAGTGGTGGGGAGGAAAATATCATCGATCGGTTCCTCTTCCTCCAACTCCTCCTCTTCTTCTAGGTCACTATCATCTTCAAAGTCATCCCCCACCAACTCCTCCGTCAGCTCGATCGGGGCAATATCTTCCACCTGGTCAGGGGCTATTATTTCTTCAACAATTGTTGTGGTTGCCTTTTCCTCCACTGGCGGCATGATAGATAACTGTTTTGCCTGTCGCCCTGCCCGTTTACTTTGAATTAGGTCTGCCTCCTTGCCCTCCTTGATCACCCGCGCGATCGTGCTAATACTCACGCCAAACCGTTCTGCCAAGTCCGCGTTGGACATCTGGCTATACAAGCGCAAAATCTCCTGTTTCTGAGCGGGGGTCAACTTGGTCGGAGCCATTACTGCAGTCCCTTGATCCGATCGATTTCTGCTTGCAGTTCCTCAATTTGTTTGCGCAATTGGGCTGCCGTCTCCTTGCTAGCTTCATCAGTAGCTGCCCCATTGGACACATCCACCGCTCCCGCCGCCGTAGTCTTATAGTCACCCCGCAGAATTTGGGCATATTCTACCGACCGCGACCACTCTGCCAGATAACTGAGACGCTCCACAGGGAAGGGATGACTCGACATAGACAGTAGTCCATTATAGAACAGCAACTTGTAGACTTGGTTTAACCCATCCGTATCTAAGCCCTGGTACTGTTCCGCCTGGCGCTTAAATTCAATCAAGCTAAGTTCATGGGCAAACCTCTGGCTACCACCCGCCACCTTCATCATCGTCCGCTGCACCGTCTCCAGCTCATCCATCACTAGCAGAGCTGCCCGATCGGCAGATAGCTCCGCTTTGCGCCGCCACTCATAAAATGCCAACAACAGTCCCAAGCTCACCACCTGCCCTAAACCAAGGGTTGCCTGGGAGATAGTGGAGATAATCTGCATTGCCCAGCTGCCCATGAGGATCAGCGTAGTGTGTTCACACTTGATATGCCCCAGCTCGTGGGCGAGGACTGTTTTAATCTCCTCCTCCGTCAAGACATCCAGCAGTGCGGAGTTAACCACAATGTAGGGTTTCTCCTTGCCGAGGGAATAGCTATTGACGACAGGGCTTTGGGCAACAAACAGGTCCGGCTCAGGACTGACATCTAAACTGGCAACACAATCGCGAAACATTTGGTAAAGAGTGGCATACTGCCTTGGTCCCACCTGCACATAATTACCCAGGTTGAAAATAAACTGCGGGCGTTCGGAAAAATACTCAATGAACTTCCTAGCTAATAGGTCAAAGCCAGGGACACTGCGCAATGCCTGCTCTGCCTGCCGATCGAGGGGGTGGCGAAACGCCTCACTGGAAATACCTGGATAACGTGCCATGAATTACCTCCACCTCATACCCCCAACGGGATTCGAACCCGTGTCGCATCCGTGAAAGGGATGTGTCCTAGGCCTCTAGACGATGGGGGCTTGCTGACCACGCCTATCCACGATAGCATAACTGCTTTTGCAAATGCAACATTTGCTTAAACTTTATTTCAGGGGTCAGGTTTTATCATAGTGGGTGCTCACATTCAGACTATGTAGATAGATGAACGCTATCGAGAAAGTTGCTTCCATTGAACTAGCGAGCAAGATTGCGACAGTAGTCAATCTCTTTCGCCAACAATTTCCCGCTGCCCGCGTAGACCTAAGCCCCTGGACAAATGACCCTGAGACCAGACGCAACCTCGACCCCGACTCGATCGATTTTAGTTTTTCCTTCCCTGGGGTAAATCGCCAAGTCTCTAGTCGCTGTATTCTGGTGCAGTTACGATTTCAAGGGGACACCCTCATTGGCATTGATGCGGTGGGGTTTGGCTATCAAGGGAAGCAGTGGAGTTTTTCTACCATTGGCGACTGGGAATATGTAGGCACGCAGCTACCTGCTGCTCCCCTAGCCGATCGGTTTAAGCAATTTTGCCGCGATGTCTACAGTCTATTTTTAGCGCCAGGTGACCTTGGGTAGGATTTGCTTTTGGTCGACGCGGTGCTGGTATTTAATGGCAAAGTTCAAGAGGGAGTCTAGGAGAGCCTCTGAGAGGTAGTGGGGTTGTAGGCCCAGGTCAATGAGCTTGGTGTTTTTGGCGTTGTAGTAGTGCTCTTCCAGTTCCACGCGGGGGTTGGGCAGATGGTTGATCTGCGCTTTGATCCCCAGGGTTTGAGCTGCTTTTACTACCATTTCCGCCAACTGCAGCACATTAAACTGCTCTGTGAATTGGTTAAATACCCGAAACTGACCCCGCTCGGCGGGATTTGCCACCGCCAGTTCTACACAACGCACTGTGTCGCGAATATCCAGGAAGCCCCTGGTCTGTCCCCCCTTGCCGTAGACTGTCAATGGATGCCCAATCGCGGCTTGAATACAGAACCGATTCAAGGCTGTACCAAATACGCCATCGTAGTCTAGGCGGTTGATTAGGATTTCATCCATGCCCGTTTCTTCCGTGAGGACACCATAGACCACCCCTTGGTTCAAATCCGTCGCCCGCAAGCCCCAAATGCGGCAGGCAAAGTGGATGTTATGGCTGTCATGCACCTTGCTCAGGTGGTAAAAACTACCAGGCTGCTTGGGATAGGGGAGAGTATCCCTGCGTCCATTGTGCTCGATCGTGATGTATCCCTCTTCGATGTCGATATTGGGCGTGCCGTACTCCCCCATTGTCCCCAATTTGACTAGGTGACAGTCTGGCGTAATTTCCTTGATGGCGTAGAGGATGTTCAGGGTACCAACAATGTTATTTACCTGGGTCATGACAGCGTGTTCCCGGTCAATCATGGAGTAGGGGGCAGACCGTTGTTCGCCAAAATGTACAACTGCTTCGGGGCTAAATTCCTTAAATACCCGACTAACAAAGCTGTAATCCTGAATATCTCCCTGGTAGAAGGGGATCACCTTGCCTGTAATTTCCTGCCAGCGTTGCAGGCGTTGCCTAATAGGAGCAATGGGTGTGAGAGTATCCACCCCCAATTCAATGTCCCAATAGCGCCGAATTAAATTGTCAACGATCGCTACCTCATAGCCCCGGTTAGATAAATAAAGCGCTGTCGCCCAGCCACAGTAACCGTCACCACCTACTACTAAAACTCTCATGTCAACTCACTTCCTGCTCGTCGAAGGTTAGTCTATGATTTTAATCTTTCCCGCCTCAATTTGTTGAAAAACTCGATTGATTTGGTAGCAGTCCCGATCGGACAAGCCGCGGTTAGTAAAGATGGTGTTAAAGATAGCTTTGCTGAGGTGCATATACCCTTTACGGCTGAGGACACCAGCATTGACTATACGTCCTACTACTTCCTCTAAGCTCATGGTTTCCTGGGGAGCCGCAGGCGCAGTTGCTACAGGTGCAGGTTGCAGAGTAGTGGGGGGAGTTTGCAAAGTAGTAGTCTTAGGAGAAGTTTGTAGGGTAGTAGTGCTACGGGGGGCAGCTTTTTTGAGACAGCGGGCAATCGCCGCTTTCAGTAGCACAGGGTCAAAGGGCTTCGTCAGGTAATCTTCCGCTCCCAATTCCATACATCGCATCACACTCTCAATTTCCTCCAAAGCGGAGATCATAATCACGGGGATATGCTTTAGCCCCTCCTCGGACTTCATGGTTTGGAGGACTTCATAGCCGTCCATTTCAGGCATCATAATATCGAGTAAAACGAGGTCGTAGTGCTTCTGCCTGGCCATGTCGAGGGCTTGGGCCCCATTGGCTGCCATCTCAATGCCAAATCCTTGCTGGCGTAGGCGGCGGGCGAGAGTATCCCGATTCATTTCGTTGTCATCAACGACGAGAACAGTATAGGCGGCATTGGGGTTAGGGTTAGTCATAGGTTGTTTCCAGGTAAGAGCTTCGCTAAGATGGAATTGCCACTTTGCTTGGCGCGGTCTAGTTCCCGATCGGCTTGTTCCAATAGCTGCCTGGGGTTGACAATCAGACCTGCCACGGTAACAATGCCCATACTAATAGTGACATAGGGAGCAAGGGGTGAACAAGGGTGTGGTAGGTGCGCCGTCATCAGTTTTTCCTGGAGAGTCTGGGCCCATGTGAGAGCTTGGGCTTGGGGTGTATTAGGCATCACTACAATAAATTCTCCCCCCCAGTCATGGAAGACTTGCCAGGGAGGTGCTACGTTTTGGCGCAGGAATTGGGCAACCTGTTGCAATAGGGACATAGCCTCGGCTTTGCCTAGTTGGTCGCGGTACTGTCCCAGATAGTCAATACTTAAGGAAGCAACGGTGATTTCTGATGAGGCGGGAAAAGCTTCCCAATAACCCCGGAGGGCACGGCGGCTAGGCAGTTGGGTGACGGGGTGAGTGAGGGCATCTTTCTCCAATTCACAGAGGTAGGCTTTTTGCCGATCGTGGAGGAATTTGCGCTCCAGACACACACCTACGCGGGCTTTCAAAATGAGGGGATCAAAGGGTTTCGGCAGATAATCTTCCGCTCCCAGTTCAATACAGCGCACTACACTGTCCGTCTCTTCCACCGCTGAAATCATAATCACAGGAATCGATCGGTACTTTTCCTGCCCCTTGAGTCTAGCTAGCACATCATAGCCACTCAGGTCGGGCATCATTACATCCAAGAGGATAAGGTCAAAGTCTTGCTCCCGTAGCAAGTCAAGGGCTTGTTGTCCCCCTTCCACGGCAGTAATTTGGCGGTACCCCTGTCGGCGGAGATGGCGTTGTAGAATCTCCCGATTCATATCGTTGTCATCAACGATCAACAGGCGGTACTGTTCAGGAGGTGGTAGCACGGCTTAACAGAGCCTCAATTTTCCCCAGGAGACGATTAAATTCTACTGGCTTAGTGTCATAGTCGTCACAGCCTGCCTTTATACCCCGTTCTCTGTCCCCCACCATTGCATGGGCAGAAAAGCCAATAATGGGGATATTGCGCGTGCCAGGGTCCTGTTTGAGGATACTGGTAGCCGTCCAGCCATCCATCACAGGTAGGCTCATGTCCATGATAATCAAGTCTGGTTGCACTTGGCGAGCTATTGTCACCCCCTCCTGCCCATCTCCCGCAATCACTACCTCGTAGCCTTTCCTTTGTAGCCGGCGGGAAAGCATGTCTCGATTCATCTCGTTGTCTTCCACCAGAAGGATTTTTGCCATAGGACAGCGGGGAGTAATATCTTTGCCATTGTAGCGTGAGTGTGCTAAAACTAGACTAGCCCGGGATGTAGCGCAGCTTGGTAGCGCATCTGCTTTGGGAGCAGAGGGTCGCAGGTTCAAATCCTGTCATCCCGATCGGGGTTGGGGGAGTTCCCCCAGGGGCAGTTAGATAGATAGACCGAGCTTTAGCCCCAGCAAGGCATGGAAGAAGAGCAAGCAGAGAATAGCACTGCCTAGGTAGGCATGGGCAGTCCGTAGGGCAGCTTGGTTACCACCAAAGCCTGTCAGGGAAATCGTACCATTGAGGAAAAGGAGTACCAATACAGCCGAACCAGTCCAAAAATGGGGACTTTCCAGGAGGGGTTGTTTTTGCATCACCAAGGAAAGTAGACCACCTGTATAGCCCATAGCGAGAAACAGAGTCATTAAGGGAGCGATCCGGCGGTGATCGGCTAAGTTTTTCGCCTTTTCAGCTGCATCAGTGAGTAAACGACCGCGCCAACCAGCCAGACCAACGAAACTACCCATGACAAAAATCACGATCGCCATAAAGAAGGGGTGACCCCAATGCACGATCGGTTCTGGTATGCCCAGTTGCCTAAACTGTTGTGCTATGGGTTCTAGAAACTCAGTCAGAGTGGTATTCATGCGACACCTCACATAAGTAGGAACAGGGACAGATGCCCCAGGGGTTATTTTAACTTGCTTAACAAAAGGTTAAAATCGGCATAACTACAGATGAATTACTATGGCTTTTATCGACCTGCAGGGGGTTACCAAACGCTACAACCAAGTACCTGTTGTCCATCACCTAGATTTAACCATTGACCAAGGGGAAATGTTTGCTCTCCTGGGACCAAACGGGGCAGGTAAATCCACCACTATTAAAATGCTCACCACCCTGGCTACCCCTGACGAAGGAAAAATTACGATCGGGGGGGCAGACGTTGTCAAACAAGCCCACGTTGTCAAGCGGTTCATTGGCGTAGTATTGCAACAAATCAGCCTCGACCTCGATCGTACTGTCTGGGAAAACATGGAATTTCACGGCCGGCTGCACCACATGCCCCCCAAGGAACGCCAAGCAGCCATCGATCGGTGTTTAGAATATGTGGAATTACAGGACAGAAGAAATGACCGTACACGCAACCTATCGGGGGGGATGAAACGGCGGTTGCAGATTGCCCGTGCCCTCATGCACAACCCCAAAGTTTTATTTTTAGACGAACCGACAGTGGGACTAGACCCCCAAACCCGCCGCCGCCTGTGGGAAATCATCCTTGACCTCAAACAACAGGGGATGACCATTCTATTGACGACCCACTACATGGAAGAGGCAGAAACCCTATGCGATCGGGTGGGGATACTAGACCAGGGCAAGTTAATCGAGATAGGTACCCTCCAGGAGTTGCGGGAAAAGCATGGCTTAGCCGTAGTTATAGTGCAAAATGAAGAAGACCAAAAGTTAGACTACAAATTCTTCCCCACCATGAGCGACGCCAACGCATACCTGGAGTCCTTGCCCCACAAGCAAGGAGTGATGGTACGGGAGTCCAACCTAGAGGATATTTTTGTAGAACTAACGGGTAGAAAACTAGATTGAGGAAGCACAATGAAAGCCATGATTCTGGCAGCGGGCAAGGGCACAAGACTGCGCCCCTTTACCAACGTCATACCGAAGCCCATGATTCCCATTATGCAGAAGCCAGTGATGGAATTTTTGGTGGAACTCTTGCGGCAACACGGTTTTACAGAAATCATGGTCAACGTCAGCCACTTAGCGGAGACAATCCAAAACTATTTCCGCGATGGGCAGAAGTTCGGTGTCCAGATGGCCTATTCCTTTGAGGGTAAGATCGAGGATGGTCAACTAAAGGGGGAAGCCCTCGGGTCAGCGGGGGGTATTAAAAAAATCCAAGACTTCTATCCCTTCTTTGACGATACGTTTGTTGTGCTCTGCGGTGATGCCCTAATTGATTTGGATTTGACAGCAGTTGTGGAATGGCACAAGCGTAAAGGGGCAATGGCAACGGTAGTAATGAAGCGAGTCCCCCGTGACCAAGTATCTAGTTATGGTGTGGTGGTAACCGATCGAGAGGGACGCATTCAATCTTTTCAGGAAAAGCCCCCCGTACACCAAGCCCGCAGCAATCAGATCAACACAGGGATTTACATCTTTGAGCCGGAGGTGTTGAACTACATCCCGTCGGGGCAAAAATTTGACATTGGCGGTGACCTCTTCCCCAAGTTAGTAGCGGAGGGAGCACCCTTCTACGGTATCTGCATGGACTTTGAGTGGGTAGACATTGGACGCGTCCCTGATTATTGGCAAGCCATCCAGGATGTGTTGTGCCAGCGCCTGCCCAATGTGCCGATTCCGGGGCGGGAGGTATTGCCAGGAGTCTATACGGGGTTAAATGTGGCAGTGAATTGGGACAAGGTGAAAATTCAAGGTCCCGTTTACATTGGCGGTATGACTCGCATTGAGGACGGAGCCAAAATTATTGGTCCCACAATGATTGGTCCCAACTGTCATTTGTGTCAAGGGGCGGTGGTAGAGCGGAGTGTAATTTTTGAATATTCCCGCCTGGGGGATGTACGTTTGGTGGATAAGCTAGTATTTGGGCGGTATTGTGTGGACAAGGATGGTACAGCGATCGATTTACAAGCTGCCGCTCTCGACTGGTTAATTACTGATGCTCGTCAGGACAATCACGCCAGAGTGTTAAGGGTATGAGTCATTTGGTAGTCTTGGGTTTGTTGTTGCTGTTTGCTACAGCCCACAGCGGTTTAGCCAGTTTGCGTTTGCGGTTGGAAGACAAAATAGGAGCACGTCTATATCGGCTAATTTTTGCCCTAGTCAGCATTACTCTAGCTGTGCCCTTGTTTGTCTACTATTTTAATCATCGCTACGATGGACTAGTGCTGTGGTCATTGCAAAATGTTGCTGGTGTGCATGAACTAGTGTGGATTCTATCAGCAATTGCCTTTTTCTTTCTCTATCCTGCCACGTTTAATTTGCTAGAAATTGCTGCCATTGCTAAGCCCCAAGTGCATCTCTACGAAACAGGTATCATTCGCATCGCTCGCCATCCCCAGTTAGTAGGCATGACTTTGTGGTGTATTGCCCATACGCTGTGGTTGGGGACAAGTTTTGCTGTGGTGACCGCGATCGGTCTTATTGCTTACCACCTATTTGGGGCATGGCATGGTGATCGAAGATTATTAGCCCGTTATGGGGAGAGTTTTCGGTCTGTGCAAGCGCGGACATCGATCGTGCCTTTTCTAGCTATTTATCGCGGCAAACAGAAAATAGTTTGGCAAGAGTTTCTCCGTCCTGCTTACTTGGGAATTGTGCTGACTATTGCTGTGTTTTATTGGTTACACCCCCTTGTAATTGCTGCTAGTGCGAATCTAGCCTACTGATGGCCTTGCCTAGGCACTTTACAGGTCAGCAGAAGCTGTCAATTCCTGCAATATTGCCATAGTGTTTGTATCTAAACTCTGCTGCTGGGGGGGCAATTGGTGGAATAATGACCGATCGAATATTTCCTGCTGCACTTGCTCTAAATTGTCACTACGGAGGGGGAGATTTAATTTCGTTTGGCAGAGGTTAATGAGTTGGGGTAACCGATCGAGATGATTAACACAAAACAGCACACATTGTTGGGGATAGCGCCGATAGAAACTAAGCAAATGACGATTGTAGTAGCACCAAATAGGGAGTACATATTCGGGATGCTCAGTAAAAATGGGAGCATGCAAGCGACGAATAGAATCAGCTACATCCCAGGGATAACGGAAGACAAATAGATATTTAGCAGCGGGAATTAAACTGTGCCAGAAGTCCAACATCAGAGAAGTACGGGGGTCTTTCCAACCCCAAATTCCCGTCCAGTGCTCTCTTGTTGCTAGTAGCTGTATAGCCTGTTCTTTGTAGTTAAAAAATAACTCTGGTTTGAGAGTTTCCTGCACTGTCCAACCCCAATCATGCCAACCAGGGTCATCAGGGTCACAGCATTTTTGCAGTACCTGTCTTTGAAATTCTAAAAAGTCCACATCCTCAAAGTAACCCCTGGGATTAAACCGATCGGCAGGAAATAGCTTTTCCCCCACATTTACGCCTAACTTTTGCATCAGAGAGGCAATTAAAGAAGTACCCGATCGGTGCATGCCTGTAATAATTAAAACTGTCATTTCTGTCCCGCTGCTATGCCATTCAATTCTGCACCATAACTAAAGGCAATATCCACGGGCACTGCCAGCAAACCGTAGGAACAAACCGTGCCAATTACCGTAAGGGCAAGGAAATCCCGCCGCCGATCAAGGGGCAAAACTTTCTGGTCGGGTAGCAAGGCTGATACTCCTGCTGTCAAAGTGTAATTGCCAGGTGCTAGGTGACAAGCCCAATGAAATTCCACCACAATAGTTGTGCCTGCTGCGACGGCAGGAAGAGGAGTGGGTGAACCATGGGTACTATGTCCAATTGCGGCAATCCCATTGAGAGTTTTGATCTTGAACCCAGCGATCGGTTGGCTAACATCTTCATGGAAACGAATTACCGATCGGATTGTCACTTGCATCCCACAACACAAAGTTTGGGTAGGATTGCCCCGCTCATCTAAAACTTGTACATCTAAAAGTTCTGCTCCCCCAATACCAATGCGAGTTTCTGGTACATTTTGGTCAGACCTGTGGCGAATTTCCTGTCGGAATTGTCTCTGCCCGATGCCCTGACTTTCTGCTTCCCTTTGTGCCATCAAAGCACTGTAGGCAAGGGTGACAGGATGGGGTTTATCTTCATAAATAATGCGGTGATTGTCAATTAAAACTGCCCGATCGCATAGGTTCAAAACACTGTTGAGGTCATGGGAAACAAATAAAATTGTCACCCCCTGCTCTGACATTTCTTCCAACTTAGCAAAACACTTCCTTTGGAATAAAACATCCCCCACCGCCAGGGCTTCATCTACTATCAAAATTTCGGGGTCAACGTTAACTGCCACCGCAAATGCCAAACGTACAAACATCCCACTAGAGTAAGTTTTTACAGGCTGATCGATGAAGTCACCAATATCAGCAAAAGCAGCGATCGTGTCGAACTTTTCCGCAATTTGGGCGTGGGAAAGTCCCAGCAGTCTGCCGTTGAAAAAGACATTTTCTCGACCTGTAAATTCGGGATTAAAGCCACTGCCCAGTTCCAACAGCGCCGAAATCCTGCCATAGACTTCCACCGTACCCGTGGTGGGGGTGAGGGTGCCTGCCACTATCTGCAACAACGTACTCTTGCCAGAGCCATTTTGCCCGATGATGCCTAGGGTCTGCCCCTTCATCACTTCTAAGTTGATGTCCTGGAGTGCCCAGAACACCTCAGCTTGGGACTTATGGGGAAACAACAGTTCCTTTAACCGATCGACGGGGTGACGATAGCGCTTGAAGCACTTAGAGACGTTGCGAAGACGAATGACGACTTGACTCACTCCACTTTCTACCTGCGACCAAGTATCAAGATAACAGGGAGAGAGGGACAAACATCTGCATAAATCAGCAAACTATGAGGTTTTCTGTGATAATCATCTAGTTGTTGACGGCTAAAACTTATGTCTGACCTGGTAAGGCAAGTAGATCAGGTAGCGATCGATTGGACAAAATTCTTTAATTACCCCCAACTAGTAGCAGAAGAGATTGCCGAATATTCCACCACAGAAATTACCGATCGTTTGCTTTTGGGGGGCATCCATGACCAACCAGCCTGGCGATTTTGGTTTCAATTTTTAGAAAAACAGTGGGGTACCCATTTTGGCAGGGAAGTTATAGATTTTGCCAATCAACTGGAGCAGCCTCGTCTATTAAGCCTAGGTTGCGGACATGGGGGATTTGAGTTAGAGATTGCTAGTAAATTAACTCGCCCTTACCAATTAATTGCTGTGGACTTAAATCCCCATATCTGGGATGAAGCAATTAGAAGAGCCAAAGCCCAAAATCTAGCTATAGAATTTCAACCGATCGATTTGAATTTTGTTGAGATCGCTCCCCACAGCTTTGATGTTATTTTTGCCCATGCTTCCCTGCACCATATCCTCAACCTCGAACATTTAATGGCACAAATCTACCATGCTCTGAAACCAGGGGGACGCTTTATTGTTCTAGATATGATTGGCGAAGTGCAGACCCTGTTCTGGCAAGAAAATGTAGACTTTGCCCGTAAGTTGGTAGAAGAGTTTCCCCCCCGTTTCCGCGCCCGCTTCCAGGAAAATCCCATTCCCCCCTATCAACCACCGTCAGTACAAGTGGGTATGGAAGGCATCCGCCAAGAGGAATTAGAAACAGAAATCGATCGTTTATTTGTCCCTGTCAAGTGCTTCAAATATAACAGTTTTATGCGGTTAATTGGCACTAATCCTGTGCTGGGCAATCTATTTAACTTGGATGACAAAGACGATCGGGAGTTTTTAGAAAGTCTGTGCTGGCTGGATTGGGAGCAGGTTTATACAGGGAAGTTATGCCCTACAGAAATGTTTGGGGTTTATGAAAAAAAAGAATTCCCTCCCTGCCACCACACTAGTCAAGCCCGCCTCAAGTTTGTCCAGACATTGCTACAACAACCACCGCAACTATCTCCTAGCATTCCTCAAGAACCTGCGCCCCCAGTCACCGATAAAATAACAGATTGGCAAGTGCAAATCTACCAAGAACTACTCCGTCTCAACGAACTAGTAGAACAACGACTTAAACGCACCGCTGCATTGGAAAAACTTAACCAACAACTGCAACAATACATTGACTGGATGCAAAGTAGTAAATTCTGGCGTTTACGGCAATTTTATAAGTCGCTCTTCAATGGCAAAAATCCCGATCCCCCCCGCCCCCAAAATAGCCCGTGACCAATATATCTGACCCGATCGTTTGCACTTGTACCCTCTCTAGGACTTTTGCTTCCCCCATTTTAACTATGCCTAAATCACCGATCGGGCTTATACCGATTCCCCCCACAATCTTAGGAGCAATGAAAGCATAAACCTTTTGCACCAATCCTTGCTGTACTGCCTGCGCTGCTAAATTCCCCCCACATTCCCACAACACTTGATTACAACCCCTAGCTGTCAAGTTAGCGACGACCGATCGGGGGGATAACTCTTCTAACTCCACAACTTCTACTCCCCTAGCCCGCAATTTTTCTTGCATAGGAGGGTCAGAATTAGGGTGAGTAAAAACAATTGTTGAGGCAACATCTAGTTGAAATAATCTAGCATCTAGGGGTAAATCGAGGGAACGGGACAGAATGACTCGAACAGGATTGTGCCCTACACCGTGACTGGTAAGTAAAGGATTATCCCAGCGTACTGTGTTGCCCCCGGTGATAACGGCATCGCACTGACTGCGGAGTTGATGCACCATCTGGCGTGCCTCTGGGCTGGTCACCCAAAAGCTGTCCCCTGTAGCAGTGGCAATCTTACCGTCCAATGTCATGGCATACTTCCAAATCCCAAAGGCTAGCCCACGGCGCACACGATGCACGAAAGCTTCATTCAGGGCTTGGCACTCTGGCTCTAGTACCCCCACTGTGACCTCAATACCTGCCAAACGCAACCTTTCTATACCCTTGCCACGCACCCTGGGGTCAGGGTCAATCATCCCCACCACTACCCGCCTAATACCTGCCTTGATAATAGCCTCTGTGCAGGGAGGAGTCCTACCGTAGTGATTACAGGGTTCTAGGTTAACGTAGAGAGTCGCCCCCGCTGGATCGTCACACCGACTGAGAGCCTCCACTTCTGCGTGGGGCATCCCCGCCCGCTGATGAAAACCAGTGGCAATTGCTACGCCGTTCTTGACAATGACTGCTCCCACCATGGGATTGGGTGAAGTTCTCCCCTGCTTTGCTAATTCCAAGCATTTCTGCATCCAAAAACGATCGGTTTCGGTCATCATTCCAGCATCGCGATCGGTTGATTTTCTGCTAGTAATTCCCCTGAGAGTAAGTCTTTGATTGTCGCTAATAAAATGCGCCTTTCATTGACAGCAAAGTCTACCCTAATCCGATCGACTCCTACTTGGCCTGGGGGAGATAGTTTAGCGACACAGACATCGTAGGGTGATGTTTTTTTTTGCCCTCGGTTGTCTACTAGCGAGCGAAAATCTGATTGCCGCACCAATCGGCGACTAGTCATCCGTCCCATCCCATCATAGACTACTTCAATTTCCGCCGTATCTGCTAGTTCACCAATATCCAGGCGAATCTCTGTTTGTCCATTGTTTGCTGCCTGTAGGATTAAGGGTTCTAATCTCTGGGTCGGATACCTTGTCCCCTTGGCAAAGATGGGGTAGTAAGAATAGGTTCGACTGTAAGGCTCCCAGAGACGAATGGCGTAGGAATGGCGCAAAAAATCATCAACATTTTTTACCTTAGTTGCCAAAGACAGAGCACCGATCGCTACAGCCGTAAATGGTTGATCAACAACTACTTTCTGTCTGCCAAAGTAGGACGTAATTAATTGTTTGACAGCAATAATTTGACTACTGCCACCCACCAATAACACCCGCTCGATCGCTTGCTTATTTATCCCCCGCCCTTGGGCAAAACTCAACACCTCATCTAAGGCTTGTCTAATTTGCTCTAGTGCTTGATGTTCTTCTAGTAAGTCTGTGAGTTTGTCCTGGGACATATGCATTGGAAAGGTGATCATTAGTTCTGCATCTGACCATGTTTCCGTTGCAGTTTCTGCCTCTGACAATTTAACTTTCAGTAACTCTGACCTCTCTAATAAGTTTAACCAAGCTAAATCACTAATTTCTTCCCGATCGATTTGCCATTGTTCTAGGAAAAACTCAGCTATCCAATGATCAATGTCCATCCCTCCCACATAAGCATCCGATTTAGCTATTACCTCCCCCTTCAATGTGCGCCGCTCATCCCACACACTATTAGTAATAACTAAACTCAAGTCCAATGTGCCAGCACCAAAATCCACCACTAAAATTGCTGTCCCTGGTTGCTCAATACCATAGCCCAAGGCTGCCGCCGTTGACTCATCCACAAATTTTACATCAGGCAAATCTAAGGACTGGCTCAAATCGTAATACCAATCCAAGTAAGTTTCAAATGCCCCTACAGGTACAGTCAGAATTACCTGAGTTGGTGTAATTCCTTGCTCCAAAATCCCTTGCCAGATTTTTTTGATAAAAATCTCCCCGATCGCTTCGGCATCGTACATTTGTCCATCAATACAGCGACTAGGGGGACGGAACTTAGCAGCAATATCCCGCTTAAAATACTGAAAAAACCGATCGGGTTGTTGTAATCCTAACCTTTGCAACCGTACTTCTGCACCAATAGCAAAATCCCTGGGGCTACGAATGAATACTTGACTGGGAATAGTGTATATCTTGTCACCTCTAGTTTTTAGCTCACAACAAATACCAGGTAAATTGAGTACCCTCGGGCGATTAGTCACTGGATCGATGGTAGACACCACCGTATTACTATTGCCAAAATCGATCGCTACCGCTGTCATTGCCAGGTCATTTCCACTAGAGGTTGGCTCACAGTAGTTGGTACTTCTACTACCAGAGAGACAGTAAAAGTTGTCCCCTTTCCTAACACACTGTCAACTTCTATCCTAGCACCCATAATTTCACAGAGACGATTGACAATAGCTAGGCCCATACCCGTTCCTCCCTGTGCTCTTGTCATTGTATCATTCACCATGACAAACGGATGAAATATGCGCTCCCAATCTTCTTTTTTAATACCAATACCCGTATCCTGAATCGTAAATGTCAAATTTATTTTGCTGTCCCCTAGGGTTTGATGGCTAACTTTAAGAACTATCTCTCCCCTGGGAGTAAACTTAATAGCATTGTCCAGTAGACGATCGAGAATCTCTTGTAGTTTTCTGCTATCAGTGATAACTAGGGGTGGCAAATCAGCAGGAATTGCTAGTTGCAAATTTAACTCCTTTTCCCCTGTCGCTCGACAGTATTTTTCTTGCAATTCGGCTAAAATAGCAGCAATATTACAACTAGCCTGTTTGAGGGAACTGGGCTCTAATCTGATATAGTTGATCATGTCATCTAACAAGCCCAGTAGCTTCTTTCCCCCCTCCATAATTGTGGCAACGTATTCCCCTTGTTCCTCATCTAGTTTTGTGGTTTGTAGCAGCTGTGCCATACCTAAAATAGCGTTCATAGGTGTACGCAACTCGTGGTTCATTATTGCCAAAAAATCCCTTCTTACTTTATGGCTAGCTACAGCAATCCTGGTCTCTTCTATAACCCTTAGCATCTCTTTAATCGCTACACTTAAATCTGCTAACTCATCCCTACCCCTTACTTCTAGTTCTGGCAACAGGTTGGGGTTATCTTTGATATTTTGTACCTGACGGTCTAGGTCAGATAGACGGGCGAGAAATAGGCGATCGAGAAGCAGTAATACTACAACAGTTATAGAAGTAACGATCGTGCAAATAGCTATAGCAAAAAACTGCAGCCCCACTATGAATTGCTGATAGATATAACGATTGGTAATCACCTCCAGAACAAGGGGAGCACTGCCATTAATTGTGTTTAGGTAGGTGTAACCCGCTATTTCTTCACTATCGAGGGGTCTTGTGGCAAAATTATTTAACTGTAAGTCACTCACTAACGACTGACTAAACGTAAACTCTCTCGGGGTGTAAACTTTAACTTTAACCTTAGCTTCCTCAGCAATTTGGTTAAGCTGATAGTTATCAACTAGTCTTGCCATCATTAGCCATCCTCTGCTCTTCCCCCGCTTATTGGAGGGCAAAACAGGATGCATTGATAGAATAAAAATTTGGTTTTCTGGACATACAGCAATCCCAAACTGCTCACGAAATTCCAAGGTGGGGAAAGACTGCTTTAATAATTGCCTGTCTGCATAGCTAAACCACTTGTTAAATACGACCTCATTTTTACTATTGAATATGCTAATCCGATTCAGTTGGAGGTTAGTGAGAGTTTCGCCACCATAGTTAGCACTAATATATCTCTCACTCTTGCTAGCTAAATAAGCGTAGGTGTCATCCCAAGTGGCGTAGTCTATGGTAGTCCGATCGAGTTGAGCAATTTCCCGCTGTAAGATGTCACTGATGCGCTCCACTTCACCCTTAACAAACTTGTGCTCTAGGCGGCGATAGTTGCGGTAGGTGTGTACAGCCACTAAACTAAACACAATCAGACCAAGACAAGTAATAGTACTCCCCACAATTAGTAGAGCCTTAGTCCGTAATTTCATTAACCTCCTCCAAAACGCCGAGCTAGTTCCTTAGTTTTCAGGGCAGTTTCTATTACCTCTAGCACTCTAGTCATTCCTGTTGTATTCACCATTTCATAGGGAACACCCAATCTCTTGCAAGCATCGATCGCTTTTTCCGTCAAAGAATGGCTGGCATATCCTGTTACAATAATGACTACATCGGCACTGGCAATGTGACTTTCCCCTTGCGCCGCTAACTGTAAGCCCCCCTGTTCTGTACACCAAATTAATTCCACATCAGAGTCCCGTAAACGATTCCGCACTGCCGTTTCCAACCGATCGTGTCCGCCATAGACTACCACCTTGCCCGATAAATCCCCATACAAGCTGGGACGTTTTTCTGTCTTGCGATGTCGCGTACTCGGCTGCACATCAGGGGCACGATCGACGCGCGATCGATTTTCCATGGCTTTGTGGTAAATGAAATTGAGGGTTTGTTCGTGTGTCCCTCTCAGTTTTGCTACCGGACCTTCATCACTGTTAATGTTAATTTGATGGATAAGTGCTTCCACTACTTCTTCCAAGGCCCCAATAGCCTTTAAGTCATTGACATAACCCTTGATAGCAACAGCGGCATCTGTAGCACTAAAAAAGTCCCTTTGTTCGCGAATCATGTCCAGGAGGTCTTCCTTTAATTCATGTCGCCAAGTGTTGATTTGCACTGCCATCTGTTCGTCCAACAGGCGCTCCTCTTGCAGAATCATTTGTCGATCGGCAATGCTGGCAGCCCAGGTTGGTGCTTCTTCTAGTTTGCGTCTAATTTCTTCTGCCTGCTCTTTCAGCTTTTTGCGTACAGGACTGTCATCGTTTTCATCATAATCCTTCAGACTCTCTTCCACCTTAGCTAGTAAAGGCTTTAACCGCGCATAAATCTGCTGGACAATCTCCTCTATCTGCTTGTTCCTCTGTTGTTCTAGTCGCTTTTGTTCTTTTTCCAGCTTAGCCTTTGCTAGAAGCTCATTGACAGTGGCTTCAAATTCATCCAGTTCAGCAATGTTCATATGCTTGTATCACAATAGACGTAATTGATTATCATAGCCTAATTTTACTCGCGACGGGCAATGACATTCAGTGTTCCCTCTAGGTGGTCAAGGTTGTCTATGGGCAGTAGCTGCATCAGAAAGGGACGATAGCGGTAGAGTTTATATCCCTGTTCCTGCAGATATGTGGCTACTTCCGTGTTGGAATTGTGAGAACTGATGTTTTCGTACATGATGAGCGGAGAATACTTTGTCAGGATTTCTGTTGCTCCTCTCAAGACTGCCATCTCGTGCCCTTCCGCATCTATTTTTAATACATCAACAGCAGATAAATCCAACTCTCTGACCAAGGCATCCAAGGTGATAGCAGGTACTTCTATCCCTGCTACTCCTCGATCGGCAGTTATGGCATTAAATTCACTAGACCTAGAAGTGCCTAGATAAACTGTCCCCACACAATCGGTGGCTGCTGCCTGCTTAATCACCACTTGTCCAAAATTGTTAATCCGCTTAGTTTCCTCTAGACAATTCACACATGGCGGGAATGGTTCTATGGCAACCACACAACCAGTTTCTCCCACAGCCCGTGCTGCACTGAAGGTATAAACCCCCACATTTGCCCCCACATCAATTACCGTCATGCCTGGCTGTAAGTTGTTAACCCAAAATTCCATTTCTGCTTCAAACCAGTCGCCGTCGGCAAGTAAAACGATCGTGACTACCTGGGACAAATCAGGCACAACTGCTAATAGAATGTTTCCCTGAAACAAGACATAGGTAAAGGAAAATGCATCAGGTAAAGTCGACCAAAACCAACAGGGGTTATGGGGGTCAGTAGCTAAGTAGTAATCTCGTCCCATACTCTTCCAGTAGCTGGCAATTTGGGGACTTTGTAAATTTTGGTAAGCAAGGTACAGAGACTGAACAACGGCAGGATTCGATGGCTCATGTTTTTGAGCTTGATGGAGGTAGTATATCCCCTCGTACTCCTGGTTGTAGAATTGCCATAATCCCAACTTCAGAAGGGCAGGAGTGTATTCTGGCAGCAAGGATATAGAAAGTTTTAACCATCTAGTTTCTAAAGACTGGTAGGAGTATGTACTGGCAAAAATAATCCCTGCAAGCCCTGCTGTTTGTTCGTAGCCATTAGCGGTTGATAATAATAAATGTATAGCATTGTTTAGGCGACTTGGTAAAAAAATTAATCCCCTGTTAATTACTTGATTGTGACCTAGCCATGGCTGGAGTATTTTAATTAGGTAACTATAGCTGTTAAGTAGCGCATTACTACGTTCACCAATTAACTTAGCAAATAAAAAATAATGAAGTAGGGATAAGGGATAGGAAAGCCCTCTCTGGAAATAATTAATGGCTAGAGAACACAAGTGAGACCTTTCTTCAAGAGAAGACGCATTTATAGCTCTGACTATTGTCACTACTCCCCAGTTATTCCAATCTAAGCCTGATTTAGGGTTTTGCCAATTAGTCTGTAGGGAGATAGATTCTATGATGTCTAGTATATCAAAGCTAGTATCTGGGAAGATAGAACAAATGTACTCTGCGTAGTAGTCAATATAGTTCATTTTTCTGCAATCATATTCAGACTGATTAAATGACCAAGAAACCTAAGACTACTAGAGTCGGGGAATATTCCGAATTCGTCAACCACTTGAATATTCTTGAAGCCTGTTTCCGTTAAGAATGTACCCAAAATATCAGCATCAAAACCTACTTTATGTATGTCATATTCATTAGTCTGACCACCAAACATCATACGCATAATATGAAAGCGTTCCTCGACAGATAGTAAAGGCTGACAGTATAGCCAACACAGAATTTGCAGGTTGGGTACACTCACGAACAATTTGCCGCCTGGCATTAAAACTCTGTACCACTCTGCCAAAACAAAAGCTAGTTCGTAGTTTAGACCATAATGGAAGTGCTCCAGAATATGGCTAGCATAAATCATTTCTATGGAGTTGTCCTCAAACTGACTCAAGTCTGCAGCATCTCCAACTATATCCACTTCAGGACGGGGCTCTATGTCCAGAATTTTCCAATCTGGATGGGGATGCTTACCTCCTAGGTGTAGTTTCATTTTAGTGGCTAACTTACCTAACATCTCAAGTTACTATCACCTGACTTTCTTGTAAAGTTCTACTCCTGCTGTCTCCAAGGGGCTACCCACCATAATAAGACCAGTCCAGGCAAAGATACCACTACACTGCCCAGAAAGAAATTGACCCACCCGATCGTTTTCGCTATTTCCCCCGCTGGGCTGACCAGAATGTCGCGACTGACAGCAAACAAACTCGACAGTAGAGCATATTGGGTGGCAGTGAATTGGCGATGGCATAGGCTCATTAGATAGGCAGTAAAGGCAGCTGTAGCCAGTCCGCCACAGAAATTTTCAATGTTGATCGTGGCAAAAATTAGACCCCAGTTGTTCCCTACCCCCGCCAACAGGGCATAGCTGAAGTTGCTCATAGTTTGTAGCAGCCCAAAGACCCAAAGCGATCGGTTAATACCCAGCTGGTGTACTCCTGTCCCCCCCACCAAGGTACCCACGATCGTGGCTAGCAAACCCACTGTCTGCATTATGCCTAGTTGCCCTTCCTCCAAACGGAGATTCCGCAATAGGAAAGGGACTGCCATGTTGTTAACTAGTCCATCGCCAATCCTATAGAGGGGGATAAACAACAAAATTAACCAACAGTAGGAACGGTTGCAGAATTCTTTGATGGGGGCAATGAAAGACTGGGAGAGACTTGTACCTACGCTTGCTTCTTCTTCCTGGGGGGATACCCAAGTTACTAGGATTGCCAACACCATTAGTAGCCCTAGCCACCGATAAATAATCTGCCAACTCGTAGTTTCTGCCAGGGCAAATGCCAACCCCCCTGTGATTACTAGGGCAAAACGATAACCCAACACGAAAATCGCTGCTCCTGCTCCCATTTGTGATGGTGGCAGTATCTCCGTGCGATAGGCATCTACCACAATATCTTGGCTAGCACCGTAAAAAGCAATGAGGGTGGCTACCCAGAAAAAAGGGCTTTGATAGACCGTTGCTAGTTTGGCTAAAAAGTGGCAAACCCAAGCCCCAGGCTGACAAGTGGTTGGCTGGAGAGCAAAACCTTGGGGCTCCAGTAGAGAGAGAATCAGGATAGCCACTAGCAAACACCCCTGCATAGATGCTAGCCATCCCCGCCGTCGTCCCCAAAAGGGTAATCGATAACGATCGAAAATGGGCGACCACAGAAATTTTAAACTGTAGGGCAAACTGACCAGGGAGAAAGCGCCAATTATCCCGACATCCACCCCCGCTTTGGTCAACCAGGCCTGTAGATTTTTCTGTACTAGGAACAGGGGTAAGCCTGAAGCTATCCCTAGCCCCAGGAGTGCCAGCATTTTGGCATTACCGTAGACTCCCATCTTGCCGAATTTGCCACGACGAATTAAAATAGCATTGTTTCTGGCAGAAACAGTCAAATCCCTAAATTTGCCATTACAATAGTCTATAGCGGGAACGCGAGTTTCCGTTCACTCCTCACACCACTTCCCGTCCAGCAATGGACGGTTTCTTACTCTAAAGGGGGAGAACAACTGATATACTCGGAGAGAAGTGTTAGGTCTAGGTAAATGTCAGCAGCAGTTCCTGTAACCGATGCCTCCTTTGAGGAGGATGTACTCAAAAGCGAAATTCCTGTCCTGGTAGATTTTTGGGCACCCTGGTGTGGTCCCTGCCGCATGGTGGCTCCTGTGGTGGACGAAATTGCCGAACAGTATGACGGGAAAATCAAGGTGGTCAAACTTAATACCGATGAAAACCCTAAAATCGCCAGTGAGTACGGTATTCGTAGTATTCCCACTCTAATGCTCTTCAAGGACGGCCAAAAAGTCGATACGGTGGTGGGGGCAGTACCTAAAGCAACCCTGGCAAACACGATCGAAAAATATCTCTAATGTCTAGGGTAGAGATTCTCTCTGCCACTGAACAAAGGAAAACGATTACCCGCCTGGCATTCCAACTGGTGGAAAATGTTCCCCATCTGGAAGAACTAGTACTCCTGGGAATTCCCACTAGGGGAGTGCCCTTGGCACAGGAGGTTGCTCAGAGACTAAGCCAGTTTGAGAATATCACTGTGCCCACAGGTGCTCTAGATATTACTTTCTACCGTGATGACCTCGATCGCATTGGTCCCCGTGTACCCCACCGGTCGGAAATTCCCTGCGATTTGACGGGCAAGATTGTGGTGCTGGTAGATGATGTGATTTGTAGTGGGCGGACGATTGCTGCTGCCCTCAGTGCTGTATTGGATTTTGGCCGACCACGTTTGATTCAGTTGCTGGTGCTCATCGATCGGGGACATCGGGAATTGCCAATCCACCCTGACTACGTGGGCAAGCGGGTGCCTACCTCCAGAGAAGAAAAGGTAAAAGTGCTGGTACCAGCAACAGACGGGGCAGAGGGAGTAATTTTGTTTAAGCCCCAGGGCACAGGGCAGATGAGTTAAACTTTTATTAAGATTTTCTAGGTTTTGTAAAGAAATTACTATGCGGGTGGCAATTGCGGGGGGAGGTTTAGCAGGGTTAGCCTGTGCCAAGTACCTGTCTGATGGGGGAGTTGTGCCCCATGTGATCGAACGGCAGGAGGTGCTCGGGGGATTGGTGGCTGCCTGGCGGGACGAGGAGGGGGACTGGGTGGAAACTGGTCTCCATGCCTTCTTTGGTGCTTACCCCAATATGCTGCAGTTAATGGCGGAGCTGGGCATCAGTGACCGTTTGCAATGGAAACAGCATACTTTGATCTTTAATCAACCGGAAAAACCCGGTGTACTGTCTCGCTTTGATGTGCCTGATATTCCTGCCCCCTTCAATGTGATAGTTTCGATTCTGCGTAATAACGACATGCTGACCTGGGGACAAAAACTACGCTTTGCCCTGGGGTTGTTACCGGCGGTGGTGGGGGGTCAGGAGTATGTAGAGTCTACCGATCGTTATACCCTCTCCCAATGGCTGCGGCAGCAGGGGATTGATGAGCGGGTCAACACAGATATTTTTATTGCTGCCTCTAAAGCCCTCACATTTATTAACCCGGAGGAGGTTTCGGCAATGGTCACCCTGACTGCTCTCAACCGCTTTCTCAGGGAACGGTATGGTTCCAAGATTGCCTTTTTAGATGGAGCACCCCCAGAGCGTCTCTGTCAACCTATTGTCGACCATGTTGTGCAACGGGGGGGCAAGGTAGAAACGGGAGTGAGTCTCCGCCGCATTGAAGTAAACGCCGATGGTACAGTCAAGCATTTTGTCGTGGGGGGCAAGGGAGAACCAGACCGCGTCCTTGAGGCTGATGCCTATGTCTGTGCGGTGCCTGTGGATATTTTGAAATTACTCTTGCCCGATCGGTGGCGGGATATGCCCTTTTTCCAGCAGTTAGCGGGTTTGGAGGGGGTGCCGGTAATCAATATCCAAATTTGGTTTGATCGCAAGTTGACGAATGTAGACCATTTGCTATTTTCCCGGTCGCCGGTGTTGAGTGTCTATGCTGACATGAGCAATACCTGTAAGGAGTATGCTGACCCTGAGCGATCGATGTTGGAACTGGTGGTTGCCCCAGCGGCGGAGTGGATAGGACGATCGGAGGCGGAGATTTTTGCTGTGACGATGGCAGAACTGGCGAAGCTATTCCCTGACCAGATTCCCGAACCAGCGAGAGTGAGAAAGTACCGTGTGGTGAAGACCCCCCGATCGGTGTACAAAGCAGTTCCTGGCACCCAGTCCCTGCGTCCGCCCCAAGTTACACCCATTCCTAACTTTTTCCTCAGCGGCAGCTACACTAAGCAACCCTATTTAGGGAGTATGGAAGGTGCCGTACTTTCTGGTAAGCTGACAGCAGCAGCAATTTGCCGTAACCTTTCTGGTGCCCACAGCCTTGGTCAAGCAACTGCCCTTAAAGCCTAGTCTTCCCCCCCTGGAATTCTCCCTGTCGGATGCCTACGAACTGTGCCGACAGATTACCGCCCATTATGCCAAGACTTTTTACCTGGGTACGCTGCTGATGCCGCCAGCAAAACGACAAGCGGTGTGGGCTCTCTATGCCTGGTGTCGGCGGACAGATGAACTGGTAGATGGGCTAAACGCAGCCAACACTACCTTAGATACTCTGCGTCACTGGGAACAGCAGCTGGAGCTGACTTTTTTAGGACAACCCTCTAGCCCTACAGATATAGCCCTTGCTGATGCTGTAAAAAAATTCCCCATTCCCATCCAACCCTTCAAGGACATGATCGCAGGGATGGAGATGGACCTGAACTACGACCGCTATGCCTCCTTTGATGACCTCCACCTCTACTGTTATCGTGTGGCAGGGACAGTAGGCTTGATGTCAGCGGCGGTGATGGGATTTGCCTCTGATGACCCTAAAGCTATCAGTCAAGGCATGGAAGCGGCGATTGCCCTGGGTATTGCTATGCAGTTGACCAATATTCTCCGAGACATTGGCGAAGATGCCCAACGGGGACGCATCTATTTGCCCCAGGAAGAGTTAGCTTACTTTGACTACACGGAAGCGGACCTCTTGGCAGGGGTAGTAGACGATCGGTGGGTAAACTTAATGCAATTCCAGATTGAACGTGCCCGCCAGTTCTATGCTAAGGCGGAGAGGGGGGTAGGATTACTCTGCCCAGATGCTAGATGGCCTGTGTGGGCTTCTTTAATTCTCTATCGTCAGATCTTGACGGCGATCGAAGAAAATGCATATCAGGTCTTTTCCCGCCGTGCCTATGTCTCTACCGTCAAAAAAGTGCTGGCTCTACCCTGGGCATGGTTACGGGCACAAATTTCCTGAACTCTTCTGTAAAATTGCCATAGTATTAGTTCCGTACTAGCAAACATGTGGCGCAATTTTATTCTAGGCACTTTGCTATGGATAGGCGGTGCATTTGCCCAATCCCCCATAGCTAAACCCTACGCCCTGACCTGCATTGGTAACGATACAGAACTGAAGATTAACTATTTCGTCAGATGGGGGGCAGGGGAATGGCAGCGGGTCAGTGTGGCACCCCAGAAATGGATGTGGCATACCTGGACTTACACCAAAGAAGCTTCCTCACCAGAATTGCTGATTCGCTTTGATGCTGACTTGACACAGGGACAGACCTGGATTGTTGCTCCCTTAGAAAAATACGCTTCCCCTAGTCGGGGGCAGGCGGGGGATTGCGAAAAGTTTGGTAGACGCTATCAGTTTCGGCGCATAGACAAGGATTTGCTAGAACTGATCTCCCTCGATTAAGATATTTGATGGTCTATTTGGTGCATATTTATGAGTCTGTCTACTACCGCTCTCAAGCAAA
Source organism: Pseudanabaenaceae cyanobacterium SKYG29 (assembly GCA_025055675.1). Classification (NCBI taxonomy): domain Bacteria; kingdom Bacillati; phylum Cyanobacteriota; class Cyanophyceae; order Pseudanabaenales; family Pseudanabaenaceae; species Pseudanabaenaceae cyanobacterium SKYG29. The sequence continues at coordinate 191,346 of JANWWT010000005.1, forward strand.
AAGTTGGCATTGCTGCTGCCCAGAGAGTGACCTCGGGTATGGTTGTCGGTCTGGGCACGGGTTCCACTACTGCCTTTGCCATCGAGGAGATCGGGCGCAGACTCAAAGCGGGGGCAATTAAAGATGTAGTAGGCGTACCCACTTCTTTTCAGGCTAGTGTTTTAGCCAAGCAGTACGGCATTCCCTTGGTGACTTTAGATGATGTCAGTGGTGTAGATTTAGCTATCGATGGGGCTGATGAAGTTGACCCCCAGAAAAATTTGATCAAGGGCGGTGGTGCTGCCCATACTCGGGAAAAGATTATTGATTATTTGGCAAAACAGTTTATTGTGATTGTCGATCAGTCTAAATTAGTCGATCGTTTGGGTTCTACCTACCCCGTACCGATCGAGGTAATTCCGATGGCAGTGACACCGGTTATGCGAGCTATTACTGCCCTAGGAGGCAAGCCTGAACTGCGGTTAGGTGTCAAAAAAGATGGTCCTATTATCACCGACCAGGGTAACTTTGTTATCGATGCCATGTTTGCGGACATTCCCAATCCAGGGGAGTTAGAAAAGACCCTCAACAACATTCCTGGTGTGGTGGAAAATGGGCTATTTGTAGGAGCAGCAGATGTCATTTTAGTGGGGGAGGAGCAAAACGGCACAGCGGTTGTGCGGGAAATTGTTTGAGGCGGTAAAATAAATAACAAAGGAAATCCCTACTGGGGTAATTCGGTTTTCTACCCACCCCATTTCTATCTGTATGTCACACTATAGTTGTCACAGAAAAACTTAGGAGTGACCTATGTTTGATCATACTGACCCTAATGTCCAAAATCCCCTCCTTGCCTATTTGCGGCAACAGTCGCCGGAAACCCTAGAGGCAATTGCCCGTTCTGTATCGCCAGAGGTGCGCCAGATTATTGCCCAAAATGTGCAAAATATGTTGGGGGTATTGCCGGAGCAGCATTTCCACGTCAGTATTTCCACCGATCGGGAGAATTTGGCAGGGATGCTAGGTTCAGCCATGATGACGGGTTACTTTTTAAGCCAGATGGAAACACGCATGAAGCTCGATCGCTGTCTGCAGGCAACTGCTGACCATGATTCCTAGGGCGCAGTGGTATAAACTCCTTTATATTTGCCAAGAGACAGGGCGCGCCTATTGCCAGGGGGGCTGGATGAACTGGGCAGCAACCTTGACGCTGACTTTGATGTTGTTTTTGCTGGGGCTGAGTTATCTCGCCCGTTTAGAGTTGGGCTATTTACTCCAGAGTATCGGCAATGCCCTTGATATAACTGCCTACGTGCAGCCTGGCGTTGACCCCCAGCTAGTCCAGTCCCAGGTGAGTTTGTGGACGGAAGTGCAGGCAGTAACGATCGTGTCCAAGGAACTAGCTTGGCAACAACTGTTACATGATTTAGGACAACTAGCTGCTGAAACCAATGCCCTCTTGGGGGAAAATCCGCTGTTGGATGGCTTAAAAATTTCTGTTAGTAACTCCCAACTGGTACCCCAGGTAATCGATCGCCTGACTCACTTAGAGGCAGTGGATAGTGTGTGGTATCCCCAAAACCTGATGCGCCAACTGGAAGTTTTACAGCAAGCCTTGGGCAGAGTGAGTAGTATTGCTATCACTGTACTGGCAGCAATTGCTATTACCGTTACTTACACAACAATTCGGCTGGTCAGTTTATCCCGCACTACGGAGATGGAAATTATGGCTTTAGTGGGAGCCTCCCCCCGCTGGATTTATGCCCCTGCTCTGTGTCAGGGTTTGGGCTTTGGTATGGGGGCTGTGGTGCTGGCTACTATTCTCCTAGGAGTCAGTCGCCTTGCCGTAGGTCAGTGGCTCCACCAGTGGCATATAGACCTTGCTCCCCTCTCCTTGGGCTTATCCCCTCTCCTGTTTGCCCTATTTGGCATCAGTGTAGCCACGATCGGTACCTGCTTCAGTTTACTTGAAATGCGTGGGCAGAGATGATTGGATATGCTTTGCCGAGGGCTTGGTGAAATTGCTCTGTGACCGCTTGCACCTTGCTTAGAGGAATAGCTTTCCACTCTTGGTAGGAATGCCAACGGACTAACACAATCAAACGACTTTTATTCTGTCTATCAACCCAAATCTCTTTTCCCAGAAAGCCAGGGTACTGCCGCAAAAACTTATCCCAGATCAAGCGGTCTTGTTTGATAAATTCCGCCTGCTCCCCAGGCGGCACCTGGAACTCTAGCCACTCAATTGTAATTGCCAAAGCAGGGGAGATACCAGCCATAAATATACAAAGAATTAGTAGCAGGGAGAGGAGTGCGTTAGCAATTTTTAGCATGGGGTAATTGCAGATAAAAATCCTTCTTTGCTCTAGATTGCTGTGAGGGGCTCAGGTTCCCATACCTCCCCATACTCTTCTTTTAGTTTCTGCCAATGCTCAATCTGTCCTGGGGCATACTCCCCTGGTTTACCCCACTGTAGAAAAATACTCAGGTCTGGTTCCCCCTGTGCATTTAAGAGGCGAATGATGTAGGTTGGAAAGTTGCCCCGCTTAGCCTCCCCCTGCTCAAATTTGACAGTTTTGATGCGATCGATATTGAGGTGAAATTCAAAATCCTCCGTGTGCATGTTGGCATATTTGCCCTTGGGAAGTTCAACATAGTACAGTTTTTGGATGACCGTGCGCACCTCCAGGACTGCTCCCCCATTGGTACAAATTAAGCGGACTAAACCGAGGTCAGCACAGGATTCCAAGAAAGATTTGAGATTAGCCATAAGCTTGCCACCGTGGGTAGGAGAATTTTAACCTATGTGCGACAATTTAGAGACGATTTGTCTCGGCAGTTTATGGCACGCCCTCTCTCCAAAAACTCCTCCCCCCGTAAAGAACCAGATAATGATCGGCAGAAAGCCCTCAACCAAGTCCTAGAAAAAATTGAGAAGGAATTTGGCAAGGGGGCAATCATGCGCCTAGGGGACGCTAAACAAATGGTAGTAGAAACTGTGTCCAGTGGTGCCCTGACCCTTGACCTGGCCTTGGGGGGTGGCTATCCCAAGGGGCGCATCGTGGAAATCTACGGACCCGAAAGCTCTGGCAAAACTACCTTGGTTCTCCATGCCATTGCGGAGATACAGCGCCAGGGAGGCACAGCAGCCTTTGTGGATGCTGAACACGCCCTTGACCCCGTCTATGCCGAGCGCCTGGGGGTAGATGTGGCAAATTTGATTGTCTCCCAGCCTGACAATGGGGAAATGGCCTTAGAAATCGTCGATCAGTTAGTGCGATCGATGGCAGTGGATATAATTGCAGTGGACTCGGTAGCAGCATTGGTGCCCAGGGCAGAAATTGAAGGGGAGATGGGAGATGCCCATGTCGGTCTCCAGGCACGCCTGATGAGCCAGGCATTGCGGAAAATTACCGGCAACATCGCCCAGTCTAACTGTATTGTGGTGTTTCTCAACCAGTTACGGCAAAAAATTGGTACCGTGGGCTACGGGCCCAATGAGACCACCACAGGCGGTACAGCCCTGAAATTCTATGCCTCCGTGCGCCTGGATATTCGCCGCAAAGAAACCCTTAAGAAAGGGAATGAGGAATATGGGATTAGGGTGAGAGTGAAGGTGGCAAAAAACAAAGTTGCTCCCCCCTTTCGTATTGCTGAGTTTGACATTATCTTTGGCAAGGGCATTTCCACCAAAGGTTGCGTGCTAGATTTAGCCGAGGAATTGAAGATTGTCAGCCGTAAGGGAGCTTGGTATAGTTACAAAGGCGAAAACATCGCCCAAGGCAGAGACAATGCCATCAAGTTCCTGGAAACCAATCCCGCGGTGTGCCAGGAAATCGAAGACCAGGTCAGGCAACAAATTAGTGAGGGTGCCATTATCTCTGTTACCAAAACTAGTGTAGAGGACGAAACAGGAGAAGATGAAGAACCCACGGCAGAATTCTAAACGCCTATTTACTGATTTCGATGGTCCTTTGATGGATGTGTCAGAACGGTACTACCAAGTCTATCTCTACTGCCTGCACCAGGTACGCCTGCCCCAGCAACCGATCGTGCAAATGACCAAGGAAGAGTTCTGGTCAGCCAAACGGGCACAGGTACCAGAGTGGAAAATTGGCTGGGAATCGGGTCTGACTTTGCCAGGACAAGCAGAGGACTTTGCCCGCCTGCGCAGTGAAACAGTCCATTCCGAGCCTTTCTTTAAGTACGATCGGTTATACGATTTTGCTATCCCTGCTCTGGAAAGGTTACAAGCCCATGGCTTTGACTTAGCGGTAATGACTATGCGCCGCCAAAAGGAATTATTCCCCATCCTCAATCAGTTCAACTTGGGCAGATTTTTCGCCACCGATCACATTTTCTGCCTCAGGGATGACTACAAAAAAACCGGCGATACCAAGGACAAACCCAAACTGATGGAAAAAGCCATTGCCACCCTCCCCCCCGTGGAAGAACAGTGGATTGTGGGGGATACAGAAGCCGATATAATCGCCGGCAAACGGTACGGGATAAAAACGATCGCTATCCTCTCAGGCATACGTAACGAGCACCAACTGGCTCTGCATCAACCCGACTGCATTAAGGCAGACCTGTGGGCAGCGGCAGAAGAACTGACAGCAGCACCCATCTATAATAAAATTGGAGCAAATTGACCACTATTCATAACTAATTATCTATGGCACCATACTCCGAGGGACAAATTTTGCATCATGCCACCCTCCATCAGTTGCAGGTTTTTGAAGTGGCAGCGAGGCATCGCAGTTTTACCAGAGCGGCAGAGGAGTTATTTTTGACCCAGCCCACTGTATCGATGCAGATTAAACAATTGAGCAAAGCAGTGGGATTACCTCTATTTGAGCAGGTAGGCAAACGTCTATTTTTGACGGATGCGGGGGAAGACCTCTACGCCACTTGCAATCGTATTTTTGAGGAACTGGCAGAGTTCGAGATGAAGGTAGCGGACATGAAGGGCATGAAGCAGGGGCGATTGAAGTTGGGGGTTGTTACCACTGCTAACTATGTCATTCCCCGTCTATTGGGTCCCTTTTGCCACCGCTACCCTGGGATTCAGGTCTCCTTGAACGTCACCAACCATGACCGCTTAGTCGATCGCATCCAGGAAAATCGGGACGACCTCTACATTATGAGTCATGTCCCACCCCAGTTAGAGTTGCAGTCCTATCACTTTATTGAGAATCCCCTCGTGGTACTTGCCCACCGGGACCATCCCCTGGTGAAAGAAAGAAATATTCCCCTAGAGCGCCTGGCGCAGGAATCTTTTATCATGCGGGAAGCGGGTTCCTATACCAGACGCAGTGTGCAAAAGTTATTTGACCAATATGGTCTCACTATTAATATTAAGATGGAATTTGACAGTAATGAAGCGATCAAACAGGCGATGGCAGGGGGCATGGGTGTTTCCGTATTATCCCTGCACACCTTGGCTTTGGAGGGGGCTTCGGGGCAATTAGCTATTTTAGATGTGGAGCATTTCCCCATTCAAAATCAATGGTATGTCTGTCACATTGCGGGCAAACAAATTTCGGTGATTGCCCAAACTTTTCTGCAATTTCTGCAAACGGAAGGACGCAAAATAGCCCAACAGACTTTGGCGGCAACCAGGGGGGAAGAGTTAGTAACAGCTAATGCTAGCTAGTGTTCTCCTGATTTTGGGTTTGGGGTTTCTAGGGGGACAAATTGCGAGACGATCGGGGTTGCCACCCCTCTTTGCCATGATCATTGTGGGCATATTTTTACAATCCTTGATTGACCCCGCGGTGATTGCTGCTGCTCGCGATTTAAGGATAGTGGCGGTTTGTATTATCTTGATGAAGGCAGGTCTGGGGTTAGATGCAGAAAAGCTAGTCCAACAGGGAACGGTTGCCCTCCGTTTAGGTTTTTTACCCGCTACCTTAGAAGCGATTGTCGTAGGCATTATTGCCGTAGCTTTATTTCAATTTGACTGGCTCAACGGCTTACTCTTGGGATGCATTATAGGAGCAGAATCCCCTGCTGTGATTGTCCCTGGTATGCTGCGCCTGAAAAGTTTGGGCTGGGGGGTAGAAAAGGGGATTCCCGATGCCATTTTAACTGGTAGTGCCTTATCTGACGTACTGTTGTTGTTAGTATTTAACCTGCTGCTGGGCATTTTAACCCGATCGGACCAAGGGAACCTGGTGCTGCCAGGGGGAATTACATTGACGAGTTGGCAGGTTTTACCTATCCAAGTGATAGGGCAAATTGGGCTGGGCATAGGTTTAGGTTATATAGTTGCCCGTATGGTGGTGTTCCTGCTATCCCGCCAGCGCTGGGCAGAAAATGTAGTACAGGAAACAATCGTTACTTTTTGTTTTGCCCTGGGTTTGGTTATTGCTGCGGAAAAATTCCCCTTCTATTCTGGCTATTTAGCGGTGATGGCATTGGGGTTTTTCCTGATTGAGTTAGACCGACCCCTAGCTCGGACAATTCGATCGGGGTTTGACAGTTTGTGGACAGTAGCGGAGATATTTTTGTTTGTCTTTTTAGGGACAGCAATTGATTTATCTATTCTGGGCAAAGTATTTCTGTCGGGCATTGTTCTACTGCTGGTCAGTACCCTGGTGGGACGGGGGTTAGGCTGGTGGCTCTCTACCCAGGGCAGTAACTGGAACTGGCGGGAGCGTCTTTTTTTGTTACCAGCCAATTCCGCTAAAGCGACAGTACAAGCGGCGTTGGGAGCTATCCCTCTCAGTTACGGCATTAGGGGCGGTGATACTATGCTTGCCCTGGCTGCCCTCTCCATTTTGGTCACTGCTCCCCTAGGTGCCTGGGCAATTCCCACATTTGCGCCCCGTCTCCTGCAAAAAGGAGAAGTTGACCCCACTAAAGTTGCGGTCAATCGCAAAGTTACCTTCCTCTGCGCCGTGGATTTGTCGGAGGTGACCCCGATCGTGCTGGCTAAAACCGCGGAACTTGCCCGCCGCGCTGATGGCAGAGTGATTGTCCTCCATGTACCCCAGGAAGGAACGAACTACGAAGCTATTCTCACCCCTTGGCTGGAGAGCAATCTGGGCGACATTCGCTATCAATTGATTACTCCCTATGGGGTCGTCCCTGAAGTGATTCTGCGTACTGCCCAGGAGTATGGTGTGGACGAAATCATCATGGGCAAGGGGCAGCACAGTGCTTTAGTGGGTTCTGTGTCCCAGGCAGTCCTTGAAGCCAGTCCCATTCCCGTAATTGTCGTCACTCTGCCAGACCCAACGCCCGTAACATCCCCAACAACTTGAGATTAGTTTCCTCCCATTCCTTTTCTACTTGGGAATCCCGCACAATTCCTGCCCCCGCAAACAACTTGACCCGATTGCCACTGACATAGCCCGATCGGATGGCCACAGCAAACTCCCCCTCCCCCCATCCATTGACCCAACCAATGGGAGCAGCATAGCTCTCCCTGTCCCAAGGCTCACCCTGGGCGATAAATTGCAATGCTCTATCTTTGGGTTTGCCCCCCACAGCTGCGGTTGGGTGGAGCGCCGCCAACAGTTGAAAAACATCCAGCCAAGATGTAGTTAGCCACTGCCCCTGAAGGGGAGTATAAAGATGTTGCAAATCTCGCAACTCCTTGATGCGGGGGGAAGGAATATCTGCCACCGCTGCCCCCACCGATCGATAGGCAGACAGAATAGAGTCGATGACAATTTGGTGTTCCTGCATATCCTTTTTACTTTGCAACAGAGCCTCCCCGCGCCTACTCGAACCAGCTAGGGCATCACTGCTCAACCATAGGCGGTCTTGTTGCCAGCGAAATTGCAACAACATCTCCGGCGTTGCTCCTACAAACGTTCTGCCCCCCTTGCCCTCCAGGAGAAACAGTGTACAATCCTCGCTGACTGCCCCCAGTTGCTGCAACAAACCAAAGGGACAAAAAGGCTCAGTACCTACCACCTCCACTGCCCTGGACAGCACCACTTTTACCAACTCCTCCCGCTCTATTGCTGCCAAAGCCTGCTTGACAATTTGGCACCAGGGCACAAAGTCATTGACCACAACCTGGGCAGAGCCACCCCCCACTGTCAACTTTTTAGCTACCCCTTGGCGGAGCAGTTTTAAGCGCGACTGCAAGCGCTCCACCACTGTCTGCCAACTGCTTCTGGGCAATACCCATTCCCACAGCAACAACTGCTCATCCTTCACTAGCCATTGGGGCAACCACAAGCAGGACTCCCCTCCCTGCCTAAAAGACAGATACCCTATCCAGTAGGGCGGACAGGACCCCTGCCACTGCCCTGTCAGTGCCTCAATTGAGTGTCGCCAATCCTGTAATCCGCCCCCCGCCAACGCCCATAACTGTCCCCCCCCCGCCAGATAGTGTTTTCCCCTTTGCCAAATAAACCGCTTGTCCGTCCTTTGCGCTGCTACAAAACTGATGACATCCCCTATGGTATAGTTTTCCGTATAATTTACTAAAACCTTACAATTGTGCCTTTGCGCTTTCTCCCATGCCCAACGCACTACCTCTACCAAATCAGGATTCATGACACGGGTTATTTACCTCACTAGTCAGCTCAAAAATCGCGCCATAGGTATTCCCCCTCTTGCCCTGATGGTAGAAAGTCAGTCTGTAGTGGGAAAAATGCCCCGATCGTTGCATAGTTGCTGCGTGGTCGGTGTTGGGCAAGGGAAGTTCCTGATCCAAACCTTGCCTGCGGGCAGAAGCCAGCTGGTAAAGGCCACGTTCTAAGTCTTGGGGGTTAAATTGGGGAGGGAAAGAATGAGACATAATGTTACTGGTGGCTGGTTTAGGCATGCAGTTTGGAGAGTTGATGTACCTTACAAATTAAGCATAAGCGAGGAAAGACAGTGATAGCAAATCTTCCCGTCGGCAAAGTTATTAAGGAAGTGCCCCTAGAAAACCTGATGGTGGCACTGCACATCATCACCAAGACCCAAGGTATTTTGCTGTTGGAGACACCTCACCATCGGTGGCGGTTGATTATTAGTGGCGGCAGTATAGCCCTGGCGGAGGAGGAGGATCAGTTTATCCCTACCTTTTGTCGTAAACTCCGTGCCCACAAAGTCAAGGTTCCTCAGGGGGAATGGGAGCAACTCAAGCTGACAGGTTTTAGTCTGTGTAACTACGTCAGTGAAGTGTACAACAGGGAACCAGAGGCAGTGCGCACTGTTCTGCGGGAAATTCAGTTTGAGAACCTCCTCGCCATCACCCTGGAAAACCGCTTTTCCCTCCTCTGGCAACCCAGCCCCGCTAGTGTCAATATTACCTTCCCCATCTGGTCTTTGAACTCCCTCTTCGAGACAGTCAAAAATGCGGAACTGCAGTGGAAAGAGTTTACCTACGTCCGTCACCCCTTTCAAAAGGTGCAATTAATCGATGATGAAACTACCCTTGTCCATGTCCCCCTATTTGCCAAAGTGACTACAGGTCAACACCGTCTCACCGAAATTGCCGATGAATTTAAGCAGAGTCTGACTCGTACTGCTCTGCGCTTTGACAAACTAGCAGAGAGACGCTTAGTTGCCATATTGCCCCTCACTATCCGCAGTGGCGAAAGTGACCTGGACAGTGACCGCCGCAGCTATGAACTCGCCCTAAGCCAAGTGCCCCGTATCCATCTGGTGGATGACTCCCCCGTACTCCTGAAGCAATTTGGTGACCTTCTGACCCACTGGGGCTATCAAGTAGATGTGACGGAAAATGCTACCCTCGCTATTGAGAAAATGCTGTTGCACCCCCCAGAGTTGATATTTTTGGACATAAACATGCCAGGGTTGAATGGCTTTGAGTTGATTGCCCAGATTCGTCGCCAGCCTTCCCTTGCCACTATCCCGATCGTGTTAGTTACTGCTGAAAGCAATTTTGCCAACTCCATGCGTGCCAAGTGGGCTAAGTGCCGCTTTTTAGCCAAACCCCGCAGCCAGAACGAGACTACCGAATTCCGTGCCCAACTCAGACAAATTTTACAAGAACTGGTACCTCTGCCTAGCACTGAAACTCCCCTATAATAGTTTATCAGGGGTGCAGGATGTGGTAAAAGAGTTACTAAGGAGACCCGATCGAGCAATGTTATGAATACCTCCCTTCCGAGCAACCGTGGGCAGCTGCGACCAGGCGAACCAGTTCGGGACGCTTCTCTCCTCATCCTCCTTGCCGCCACAAGAGTTATGGTACGTTCTAGTGGGGTACTACATGTGGAAAGTCCCCACTTTCGCTGGAAACTACTTCTTCAGAGGGGTGGTATTGTGTTGATGGAAGAAGAGGAGCAGGCAATTGCCACCTTCAATAGCAAGCTACGCAACCACGGTATTCGCGCCGCTTCCGAACGATTAACAATGGAGCAGCACCCCACCAAAATGGTGTCCTTGAGTTTAGTGTTGCAACTGTACAAGCGCTGTCCAGAGGAAACCAAGGAGTCAGTACGAGATATTATTATGGATGACCTCCTGGCTTTGTTTTTAGAGGACAAGTATACATTTATCTGGCAGCCCTATCCCAACATCCCAGCAGATTTGCCCGTGTGGCAGTTTAACACCCTAGAGGCAGAGGTGAACAAAGAAGTCAAACGGTGGCAGGATTTTGAGCATGTGCGCCACCCTTACCAAAAGGTGCAGCTCCTGGATGCAGGGGGGCTACTGGCACGGGTAGGCAATGATAACTTCCCTCTTTTTGCGAAAGTGACCACTGGTCAACATCGTATCAGTGAGATTGCTAATCAGTTCAAGCAACCCATTTGGCGCACAGCAGTCCTCCTAGATAAGCTGGCAACTAACAAAATTGTGGAAATTCTGCCCCTCAAGCGCCTGAGTGGTAGTGCGATCGAGCAGTTAAGGGGAGTGGAAGCTGCTCCGCCAGAGCCAGAAGCCACGGGACCACGGGTGTTTGTGGTAGATGATTCCCCTGTGTTGTTGCGCCAGTTTCGGGATTTATTGACGAGCTGGGGTTACCAGGTGCGGCTGACGGAAAATGCCCTAGATGCGACGCAGCAGATGCTAGCTTTCAATCCAGCAGTGGTGTTTTTGGACATAAATATGCCTGGTTTGAACGGGTTTGAGCTGATCAAACAAATTCGCCGCCAGCCTAGTCTAGCTAATACACCTCTCGTACTGGTGACAGCAGAAAATAACATGGCGAATAACGTCAGGGCAAAGTGGGCAAATTGTAAATTTATTGGTAAGCCCCGTTCCCCTGAAGATGCGGAAACCTTCCGTACCCAGCTGCGGGATGTGCTGCGGGAGGTGGCTCCCCTGCCCACAGATATTTTGATCTAGGGTAAAAACAGTCTATGCTTTTATGTTGGAGTGGTAGTTAGGAACGAGTATGGGTCACTTCTTAATCATCGATGACGGTGCTACAGAACGGCAACTCCTCAGCAAGATGCTCCAGGAAATGGGTCATGAGGTAGACACAGCAGAGACGACAGAGGGGGCACTGCCCAAGATTGCCAAGGGTAACTATACAGCTGTATTCCTGGACATTGTCATGCCGGATGAAGATGGCTACAAGTTTCTGCGCAACCTGAGGGCTAATGCGGAAACTGCCAAACAGTATGTGATTCTCTGTTCCACCAAAAAAACGAAGCTGGAGATTGAGTATGGGATCAAGCGGGGGGCAGATGACTATTTGCCAAAACCCGTGAGTAAGGAATCCCTGCAGGGGGCGCTGCAGAAGTTGGGGATGTAGGTAATGGTCTCCCCCCTCAGAGCCGATCGGTACGTCATGGCGGGGCTAGGGCAGAAAGTTCTACTTTGTCCTGACTACTATGTTTTGGATGTGCTAGTGCTCGATCGCAGTTATGTCATGCGCTTGCCCTTCTATGCTCCCTGCATAGTGGGGATAACGCAACACCAGGGCAAAATTGTACCCCTGCTCTCCCTGCGCCATCTCTATTTACAGGACCAGAATGTACTGTTGCCGGGGCAGTTACCAGTGATCCGTTTGTCCAAGGCGTTGCCGGAACTATTTGGGGTGGGATTGATTGTCGATCGGATTATGGGTAGCACCTCCCAGCAGCGGCTGCAGGAGACGAAGTACGACTATCTCCCGCTAGAAGAAATATTAGAGCAACTCAAGGGGAGCCACTGGCTACCCCAGCGCTGGCGGGCGGGAGCCTGACCGATGGATATGTCCTCAACTAGTAACGGATGATGCTATGACCACGACACTCACGGAAGCAACCAAGAAGTACAAGCGTGCCATTCCTGCCCCCAGTTTGGCTAAGGTACCTGCCAATCGTTCCCTGGGGGTAAAAGTATTTGGATATTTACTCATTCCCGCTATTGTTACCGCCGCAGGACTTAGCTTTGTTGTGTTTAACAGTCGGCGGGAGAGCAGTATCAACAAGCTGATGGGATTGGCGGAACAGGCAGCAGCGCAAGTTGCTTTGGAGGGGGGGGAAGTTTTGCAGAAGGCGGAGACAGTGCGGCAGCTGTACGAAAAGGCTGTAGAGGCTCAGAGTTTAGATGATGTAACAAGTAGTGTAGCAGACAAGTCTTTACTTGAGAAGTTAAAAAAGATCAGAACAGTCCTACCTGCCAGTAAGGATATACCTGCTAGGGTGGCAGTGCTTGACACCAAGAGTGAGAAAAATTTACTCTACGCCTACTCTGACAGTGCCAATCCGCCGCAACTCAGTTTCCAAGATATACCTAAGTTACCCGAAGTCGTCAAAAGATTGCCAAAGGACAGCAGGCAGAGCCTAAGTAGCAGTGGGTCGCAGTGGGCTTATGTCCCCTTGGGGGAGACAGGCTGGGCAGTGGTAGCGGAGGTGCCAGAAAGCGCGATCGGGGGTGGCATGGGTCAGACTATCTTCTTCACCTTGGTGGTGTTGGTAGTAGTGGCAGGCTTGACGGCAGCGGTATTTGTCTTGGATTTGCGTAGCCGTTTGCAGGTGTTGCTGGATGCCTGTAGCAAGTTAGAGAAGGGGGTGACTATACCACTTAGTACCAGGGATGAGGATGAACTAGGGCAGTTGCAGTTGGCAGTAGCGCGGGTGTTGCAGTCAATTAGCCTGCGGGAAGAGGAGCTGAAGGAGCAGATAGCTGATGCTATTCGCCAGGAAGAGCGGCAAAAACTCAGGGAAGACCAGGAGCGGGAAGCGGAATACCTAGAGACAGAGATTGGCGGTTTGCTGGATGTGGTCTCCGCCCTAGAGGATGGGGATTTAACAGTGCAAGCGGAGGTGAGCGACCGCGCTACGGGTCTAGTGGCAGATACCCTCAACCGCCTGCGGGAGCAATTGGCAGAAGTTATTGCCGGGGTGTTGGCAGTGGCACAAAAGGTGGCAGATGGGGCAAACGAACTGCAACAGGTAGCCCGTACGGTATCAGAAAATGTGGAAAACCAGGCCCAGTCGGTTGTGCAAGGTAGGGCACTGACAGAGCAGGTAGCACAACTAGCGAAGAATTCGGCGGAGATGGTCAGAGAATCTAGCCAAGCCCTAGCCACTATTCAAGCCACAGTAGAACAGGGACGGGGGGCAATTCAATCTCTGACGGAAGCGATCGGTGTGCTGCAGGAAGGGACAGTCAAAATTATCCAGAGAATGAAGACCCTGGGAGAGTTTGTCGGTCTAGCGGAACAATTTGTGCAAGACCAAGGGCAGATTGCTTCTCTAACCCAGGTACTGGCTATTAACGCGACGCTGGTAGCAGCGCGGGCAGCCGAGCAGAGGGACCCCAAACAGTTTATCGGGGTGGCGCGGGAATTTGAGGCAATTGCTGGTCAGGTCAACACCCTGGCGACCCAAACCAACGATGGTTTAGGAGTACTGCAGCAACGGACAGCCCAAATTCAATCGGTGGTATCAGCGATCGATGCGGAGGTGCAGGGATTAGGTCGCTTGGTAGAGGGCTTTACCAAGGGGGTAGACAAGTCCCAGAAGGCCTTCAATGATGTGCAGGCAGTAACAGTGGAGGTGGTAGCAACAGGGCACAAAGTCAGCCAGTCCAGTAACGAAATTGTGGCGGCAGCAGAGTCCACAGCCCGCTATATCTCAGAAATTGCTACCCTAGCAGAACAGACGGCGCAACTGACTGCCGATGCCCGTGTGCAAGCGGAGAGTATGGGGGAACTGGCACAAAAACTCCTAGAGGGAATTCGCTACTTCCGTCTGCCTGTGGGGCTATTGCCGGAGGGTAACTAAGATGAAGAATCTGCCGATCATCTACAGACTAGGGATTGCCCTGGGGGGCACGATCGTTTTGTCGGTGATAGGATTTGGCATTACGATCGGTCTAATTAGGAACAATTTGAAGGAGCAGTTGACCCACCAGGTAATTACGGAGCTGCAGATTTTGGAGCTGACGTTACGGGAGGTAACGGAGCAGAAGGGGGAACTACCGCAGGAAGGGGAGATAGTAGCTAACTTTACCCCTAAGGGATTAGACCGTCTCAAACTGATTCTCAATGAAATTCGTGACCGCCGCAATCTGGACTATGCCGTTTTATTGGATGCCCAGGGTCAGGTAGTACAGGCGACAGTGCCTTTGCCGAAGGGAAGCAAATATGACCCCGCAGGAATAGTTAGTCGCACTATCAATCAGGAAGAGCCCCAAAGTTCCTTTGTAGAAGAGGGAGCCCAAGGGATTACTACTCTGTTGCCTGCAGTAAAAACTCTGACCCCTCGGTTACTAGTCCGCTATGATACCAAACCCCTCCAGCGTGATAACCAATTCATTGGTGTAGTGCTGCTTGCCAATCTCATGGATGCAGGGGAAAAGGAACTGGAAGTTGTGGATGGCACCAATCGTCGCATTGGCGATGGCATGAGCTTGATCACAGTGGGCAAGGACAATGTAGCAGTAGGCTCCCTCCTGGAGGGGGCACAAAACACCACGATCGTTGCCAGTCTACCCCCTGGAATAGCGACTCTAGTAGGTCAGAAAGGGGACAGTGGGACAGGGGAAGTGCTACTTAATGGCGTACCCTACACGATTGCCTATGCTCCCCTCCGTGACTTTCAGGGGGAAGTAGTGGGGCTGCTGGTGCGGGGTAAGCCCCAGACAGCGGTAATTACCCTGATTGACAAAACTGGTGGGGTAGTTTTTCTGTTAGCAGTTGTTTTGATTTTCGTGGGAGCAGCAATTGCCATTATCTTGGGACGCACCGTTACCGTGCCCTTATACAGGTTGCGCCAGGTTGCCCAGAAATATATTGATGGAGACTACGCCCAACGATCGGACATAGACAGCCGCGATGAGATTGGGTTACTGGCAAAGGTATTTAACCAAATGGCAGAGAGCATTCAACAACGGCAGGCAGACCAAATTGCCGCGCGCTCCCAGATCGAAGCCCAGACAATGGTATTGGAAGAAGAAGTGGGCAAGCTGCTAGAGGTGGTATCGGAGCTAGAGGCGGGGAATTTGACAGTAGAGGCGGAGGTAAGTGACCAAGCAACGGGGCTGGTGGCAGATACCCTTAACCGTTTGATTGAGCAGCTGTGTCGCACAGTAGCGGCAGTAGTGCAAACAGCATTACAGGTGAATCGCAGTGCGGAAGCCCTAGAAGAGCTGGCAGTGACGGTAGCACAGAACGCCCAAGACCAGCTGCATCTGGTGGAACGGGCAAGTCAGGGGATGATCAACGTCAATGAACTGGCCCAGGGGGCATCCCACCAGGCTCTGACTACGGAAAGTGCGCTAGCCTCAGCCAAGGCAGCGGTGGCGCAGGGGCAAGCCCAGGTAGTGGAACTAAACGCCTCTATTCAGACCCTGCAGACAGGTACGGAGGAAATGGTAAAGAGGATTAAATCTTTAGGTGAATTTGTGGACCTGGCAAAACAATTCGTGCAGGATCAAAAACGGTTGGCTTCTTTGACCCAAGTATTGGCGATGAATGCTTCTATGGTGGCGGCGCGAGCAGTGGAACAGCGGGAACCTGACCAATTTGCTAGTGTGGCACGGGAATTTGAAGCGATCGCGGGGCAAGTGAATAAACTGGCGAGCCAAACCAGCCAAGGTCTTGCCCTATTGCAACAACGCACGGGGTTTATTGAAATCGTGGTGTCGGGGATCAATAAGGATGTGAGTGACGTAAGCAGTCTGGTGTCTGCCTTTACTGCCAGTGTGGAGGAGACCAACCAAGCTTTTGTCAATATTAAGACGGTGACGGAGGAGCTGGCAAAACTAGGGGAGGCGGTGACAGAATCAAGCCAAGCCATTGCCCAAGCCATTGCCGTCAGCTTTGAGTCGATAAAAGAAATTGAAGCCGCTGCCCAGCGTTCGGCAGAACAATCGGACGTTACCAGAGCCCAAGCTAGCCAGATGCGGGAAATTGCCCAAAAACTCCTAGAGAGTATGCGGTTTTTCCGCCTGCCCCCCGACAAGCAACCTTTACTGACAGCCCAAACCTAGCCTATGTTTACCATCGACCCTGAACTGTGGACATTGTTTGTAGAGGACAACGCCAAGTGTCTGCGCAGCTATAGCCGAACGGCGGAGAACATCGATCGTGCCAACTGGAGGGAGTCCATCCAACAGCTCTACCGCGATGCCCACACCATCAAAGGGGGCGCCGCCACGATCGGGGCAGAGGAAATCCTGACGACGGCAAAAGCGATCGAGAATGTACTAGCAGAACTGCGGTATTTACAGGAAGCTCCCCCCAACCTAGAGACAGAGTTAAAGGGAGTTTTGATCGAGCTGGGGGAAATTCTACGGCAGACGGTAGAAAATCAACATCCCGATCCATTTGCCCAGGAGCGCATTCAATCTCTCCATGAATTTGTCCAGGAGAGATGTCTAGGGGACTGGGATGAGGAGAGACAGCTACACCAAGAATTTGCCGACCAGGGCTTTGATTTGATGGTGCTGGATTTACAGATGGCAATTGAGGATTTGCCCCAGGAGATTCCCGAATCGATCGTGGAATTAGCCTTGACAACAATGGAACAGCTCTTGGATGTGGGGGATGAGATCAAGCTGGGGGATGGGTGGCGGCTACTAATTCAGCGGGGGATGGAACTAGCTATATCTCGCAGCCGTGACCTGTGGCTAGAGGAATTTCCCAGACTCCTTGCCCAGATGAAAACCTCTGCCAGGGGCGGTGGTAAAACAATGCCCCAGGAGAAAGAGTTTAG
This sequence comes from Pseudanabaenaceae cyanobacterium SKYG29, assembly GCA_025055675.1. Classification (NCBI taxonomy): domain Bacteria; kingdom Bacillati; phylum Cyanobacteriota; class Cyanophyceae; order Pseudanabaenales; family Pseudanabaenaceae; species Pseudanabaenaceae cyanobacterium SKYG29. The sequence continues at coordinate 208,397 of JANWWT010000005.1, forward strand.
TATAGTCACACCTGCATCAACTGGGCTTGGTGATTTATCTACAGCAGAGGGAGAGGGGGTGACAATCCTACCTGTAGAAGAGGATGACTTGCCGACAGGCTTTAGCGACCTCTTTGCCCTCCCAGAAGAAGAACAGGAGATAACAATCCTGCCTGTAGAAGAAGATGACCTGCCGACGGGTTTTGGCAACCTCTTTGCAGTGGAAGAAGAGGGGGAAGAAGAACAAAAACAGTTGGAGAGTTTGTTTGCGGCGGCAGTACCGATCGAAACAGTAGAGGAGCAAGAAATTCCTGCGGAGATCGAGGGACTGTTTACTGAAGAAGTGGGAGAAATTCCAGTAGACCTAGCCAGCAGTTTAGAAGAGGTAAGTCCCACTGTTGTGGCAGAAGCAGCACCAGCAACTACGGGGCAGGAGACGGTCATTTTTACCCCCCCAGTAGAACCAGACAGCCCCGTTGACCCCGAACTGCGGGCACTGTTTGACATGGATACGCAAAAGTATCTGCAGGTTTACTTTTCCACGGTGGAGCAACTTAACCCAGAAACCTGGAAGAAAGACATTCAGCAAATTTACCGCGCTATTCACACAATCAAGGGGGGAGCAGCAACAGTGGGGGCAAATCCCATCTTACAGGTAGCCAAAGTCCTGGAAGATTGGCTGTCCGACCTGCGCAGTATGGAAGACCCCCCCACGATCGATGACAACCTACGCGATTCTCTACTGGAATGCGGCGAGCTACTGATTGCCACCCTCAGCATGGGGAGTCGGGAACAGCCCACCGCCTCTGTGGAGCAGATTAGCCGTCTTCATGCCAATTTCAAACAGCAGTATGCCGAACAACTCAGCGAAGAAGTCCTGATGCAAAAGGAATTCGCCGAGCAGGGCTTTGATCTGATGGTATTGGACTTGGAGATGTGTGTCGAGGGGCTGCGTCCCAACCAAACGATCGATGCCGAGATGATCAGTGCCAACCAAGGCGTTTTGCAGCAGTTAGCGGACATAGGCAGGGAATTAAAGCTGAGCGGCGACTGGGACAGGCTGATTGAGGAAGGCATGGGAATTCTGGGGCGGGGTCACGTAGCGGAATGGCTAGAGCAAATTCCCTCCCTCCTAAAATCCCTTAAGACAGCAGCGAAGCACGGCGGTAAATTGCCCCAGGCAGCCACTCCACCGCGACTCAAACCTGACCTACCACCCATTAGTACGGTTACAACCGTTGACCCCGAACTGAAGGCACTGTTTGATGTTGACACCCAGAAATACCTGCAAGAGTACTTTGCCACTGTAGAGGCGATCAGTCCTGACACCTGGAAGACAGACATCCAGAAACTCTATCGCGCCATCCATACCATCAAAGGGGGAGCGGCAACGGTGGGGGCAAATCCCATTTTACAGGTGGCGAAAGTCCTGGAGGATTGGCTATCAGACCTGCGCAATCTGGATGAAGCTCCGCCTTTGGAGAACTTACGATCGGGCTTGCTGGAGTCGGGGGAACTCCTAATTGGCACCCTGCAGATGGACTACAGCACTGTACCGCTGGCGGCAGTGGAACGGATATTTGACCTACACCAGACATTCAAGGAGTCCTACAAAGAGGAACTAGATGAGACTGTCCTCCTGCATCGGGAATTTGCTGACCAGGGCTTTGACTTGATGGTGCTGGATTTGGAAATGCTGATTGAGCAGCTTACGCCTGAAACTGCTATTACTCCTGAGATGCAGACCACGGCAACCCAGTGCCTAGAACAACTGGCAGAAGTTGGTACAGAAATTGGCTTAGCAGAGGGCTGGACAAAGTTACTCCTAGAGGGCAAGGGCATCATCGCCAACGCCAGTGCTAAAGCCTGGCAGGAGCAGTTCCCCCCCTACCTCAAATCCCTCAAAGAATGTGCCCGTCGCAGTGGCAAGTTGCCAGAGCCGCCTAAACCCGTTGAAGCTCCACCGCCAACAGAACAGCCCAAACCCCCAGAACCAGCAGTAGCTGATATTCAAATCCCCGTACCCTTGGAAAGACTCGATCGTTCTGCCCAGTATTTGGTGGAGACGCTGATGGCAACCCGTGCCACCCAGGGCTTTTACCAGATTGTGCAGAAGAACTTGATACCGATCGTGACTCTTGCCCAGGAAAGTGCCCAGTACATTTCGCGGTTGCGGGAAGTACAAGATGACTTTGCCGTGTTGGACAGTGACGGTATTAGGGGAGAAGGGGGAGTCAAACTAGAGCGGTATCGTCAGGGCTATACTGCCATCAACCGGCTGTTGGAGACAACCCTGCGTCTCATAGAATTAGGGTCAGAGACAGGGGAAGCAGCGCGGCGTACCAGTGAAAGTTTGATGCGGTTAGAACAGAGTTTGCGCAACCTGCAGGGCACAGTAGAAGAGAGCAGACTTGTACCCTTTGAGAGTTTGGCATTTCGGGCGCGGGGGATTTTACGGGACTTGACCACGCGGATGAACAAACCCGCTCGCCTTTATGTAGTGGGAGAAAAACTGGAATTAGATGCGGGTACCCTACGCAACTTAGAGCCAGTCCTTCTACACCTGATTCGCAACTCCTTCGACCACGGCTTAGAGCCACCGGAGGAGCGGGAAAAACTGGGCAAACCCAGGCAAGGGCGCATTGACCTGTCCCTGTTGCGGCGAGGCAGTGTGTTTGTCTTAGAATTGAAGGATGATGGCAGGGGGATCAACCCAGAGAAAATCCGCAGCATTGCTGAGTCTAAGGGGTTACCCCTCACAGACACTTCCACCAACGAAAAACTGCTGGCAGTGATTTGTCAACCTGGCTTCACATCCGCTAAGACGGTGAGCGACATCTCCGGGCGGGGTGTGGGGATGGACGTAGTGGCTAGCCAAATTGCTGCCATGGGGGGGCAGTTGAGCTTAAAGACCAAGGTAGGGGTAGGGACAACCTTTACCATGCAAATCCCTGTACCCAACCTATTTGTGCGCTGTATGCTATTGCAGACAGGCGACCGCACCTTTGCTGTGCCGACGGCAGAAGTATTTACTACTATGCTCCTAGATGACCTGTTGTGGCGACCCGTGCCTCCGGCAGAAAATCGCCTCTACTCCTACGAAATCGAGGAAGACCGGGGACAGGTGCCAGCTCTAGACCTCTTCCAATATTGGCAGGGCGACCGCAATCCTCGCCATATACTACCCAATGCTATCGCTGTACGGGCAAAGCGCAGTGACAGTACTGATGGCATTTGGTTAATTGCTGACAACCTAGTAGGACAGAGTGAATTGTTGGTTAACTCCCTGCCGGCACCGATGGTCAGCCCGATCGGTATTTTGGGGGTCAGTTTGATGCCCGATGGTAAGCTGATTCCCGTAATTGATGCCAATGCTTTGATGGATGCGCTGCTGGGCAATCTAACTGAGGATGGTTTGCCGATGATCAGTGCCCATGTTGCCGAGACGGAGACCCTAGAAGAGGAGGGCATTCAAATTGTGGTAGTAGATGATGCAGCTCTGATGCGGCGGCGGATTGAAAGTAGTCTGACACCCCAGGGCTACAAAGTGATCACCTGCAACGATGGTTTGGAAGCCTGGGAGTGGTTGCAGTCCCATCCCCAACCAGCTCTACTCATCACTGACATTGAGATGCCTAACATGGACGGGTTTACCCTCATTGACCACTGTCGCCAGGCAAAGATGACTATGCCAATTTTGGTGGTATCCTCCCGCTTAGCAGAGGAGTGGTCACGGGAGACACGGCGCTTGGGGGCAACGGACTTTTTAACCAAGGGTTTTGGTACGACGGAATTACTGGAAAAAGTAGCAAAATTGCTGGAACAAAGTGTGGGGGTATAACCAATGCCCGAACCTTTCCGCCTGTTTGCACCGCTGCCCCCTATCAAGGAAAAGGTGGTGTTAGTCCACTCCGATGACTTGCTGTTAGCGTTGCCCGCTGCTTTGGTGCAGGAGGTGGTGTTGGCCGCAACGATCAGAGCAGGCAGAAAGGGAGCACTCAATTACTACAATGGGCAGGAAATTCCGGTAATTCTGGGACAGCGGGCTTGTGGCAAGGAAGGGGTAATGCCCATGGTGGTGCTGAAAACACCAGAGCTGCGGACAGGGTTTTTAGGAATTGTCTGTACGGAATTGCCCCAATTAGCAGCGATCGGGGCGGAGGAATGGCAGCCATGTCGTAGTTTGCCCTATCCTTGGGTTTCCTCTGGCAAAGGCTTTGTCAAAGGACATAAACTATTTACGGCGGTGGAAGGGATCAAATTCTGAATTATGGGTGCACGGCAGATTGGCATTGTCACTGCACAGGCGCGACCCCAACGATCGGTGGGGCAGATTCATGTCTACGATGGCTTGGGCAAGGGCAAGTCCCAGGCGGCTTTGGGGGTGGTATTGCGCTCCTTGGGCTTAGGAATGGTATCCGAGGGCAGGGAGACACGGATTTTACTCCTGCGGTTTTTGAAGGGACCGGGACGAGAATACGCAGAGGATGCGGCTATTGAAGCTCTACAACAGGGTTTCCCCCATCTGATTGACCACGTGCGGACGGGACGATCGGAATATTTTGATGCCCATTCAATCATTCCCTTTGACCGGGAGGAAGCAGAGCGGGGTTGGGACATCGCCAAGGGGGCAATGGCTTCGGGTTTATACTCCGTGATTGTCTTGGATGAACTGAATCCTGTCCTAGACCTGGGTTTACTAGATACCGATCGGGTGGTGGGAGACCTCAAGCGCAAACCTGAGTTTATGGAAGTGATTGTGACAGGGAGAGGTGCCCCCGCCAAGTTACTGGAAATTGCCAACCTCCATTCGGAAATGCGTCCCCATGAGCATCCCACCGCCAAGGAATACGGCATCACGGGGATTGAGATTTACACAGGGGATGGCAAGGGCAAGAGCACCTCGGCATTGGGGCGGTCGTTGAAGGCGATCGGGACAGGTATTAGTCGGGACAAATCCCACCGGGTGTTGATTATGCAGTGGTTGAAGGGGGGGACGGGCTACACGGAAGATGCGGCAATTGAAGCATTGCAACAGGCATACCCCCATGTGGTGGATCATCAGCGCTGCGGCAGGGACGCGATCGTGTGGCGGGGACAACAGCAGGAAATTGACTACATTGAAGCGCAACGGGGCTGGGAAATTGCCCAGACTGCTATCCTGTCAGGTTTGTACAAGACGATTATCCTAGATGAACTGAATCCCACCGTAGATTTGGAGTTGTTGCCCGTTGAGCCAATTTGTGAAACCCTCCTGCGCAAACCAAAAGACACAGAGATTATTATTACAGGGAGATGTCTCAAACAACCAGCTTATTTTGATTTGGCTGATGTACATTCTGAGATGGTCTGTCACAAACACTATGCCAATGCGGGGGTAGATTTAAAGCGGGGAGTGGACTTTTAATGACTGACGTGTTGGAGTTTGTCTTATCTGTTTTACCTCTCAATGCCAAGCAGATATTAGAAATAGGACGGACAGAACTCCGAGAGAAATATCTGCCCTTTAATCCCGACTGTCAGTTTGCCCAGGTAACAGAGGAACTAATTGATCTGCCCAACCTGGATGCGATCGTTTGTACAGATTTAACTGACATCAAGGGGAAGTTATCTTTTTACCTGCAGTACCTCAAGCCGGAAGGAGAAATTTTTCTTCCCTTTGCCAACAGCCAGTGCTGGCAACATATTATTAAGACGATCGAGGGTAAAAGTGAACCAGGTCATACCTATAGTGCGCAACAAATCTGTCAGATGGTTAGGGACTTGGGACTAATGACACATGAAATTATCCGCCAGGACTTGCCAGCACCCCAACAACAGTCTTTCCAACAATTTCTACAACAAATTCTCCCCCTAGTTAATCTCCTACAGATTTCTCTCAGTGAATTCCAGTATCTTAGTGCTTCCCCTTACTTAATTGTCCGTGCCTTAAAACAACCCTGTAAGCAACCTAAATTACTCATCCAAACCTGTATTACTGCTCCCATTGGTTGCGATCGCGTGCGCGTGCTTGACCCCGATCGGTTTAGCCGTACACTGATCAATACCCGTGTCCATCAGGTACGGTTAGGGCAGTCCATCCCCCTAAATTTAGCTGCCCCCGACGAATGCAAAGTGTTTATTTGGCAGCGGGCATTGTTACTCTATCCCCAGGATATTCACAAGCAGAAATTGCTGAAGGACAGGGGCTACTTAATTGTGGCAGAACACGATGACGATCCCTATTTTTGGCCCGAAAATGCTGACAACAAATTCCTATTATTTTGGAGTTCCCACTGTATTCAAACTAGTACGGAATCCTTGGCTAAACATCTGCAACAGTTTAACAATCCCTATATCAAGGTCTTTCGTAATCAATTGACCTATTTACCCCCCAAACGGGAGTATAAAGAAGGTTATTCTGTCAACCTCTTTTTTGGTGCCCTCAATCGTCAAGCGGACTGGGAACCAATTATGCCCACCCTCAACAAAATTCTCGCCCGCCACAAACAAGTGTATGTAAAAGTTATCCATGACAGACAGTTTTTTGATGCCCTTGCTACCAACCGCAAGGAATTCCATCCCTTCTTGCCCTATGAAAAATACCAGGAGATTTTACACACTTGCGATATTGGTATTCTCCCCCTGCAGGACACGCAATTCAATCGCATGAAATCGGATTTGAAATTTCTCGAACACGCAGGACATGGGGTAGTAGCCCTTGCCAGCCCTACCGTGTATGCCCAATCGATCGTGGAAGGGATAACGGGTATGATCTATCATTCGGCGGAAGAATTTGGGGAAAAACTAACAGAGTTAATTCAGAATGCCAAGCTACGGCACAGGATTGCTGACAATGCCTACCACTGGGTGCGGGAAAACCGTCTTCTTTGTCAACACTTTACCGAAAGAAGAGAATGGTATGTGGAGATGTACAATCGCTTACCGGAATTGAACGAAGCGCTGCGGGAAAGATGCCCCCAGATGTTTAGCTGAGTTATGCAAGACAGATTTGCCGCGATTGTTGGTCATGCCCTGCCTATTGCTCTATTGAGAGCAGCTCTCCACAAAAACAGAATTGCCCCTGCTTATCTCTTTCTCGGCAGTGAAGGGATTGGCAAAACTTTAGTAGCTAAAGCCTTTGTGGAATCATACTTGCACAAATCAATCATCAATCATCCTGATGTGTTGTGGTTAGAACCAACCTATCAAGATAAAGGTAAGCTAGTTACCATCACAGAAGCAGCAGGTACCTCAACTAGAGGCAAAGCGCAAATCAGAATTGAACAGATACGCTCGATCGCGGATTTTCTCTCCTATCCACCCCTACAGGCAGACCGCTCCTTTGTCATCATCACCGCTGCCCACACCATGGCTGAAACCAGCGCCAATGCCTTGCTAAAAACCCTAGAAGAACCAGGGAAAGGGACAATCATTCTCATCTCCTCCCAACCCCTTCTACCCACGATCGTTTCCCGCTGTCAAGTTATTCCTTTTGCCCCTTTGGCGCGGCGGGAAGTGCAAACGGTTCTCCAGCAGTTAGGCTACCCTGAGATACCTGAACCAGTGCTTGAGTTGGCCGGTGGCTCCCCCCAAAAAGCGATCGAAGCTTGGCAAAAATTACAAACCATCCCCCCTGAATTATTAACCAGCCTGCACAATCTCCCCCTGCCGCTAATTCCTGCTTTGACAACTGCTAAACAAATTGCCCAGACCTATGACCTAGATACACAAATCTGGCTATTGGAATATTTACAACAAATCCTCTGGCAAAACAAAAGAGAGAAGAGAGTGATAGACAAATTGGAGCAAGCAAAACAATGGCTTACAAACTTTGTCACTCCCCGTCTAGTCTGGGAAATCACCCTAGCTTAAACTTTGGGCAGAGGGAAAGGAGAGAAGGGGGAGGTATAATGAAGAAAAGTTAAGCAACCGGTATGGAACAAAAGACTTATCCTGTCACCAAAACTGAGGAAGAGTGGCAACAAATTCTCTCCCCTGAGGCTTATCAAGTTTTGCGGAAACATGGTACAGAGCGGGCAGGCACCAGCCCCCTAGACAAACACTACGCCAAAGGTATCTACAAATGCGCAGGCTGCGGTGCTCCTTTATTCACTTCCGACACTAAGTTTAACAGTGGGACAGGTTGGCCCAGCTTCTTTGCGCCAATTCCAGGGGCAATTGAAACCAGTATTGATCGCTCCCTATTCATGGTGCGTATAGAAGTCCACTGTGCTAACTGCGGCGGTCATCTGGGGCATGTCTTTGATGATGGTCCCTTGCCCACAGGGAAACGTTACTGTATCAACGGTGTTGCCCTAGTCTTTGAACCCGCCCAGGACTAGTTAGTAGACAAAATTTCCGCTGCCACTTCCACGGCGGCAATTCCCCGCTCGTAGGGTAACCGCGTTGGTCCCAAAATGCCGATCCACCCCCCAGGCGCATCCCCCTGGCGATAGCCACTGGCAATTAGGGAGCATTTTTGTACGGGGGGTAAGCCTAACTCCTTGCCAATTTTGACCGTCGGTTCGCTACTTTTTTGCTGCAACATCAGCACAATTGTTTCCTTCTCTTCCTCCAGTAACTCCACGATCGGTTGAATTTGTTCGGCTTGGGAAAATTCCGGCTGTTTCAATAGCTCCTTTAAGCCGTTGACCTTGACGGTGCTGGGTTGGTGAAAGGATTTCTCCAGCATTTCTAGGGAATTCTCCAGACTGCGGATATGGTCCTCAACCTGACAGCGAATATCTGCCCAGTTGATTGGCAGGAGAGCGTTACAGTAACGATTTTTTAACTGGGCATTGAGGAAATTGTTGAGTACCTCTAGCAAGTCTCCCATTTCGCTGTTGAACTCGACAGGTACAGAGTCCGTTTGCAGGGTGGAGGTGACTAAAATTAACAGGGCTTTCTGGGCATCGAGGGAGACTAACTGCACCTGGCGCACACGATCGGGAGTACGTTCAGGGGTAGTGACAATGGCAATACAACCGCAGATTTTGGCTAACAGTTGGGCAACCTGCTCTAGTAACTGTTCATTGCTGGGACTGGGAGGCAATTGTGCTAGCATAAAGCGTTCTAACTCAGCTTTTAGTCCCTCCAAGGGGGGCAGCAAACTATCTACATACACCCGGTACCCCGATTCCGAGGGTACACGCCCGGCAGAGGTATGGGGTTGGTAAAGGAGCCCACAGCGATCGAGATTGTGCATAACACTGCGAATAGTGGCGGGGCTGGCATTGAGGGTGTAAATTTCCGACAACACCTTAGACCCCACAGGTTCTGCTGTCTCAACGTAGCGCTGCACGATCGCTGAGAGTACCTGCTGTTCCCTAGTGGTGAGTTGGCGCTCAGTGAAATTCATGCCTCCCTGTTGTCAATCTTAAAGTCATCCTAGCATGGGCGACCAGGTTGCTATAAACTTAGGGTAGTAGCCATCTTCGGGCAGCCCAAGCACTTATGTTTACTACGGAAGAACAACCTACCATCATCCCTAACCAGTTCCTATGGGCGGCGGGGCTAAATAGTGAAGTCTATCCCCCTGGCGCTCTGATTGAGAACCGTTATCGCGTGGTGGAAGACAAGGTTGTCTTGGATACTAAAATGTACAGCATGCCAGAGATGCCCGAAGAACTGACAGAGCTGGCAATTAAGTATCTAAAACTAACCCGTTATCTCCTCCATTTGCCCAAACCCTATGCCCTCCTGCAACCGCGGCACCATGACAGTATTTTAATTTTAGAAAATTCCCCCCTCGACGAACGGGGACAGCTCCTGCCTAGTATTGGGGAAGCATGGAGTGAGGCAAAGCCCCTGCGCCAAGTCAATTGGCTCTGGCAAATTTGTAAACTATGGAAGCCCTTTAACGAATTGCAGGTCAGTAGTTCCCTCCTTGATCTAGCCAATTTGCGTGTTCGCGATTGCTGGGTACAGTTGGTGGAACTGACGATCGATGAGCGGGACTATTCTCTATGCCAACTGGGGGAAAGTCTTGCCCCCCTCATCGCCAACTGTCAAGCAGAAATTGCCGAGGAACTAGACCACTGGTTGGCAGCATTACAGTGCCCAGGAGCCACCCTAGAAACAGCCATTGCCCATCTCGATCGCCTAGCCTCTGACCTTGCCCAGGCTGACCCCATGACGATACGGATTGCTGGCATCACCGATATAGGCTTGCGCCGTGACCACAATGAAGATGCCTGTTATCCCATGCTCGATCAACCCCAGGTGGAAGGGCTACGGAACCGTGTGCTGATTATTTGTGATGGCTTGGGGGGGCATGAAGGGGGAGAAGTAGCTAGTAGTACAGCGATTAAAACTATTACTAGAATGCTTAACACTCTCCTGCACCAAGTAGAACAGGATACGGAACCTTTCTCTGCCCAAGCTTTTATCACCCAGCTTGATAAGATTGTTAAAGTTACCAACGACCAAATCGTTGCCCTTAACGACCAACAACAACGGCAAGGGCAGCGGCGCATGGGGACAACCCTAGTGATGGCAGTGGTACCCAGTCCCCAGGGACGTGCTCCCCACGAAGTGTACATTGTGCATGTAGGAGACAGTCGGGCCTATTGGATCGGTAGGAACAAGCACTATCAAATTACTGCTGATGACGATGTGGCGACACGGGAAACAGTTCTAGGCTACAGCTTCTATCCCTATTCCGCCCAACGTTTAGACGCAGGGGCTTTGATCCAAGCCCTGGGAACCCGCCCCTCTAGTGTCCTCCTACCACGCATTCAGCGCTTTATCATCGATGAAGATTGCCTGTTCCTCCTCTGTTCCGATGGTTTGAGTGACTACGATCGGGTTGACTATATTGCTGAGAGTCACCTGCAACCAATTTTGCAGCGGAATATCCCCCTGGAAGAGGCTTGTAAAGTATTGATCGCCCAGGCAAACGCCCTCAATGGGCATGACAATATCAGTGTAGGGCTACTGCGCTGCTTCTTCGGCCCTTTTGTGGAATCCGCCGACACAGAACCTGACCAGGAAGACCTCACCATTTTGCAGGAAAAAACCGACGAAGATGAGGTGGCAGAAATTGCCCAAGCTATCCAGGCAGAAGCGATCGCTGCTGGTATGCCCGCTGACCCCATTGCTCCCTATACTCCTCCCCCCCCGCCCCCCCAGGTGAAAAAAAGTGATGGTAATAATTGGCTGTTTGTAGTGTTAACGATCGTGGGGATGGTACTGGCGATCGGGTTGGTAGTGACTTTCCTCAGAATCCAGGGGAAGAACAACTCTACCCCCAGAAATTATGTGCCCTCTGTCCAGGAGTTAACGTAGGCAACCTGTTCGGGGGTCATAGTATCGATAGTAATACCCATTGCCTGTAGTTTAAGGCGAGCAATTTCTTGGTCCACATCTGGCGGGACAGGGATGACGCCAGGGGTGAGTTTGCCCTTGTTCTTGACCAGGTATTCAGCGGCGAGGGCTTGGTTAGCAAAACTCATGTCCATGACACTAGCGGGATGACCTTCCGCAGCAGCTAGGTTAACTAGGCGACCTTCTCCTAGCACAATCAAACTCTTGTCAGCTAGGACATATTCCTGCACAAAGGGGCGGACAGTTTGCACAGTCTTGCTCATCTCCTGGAGAGCTACGAGGTCGATCTCCACGTCAAAGTGCCCACTGTTGCAGATGATCGCACCATCCTTCATTACCTCCATATGTTCGCGGCGAATGACGTGTTTGTTGCCTGTAACTGTGATGAATACATCCCCTACCCTGGCTGCCTCTAGCATGGGCATTACGCGAAAGCCGTCCATCACCGCTTCTAGGGCACGCACAGGCGCTACCTCAGTCACAATCACATTTGCGCCTAAACCCCTTGCCCGCAGGGCTACCCCTTTGCCGCACCAGCCATAACCCGCTATTACTATGACCTTGCCTGCTAGGAGAATATTAGTGGCACGCATGATAGCATCAATTGTAGATTGCCCTGTGCCGTAGCGGTTGTCAAAAAAGTGTTTAGTCTCGGCATCATTGACGGCAATGGCAGGGAAAGTAAGTACACCATCGGCTAACATTGCCCGCAGGCGGACAAGCCCTGTCGTAGTTTCTTCTGTAGTACCAATGATTTCCGCAATTTGGTGGGCGCGACTCCGCACTAGCGCTGTGGTGACATCACTCCCATCGTCGATGATGATGTGGGGATGGTGATCGAGAGCGACTTCCACATGACGGTGGTAAGTAGCGTTGTCCTCTCCCTTGATGGCAAAAACGGGAATACCGTAGTCCACTACCAGGCTGGCAGCTACGTCGTCCTGGGTAGAGAGGGGGTTGCTAGCAATCAAGAGGGCATCAGCTCCCCCTGCCTGGAGAGTGAGGGCGAGATTGGCAGTTTCAGTGGTGACATGACAGCAGGCAGAAATACGAATGCCCTGCAGGGGTTTTTCCTGGGCAAACCTGTCCCGAATCTGACGCAGCACAGGCATCTCTCGCCCTGCCCAAGCAATCCGCTTTTTCCCTAAAGGTGCTAACGATAAATCTTTGACTTCATTTTTGACAGTTGCAGCAGCAGTCATTGTTACCTGGTCTAATGTTGCTCTCTCAGTTTAACTCATAGGCACAAAAAACAAGCCGAAATTTGCTTGTTAGTGCATTAAATTTTACAGCACCTTTAGATGCTCACAAATTGAGTTTGGGATCAAAAAAGAGGGGTTGTAATTGCTGCCTAAAAGACGAAATACTTCTACAAACTTAAAAGAATTTTAGGGGGCAATAGGAGGAAGAGAGTGCAATTACCTTGTAGAGGTTGGTCACGATAGGTAACTAAACCAATTAACCCCGCTTTTTTGAGGAGGATATTGCCACTCACTTGCCCCCATGTCATCAGCTCCGCCCAACTGGACAGGTCAGGCTCATGCCCCACCAGAAACACTGACTCTACCTCTTTGTGGGATGCATGCCAGGCTTCCCATGCAGCAAAACTCCCCTCCGGGGCTAACCACTGGACGACCTCGATCGGTGTTTGCTTTAGGCAACTTGCTACAATCTCCGCTGTTTGGTAGGCACGGACTAGAGGACTGGTGAGGATTAAATCTGCCTGTAACCCTAACTGGGAAAGCTTCCCGGCGATCCTGCTGGTTTTTTGCCGCCCCTCTTCCGTCAGGGCTCGCTCCTGGTCATGGGGACATAACTCCCGATCGATGGCAATCCCGTGACGCAAAAGATAAACATAGGTCATTTTTCTATCCGCCCAAAGCGAATTGTATAGACTTCTTCTTCTTTTTCTGTCAGAATTTCCACGTCGGATTTAGGGTAGGATACACAGAGGAGAACATAGCCCTTAGCGTCGAGTTCCGCTCCCATCCCTCCCATGCCCATGCCTTGACTTTGGTCTACTTCTCCCTTGAGCAATTGAGCGGCACAGGTGGTACAAACTCCCGCATAGCAGGAACAGGGCAGATTTAACCCCTGCGCGTTGGCGGCATCCAAAATGGTCTGATCAGCGGGCACGGGAACTATATAGGTTGTCCCCCGATGGTGAATTGTGGCTTGGAATACTTGAGTCATGGCAGCAAAATAATTTGGTAGGATATGCGAGTTTACCATCAAAATATTGTATGCAAGCGCGCCGTCTTTCCCGCGAACTAGCTCTTTTAAGTATGAGCCAGCTCCCTACCCAGCCCCAAAATCTGGAGGCAAAAACGATCGAAGACATGGTGTTGGCGGCTGTCCGATCGTTGCAGGAGGAAGTCAAGGAAATGCTCACCACGGCAGGGGCGGAGCTAAGTAGGGGGCAGGAAAAATTACTCGCCAGCGAACTACGAGCTGCTGACCTAGAATCGGTACGGGCACTGATACAAGCCGCAATTGATCTGACGGAAACTGCTATCAATCGCGTGGGAGTTGCCCTGGATTTTCCAGAGTTGATTCAGGTCTCGCGGCAGGCGGATACACGGGAATATGCCGTACTAATTTTGCAGACTATCCATCAACACCGTGCAGAACTGGACAACCTCCTCAACTCCTGCCTAGAAGGCTGGCAGATGCATCGTCTTTCCCACATTGACCAGGCATTATTGCGGATTGCTACTGCGGAAATGCGCCATTTGGATATTCCGCCCCAGGTTGCTATCAACGAGGCAGTAGAACTGGCTAAACGCTATAGCACAGAGGATGGGTTTCGCTTTATCAATGGGGTGTTGCGGGGTGTTGCTAACAAGATTAAGAAAGAACAAGAGATGAACATGTCCTTCTAGGGAAATAGTTGACGACGGAGCATTTCCACAAGCCTAATTTGCCCCTGGCTAAAACCCGCATCGGCTAAATGCGCAAGATGACTAGCATCCTGGTACCCCCCATCCAAAGCTGCTGCTACCCGATACAAATCTAGGGCACGACTTGTCTCCCCCATTGCCCAGTAGACCAAAGCCACAGCCACGATCGGGTGGGGATTATAGGGTTCTAACTCCATTGCCCTTTCCCCGTGGGCAAGTGCCCAATCTAGTAATCCCAATCTCTGATAAGCCAAACATAGGTTGTAGTGGGCAATCTCATTCTGGGGTTTGATCACCGCCGCCCAACTATGTACTAACACAGCCGACTGTAACTGCCCTCCTGTCAGATAGACAATTCCCAAGGCATTCGCTGCCTCCACTGCCCACATGTCCAACCGCAAAGCCTGCCACAGGGTATCAGCTGCCCCCGATCGCTTCGCCAAGTGTTGTGTCCAGCCCAAAATGACATAGCCCGTGACATCCTGGGGAGCCAGTTCTACCGATCGTTGTAAGACCTCAATTGCCTCCTGCCATCGTCCCTGGCGGCGATACTCTAACCCCTGTTGCCGCAATTCCACCACAGACGCAAAACTAGGGAAAGACCACACTAGGATCGGGAGTAGTGCGCCCATCATCGGAACAGAGTAACGTAGGGTCAGAACACACCTAGCCAGGGGCAGTATAATCACTAGGCACTCAGAAAGACTTCCACAATACCTGCTACCACCATGCCCAATAGACCGACTGTAAAGTAGCGTCCAATCATAGGGTCTTCCCCTAGGTGCTTGTCGTTTTGACTGACGGAGAAAAAGAGAGACCAGGCCTGGGTAGCCGTTATGACAGCAAATTGGTTGAACTCAGGGGTGAAGATAGGAGCCATACACACCTCAGAAAGCTTAGTTCGACTTTAATAAATTTTTAAGATTTGTAACGCATCCTGTGGTAGTAACCTAGCCACCCCCTCTAGGCAGATGTTCCGCCGATCACGACATTGCGGATGCGCAAGCTGGGGGCACCACACCCCACTGCCAGTCCATTTTGTCCCCCTTTGCCGCAACCGCCCGACTCATCCCAGTGGAAGTCATCCCCGATCGCTTCAATATCAGCGAGGGTTTGAAACACATTGCCAGAGAGGGTCACATCCCTTACTGGTTCTGCTAGCTTGCCGTTGCGGATCATCCAGGCTTCCCCTGCCGTAAAGGTGAACATCTCACCGTTGGTCATACCCCCCTTCCAGTTGGCAGCATAGACTCCCAGGGGAATGTCATGCATCAGGTCTGCTACGGGAGTTGTACCCCTGCCAATCCAGGTGTTGGTCATGCGCACGATGGGCGGATAGTGGTAGTCTAAACAACGGGCATTGCCAGTGGGTTGTTCCCCTAGTTTGCCAGCTGTTTCGCGGGAATGTAGCCTGCCCACTAATACCCCATCCTTGATTAGTTGCGTGACGGTAGCAGGAACTCCCTCGTCGTCGTAGGCATAACTCCCCCGATGAATCTTGCCATCCCCAAGGGGGGCAGCGCCGTCAAATATCTGTAGGTCATCACAGCCAAATTTCCGCCCGATCGTCATCACTTCTAGCATGTCGGGATTTTCATAGACCATGTCCGCTTCTGATAGATGGCCAAAGGCTTCGTGGACAAATAATCCCGCTAGGATGGGGTCGATTACCACCGTATAGGTGCCCCCCTGGATCATGGGGAATTGCAAGGCAGCCGCTGCCCTTTGAGCACATTTAATCACTGAGTTGTCGTAGTTGACTAGATCAGTGAAGGAGTGGCGGGAACCGATCGTTTCTCTGGCAGTCTGGACCTGTTCCCCCCCACGGGCGGTGGCAGCAAACCGCATTTCCCAATCCGACCAGGACTGTTTGATGCTGGTACCCTCGGAAGTGATGATTAGCACAGTTTGACTACTATCACCGTAGCGGACAGTGGTACTGCTGATGTGGGGCTGCCACAACAGGGAGTCATAGTGCTGACATAGTTCCAGTTTCTGGGCTAAAGTAATTTCACCATTGGGGGGGGTGAGCTGTACCTCTGCTTGTACTGGTGCTACAGGGGCTAGGTGGGTCTCTCCTTGTCCTAGCCAGCGAGCTGCCTCGATCGTCTGTTCTAGCTTTTGGGGTAAGGTCTCTAGGTCATTGAAGCTGGCAAAACCCCAGCCACCTCTGCAGCAGGCACGTATCTGTCCGCCAATGCTGGTACCCGTACTGAGGGTTTCCACCTTGCCACTGCGCAGGACAATATTAGTACCCTGGGATTGCTCTAGCCGTACCACTAAAAAATCCACCCGCTGGGCATGTTTCTGGAGTAATTCCCTGACCCGCCCTTCCAGTTCTGTGTTCATTCCCCTACCTTTCCTTGTGTCACCCTCTATCCTAGACTATCTAACCCCCTGCTGTAATCTTGCCATCTTCCATGTGAATAATCCGATCGGCTATGTCTAAAATGCGATTGTCGTGGGTAACGAGCAGAATAGCGCTGCCCCTTTCCTTCGCTAGTTTGTGCATAATCGTCACCACGTCTCGTCCTGATTTTTTATCCAAAGCCGCCGTCGGTTCATCCGCTAAAACGATTTTAGGCTGTGCTACCAAGGCTCTGGCAATCGCTACTCTCTGTCTTTGCCCCCCTGATAATTGCTCTACATAGTAGTCAACCCGCTGCCCTAATCCCACCTGTTCCAACATGGCAATTGCTTTGGCATCCATGTCTTGGCAAAATTCTCGGTCATGTAACTCCAGTGCCATGCGTACATTTTGTTTAGCTGACAGAAAACTCAACAGATTGTGACCCTGGAAAATGTAGCCAATATTGCGCCTGACTGCAATTAATTTCTGGGGAGGAGCACCTAGCATTTCTTCCCCTAAAATCTGTAAACTCCCTGCTTGTACCGATCGCAATCCCCCTACTAAGGTCAACAAAGTTGTCTTGCCTGAGCCAGAAGGACCCGTAAGAATGACGATTTCCCCTGGATAAATCTCTAGGCAAATATCCTGTAGGACTTGTTTTTTGAGTTCACCTGTCCCAAAGTAATGATGTAAATTGCGTATAGCAATTATGGGTGTAGTAGCGCCCATATCTCCCTCTCCTAAAAAATATCGGCGGGGTCAGCGGCCAGTAATTTCTGGGAAGAGATAGCAGCAGAACTCAGGCACATAAGCACTGTCAAACCAAAAACTAAACTAGCCTTGGCTAAGCTCATGCCCATCGGCAAAAATGTAGCAATTCTGGTCAGTTGATAAAATCCGATGGAAATAAACAAACTGGGGATGTAGCCCAATACTGCTAACAGTAGTGCCTCCTGGAAAAGGATGGACAACAAACTCAGGTTGGAGTAACCCATTGCTTTGAGGGTGGCATACTCGGATAGATGGTCAACTACGTCGGAGTACAGAATTTGATACACAATTGCCACTCCCACGACAAAACCAATTCCCACCCCCAAACCAAAAATAAAACCGATCGGTGTGGATTCTGCCCAATACCTTACCTCCACTTCCGCCATTTCTGCCTTGGTTAACACCAGCACCTCCGGGGGTAAGAATTGCCGCAGTTGTGCCTGCACCTTTTTGACATCCGCCCCTGGCTGCAAACGGATTAACCCCAAATCCATGCGATCGGGGTGGCGATTGGGAAATATGTTGTGGAACGTCGTGTCACTGACAATCACATTGCCATCAAAGGCAAAGGAAGCCCCCAGAGAAAATAAACCAGTCACAGTTACTAACCGAACTCCTAGTTCAGTTTGCACTGTCCTTTGTTGACTAAACATTTGTGGGATGGGACCAAACTCCGATCGACTTGCCCGATCGAATAGCAAAGCATTGAGGGGACGAACTTTATGTAGATTGGCTTTAATCTCAGGGTCAAGGAAGGGAGCGTGGTCAGGATTGACACCAAACACCAGGATGGTACGGGCTTCTCTCGTGAGGGGATTGCGCCACTTAGCTACGTCTAAGTACACTGGGGTGACCGACTTTACCCCCGGTATCCCTTGGGCTTGATAGAGCCTGCTGCGGAACGTACTTTCTGTCCTAGCGATGGTTTTGTAGTCGGAACTGGCTAAAACAATGTCAGTATCTAGGGCTTGGTAGGGAGTGCGACAACTGTCATAGAGAGCATCCTGAAAGCCCAACTGCATAAACATCAAAAAATCCGCAAACGTGATGCCCGCGATCGCCACTAACAGGCGGTTTTTTTCCCGCATCAGTTGCAACCAAGCGACAGGGGTGCGCTTAAGCCACTTGGTGAAGAAATTAGGGCGGCAGTCTGTCTTCAGTAAAACCATAAAGGTAAGTCTCCTAAAAAATCTGTGAGTGCTTCCACGATCGGGACAACGTCGATTCTGGCGAAGGTAGCAGCAAACTTTTCCCGCTTTGTCCTTTGGTGGGGACTAATGATTAACTCAATTGTGACTAGAACTAATTGCCACCACTCCTCTACCCGTTTTTTGCCCCACTGCCACATGGTGACTATCTTTTCCCTCATGGCGCAATTGCTACTACCACCTGCAAATTGTTGAGATGTCGTACTTTTTTACTCCCTGCTTCATCCAAGGTAACTTTTACTTCAATCACCCGCCGGTCCAATTTTTCCCCCGGTTGGGCGCTGAGGATACTCTGCCGATCGACTTGTAAACCAATGGCTGTCACTTGCCCCTGCACTGAACCCCTAAAGGCTTCCCCCGTAACTGTGGCTTTCTGACCAAGGGCTACCCGCCCAATGTCCGATTGATAGACCTCTGCCACTGCCACCATCCAATCGGTACTCCCCAACTCCACAATGCCCTGCTGACTAACTGCTTCCCCAGGGTAGGTATGGATTTTCAAAACCTCTCCCCCCACGGGCGCACGTACTATGCTCAACTCCAAGTCAGTCTCTATCTGCTTGAGATTGGCCTGTGCCTCTTGCAGTTCCGCTTGTGCTACTGCCACATCGACAGGACGTACTTCCGCAATCCGTCTTTTTGTGGCTTCTGCTTCCGCAATTTGTGCCCGTAGCGTCTGAATCAAGCGTTGACGCGCGGATTTTGCCTGCTCCAGGTTGGCTTTAGCAGTCTGTAAAGTTAGCAATTTATTGTCAGCGATGGATTGGGAAACTACATCATCTTGCACCAGGGCACGATAGCGGTCATACTCAATCTGGGCATTTTGTACCTCTGCGGTTAGACGGGCTAGGGTAGCTTGCTGTTCTGCCAACTCGCCCGCCAACTGAGCTTGTAAACGTTCAATCTCTGCCGCCTGCGCCTCGATTTCCGATTTTTTTGCCCCTGCCTGCACCTGGCGCAATTTCGCCCTTGCTACCTCCACCTGCCTTAGGGCTTTTTCCCGCAAGGATTGCAAACGACTGTGGCTGTCTAATAAAGCAATCACATCCCCCCTTGCTACCCTGTCTCCCTCTTTCACCCGCAAAACTGCTACCCGATCGTTAGCCAAAAAGTTAGGCACGGCAACATTGATAATGCCTGACTCTGGTTCCAGTCTGCCTAGGGCTACCACTTGCACTGGTTCTGCCGCTACACTGGCAACAACCGTCTGGGGTCGAGGGGCAAAATAAAAGACTGCCAGACCGATCGCTGCTACAACGGTAACACCAGTCGTCCCTGTCAACCATAGTTTGTGCATTGCTGCCTCTCCTCCCGCTCTCTTCTGTGCTGCAAATAGACTGCCAACATTTCCCCCAAGATGGCACCAATCCTTTGATAATCGATCGTGTTGTCGTAGATTCTGTTGATCACCAAACCATCGATCAGACAGGACAATAAATTAGCTAAGTCTTCATCCTCTAACTGGACAATTGCCTTGGCTGCCTGCCGATAGCGCTCGTTTACCTTGGCATAGACCTTCCTCACCTCCTCTCGGTTAGAAGAAAACAAATGATTGAGAAAGATTAACGCTTCCTGTTGACATTCTTCCTCGTGGCAAGTGATGTGGTGGAATAGACGGACAATCCTAGTGCGCACATCCGCAGTTGCCAAAATCTCTGGCATCGCTTTTTCTATGTGCTCCCCCGATACATGGTCGAGTAACTGCTCAAACAAGGCTTCCTTGCTAGGAAAGTAGTGATACAAGGTACCCGTGGAAATCCCCAAATGCTCAGCAATCTGCCGCATGGTCAAACTGCCGTAGCCCTTGGCAGCAAATAACTTGAGACACTGCCCCAACAACTCCCGCCGATAGGCACCGTGATCCACTACCTTAGGCATTCTTTTTATATCGAACATTTGTTATAGATAGATTGTAGGGTGGGGGTGGCGGGCTGTCAAGTAGTACGGGTTTCTCGACAGGGGGCTATTTTGCCTTTGGGCTATGATCTAAACTAGTCGCTAGGTCTCGACAGGCGCAATGCAGAACTTCCGCAACTACTACGACATCCTTGGTGTGCCCCGCACGGCAACAACTGAAGAAATTAAACGTGCCTATCGGCGGCTGGCGCGTAAGTATCATCCGGATGTTAACCCTGGGGACAAGGCAGCAGAAGAAAAGTTCAAAGATGTCAGTGAAGCCTACGAAGTTCTCTCTGACCCTGTCAAACGGCAACAATACGATCGGTTTGGGCAGTATTGGCGGCAGGGGGGGTTCCAGGGTGCGCCTACTGGTCGTGCCCCTAGCGGCGTGGGAGTTGATCCCTTTGAGGATATTGACTTTAGCCAATACAGCGATTTTCAAGAGTTTGTTGACCAGTTACTGGGGCGCTTCCGCACTCCAGGTTCGTCCTCCCGCTACACGGAATATAGACCCCCCACCAACCTACGCCGTGACGAAGAAGCAATCCTTAATCTGCCCCTCGATCGGGCTTACCAAGGGGGGAGAGAACGGATTCGTCTGGCGGATGGGCGTTCCCTAGAAGTGAATATGCCGGCGGGGGTGATGTCAGGGCAGAGAATTCGGTTACGGGGACAGGGGGCTAACGGCGGTGACCTTTACTTGAAGATTGTTTTGCAGCCCCACCCCTTCTTTACCCTTGATGGCTATGATGTGTACTGCAAACTAAAAATTTCTCCCAGCGAGGCAGTCCTAGGGGCGCAGGTAGAAGTGCCTACCCTCAGTGGGGTGGTGAAATTGACTGTTCCCCCTGGCGTACAGTCCGGACAGCAGCTCAGGCTAGCTAACAAGGGTTTCCCCAAAGGCGACGGTACCTACGGCGACCAGTATGCAGAAATTGCCATTGTTGTACCTAAGAATCCTACTGCCCGTGAACGGGAACTCTACGAACAGCTAATGCGTGTGCAGTCCTTTAACCCCCGCGAAAATTTGGTCAAGTCCCGCTAAAAAGCATTTGACAGCCTTGGGCGTTTCCTGTTAGACTAGGAAAGTGTCGCAAATTGATACTGGACCAGTTGGCACTATACCTGCCCGCTGTCTAAGTCAAGGACACAACTTACTTAGGTAGGTATTCCTAGTTATAGCAAAAGGTGAAGACAATGGCTGTCGGGATTCTCGGCACAAAGCTGGGCATGACCAAAATCTTTGACAGTGAGGGCAATGCTGTCCCTGTGACTGTGGTGCAGGCTGGTCCATGTCCGATTACCCAAATTAAAACGATCGAGAAGGAAGGTTACAACTCGATCCAGCTAGGTTACGGGGCGATCAAGGAAAAAAATCTCAATCGCCCACAAAAGGGACACTTACAGAAGGCGGGGGTGGAACCAGTGCGGCACTTACGGGAATTCCGCGTAGCAGATGCCAGCCAGTACAAGTTGGGTCAAGCCCTTGATGTCAGCCAGTTCCAGGTAGGTCAGCTAATTGATGTGATTGGCACCAGTATTGGGCGGGGGTTTGCCGGTTATCAAAAGCGCCACCACTTTGGACGCGGTCCCATGTCCCACGGGTCGAAAAACCACAGGCTGCCAGGTTCCGTAGGGGCTGGCACTACTCCCGGTCGTGTTTTTCCTGGTATGCGTATGGCAGGTCGCATGGGCGGTAAGCGAGTCACTGTCAAAAAGCTCACCCTAGTGGATATAGATGTGGAAAAGAATCTTCTAATTATCAAGGGAGCAGTACCTGGTAAGCCCGGCAGCTTAGTCAGTGTTGTACCCGCTAAACTAGTCGGTCGCCCTAAGCAGGGTCAGTAGGAGGTATCCATGTTAGCAATTAAGAATTGGCAGGGGGAAACGATCGGGGAGGTAGCTTTTTCCCTGACGGTGGCTAAGCCCCACACAGCGAGGGATTTGGTCTATCGTGCCCTTAACCGCCAGCTAGCCAATGCGCGGCAAGGCACCGCCTGTACCAAAACTAGGGCGGAAGTTAGGGGGGGTGGACGCAAACCCTGGCGGCAAAAGGGGACTGGCAGAGCGAGGGCAGGTTCTACGCGCTCTCCCCTCTGGCGCGGTGGCGGTGTGATTTTTGGTCCCAAGCCCAGGGATTACTCTATCAATATGAACAGGAAGGAGCGGCGCTTAGCTCTGCGCACGGCTTTAATGAGTCGGATTGCTGATTTTGTGGTGGTAACGGATTTCAGTGAACACCTGCCCCAGCCCAAGACCAGGGAACTAGCAGCAGCCCTACAACGGTGGGGTTTGGCACCGAAACAAAAGGCATTGATGATTTTGCACGAAACCCCCGAAGCGGTAATCCTATCGGCACGGAATATCGCCAACCTTGTCTCCCTGCGGGCGAACCAGTTAAATATTTTCGACATCCTCAATGCGGACAAGATTGTGATCACTGTCCCTTCCCTGGATGTGATTAAACAGACTTACGAACCCACCAAGGAGGTGGCCCATGGGTAGAAAGGTACAGACGGAGTTTGACCAACGGCGGCTAGCTGATATTATCCATCGTCCCCTGGTCAACGAGAAGGCAACGCTCCTGCTAGAGAGCAATAAGTACACGTTTGAGGTGGACCCCACCGCTAATAAGTATGAGATCAAAGCAGCGATCGAGTTTCTTTTTAATGTCAAGGTGACTAAGGTCAACACCCACAATCTGCCCCCCAGGGCAAAACGGGTTGGTCGCTTTGCGGGGCACCGTCCCCAGTACAAACGGGCGATCGTGACCTTAGCTAGCGGCAACAGTATCAACCTATTCCCTGAGGTGTAATTATGGCAGTCCGTCCTTTGAAGCCCTACACTCCCAGTACTCGCCAGGTACAGTTGGCTTCCTTCGAGGAGATTACCAAATCCAAGCCAGAGAAATCCCTAGTCATCAGTCTCCATCGCAAGAAGGGGCGTAATAATCGGGGTGTCATTACCTGTCGGCACCGCGGCGGTGGGCACAAGCGTCTCTATCGGATTATTGACTTCAAACGCAACAAGCGCAACATGCCGGCGAAGGTCATAGCTATTGAGTATGACCCCAACCGCAGTGCCCGCATTGCCCTGGTGCAGTACGAAGATGGGGAAAAACGCTATATTCTCCATCCCAAGGGTTTGGCGGTGGGGGCAACGATTATGGCAGGGGAAAATGCCCCCTTCGAGGTTGGCAACGCTCTGCCCCTCTACGCTATTCCCCTAGGCACGATCGTGCACAACGTGGAGTTGTATCCCGGGCGGGGTGGTCAACTAGCCCGATCGGCGGGGTCAGGGGTGCAAATTGCCGCCAAGGAGGGGGATTACGTCACCCTGAAGTTGCCTTCTACAGAAGTGCGCATGGTGCGGCGGGAATGTTACGCCACGATCGGTCAAGTAGGCAATACTGACCACAGTAATGAAAGCTTGGGTAAGGCAGGGCGGACTAGATGGCGGGGTAGAAGACCCGTAGTGCGGGGTTCAGCCATGAATCCAGTGGATCACCCCCACGGTGGTGGCGAAGGTTGTTGTCCCATTGGTCGCCCCTCCCCTGTTACCCCTTGGGGTAAGCCCACCCTGGGCTATAAAACCCGCAAAAAAGGCAAACCCAGTGATGCTTTGATTGTCCGTCGTCGCCGCAAGGCATCTAAGCGGGGCAAGGGCGGACGCAGTGCCTAGAGTTTGGAGGTAGGAAAGAATGTCGAGATCCCTCAAAAAAGGACCGTTTGTAGCAGACCACCTGCTGAGCAAAATCGAAAAGCTCAACGCCAAAGGCGAAAAACAGGTGATTAAGACTTGGTCACGGGCATCCACGATCGTGCCTGAAATGATTGGCCATACAATTGCAGTCCACAATGGCAAGCAACACGTGCCAGTTTACATCACTGACCAGATGGTAGGGCATAAGTTAGGGGAGTTTGCCCCTACCCGCACCTATCGGGGTCATGTCAAAGCGGATAAAAAAGCAAAGAGGTAGCCCATGCTCCTAGCAGAAAACGAAGTGCCCGCTGTGGCGAAATACATTCGGATGTCTCCCAACAAGGTTCGGCGGGTGTTGGACCAAATTCGCGGCAAAAGCTATCGTGAAGCGCTAATTATTCTGGAGTTCATGCCCTATCGTGCCTGTGATGTGGTGACCAAGGTACTGCGCTCGGCAGTGGCTAACGCCGAACACAACAATGGTATGGACAAAACCAAACTGATGATTAGCCAAGCCTATGCCGACATGGGACCCAGCCTGCGCCGTTTCCGTGCCCGTGCCCAGGGGCGTGCCTACCCCATCCGTAAGCCTACTTGTCACATCACGATCGTGGTCAAACCTATGGAGGAGGAGAGCAATGGGACAGAAGGTTAATCCCAACGGGCTGCGCTTGGGAATTATTCGCCCCCACCTCTCCCAATGGTTTGCCCAAGGGGAGCGCTACGCCACGCTGGTGGAAGAAGACTTTTACATCCGCAGTTACATCACCAAGACCCTGAGTGCAGCGGGTATTGCCCAAATTTACATCGAACGCAAAGCCGACCAAGCAGATATAGAAATCCGTACTGCCCGCCCTGGCGTGGTAGTGGGCAGGGGGGGAGCTGGTATCGATCAACTGCGCCAAGGTTTAATGAAATTTCTCGCCAGCAAAAAAGCGGAGTACTGCCTAGAGCGATCGGGTACCAGTCAAATCCGCATTAATGTGGTAGAAGTCACCCGCGTTGATGCGGAAGCTCCCCTGATTGCCGAGTATATCGTACAACAAATTGAACGGCGGGTAGCTTTTCGGAAGGTGGTACGTCAAGCCATTCAAAGGGCACAGCGGGCAGGGGTGCAAGGCATCAAGGTACAAATCAGTGGGCGCTTAAACGGCGCAGAAATTGCCCGATCGGAGTGGGTGAGGGAAGGGCGTGTCCCCCTGCATACCCTCAGAGCCGATATTGACTACGACTACAAAACTGCCCGCACCATTTACGGCATCATTGGTGTCAAGGTGTGGATATTCAAGGGAGAGATCATGCCTGGTCGGGAAGAACTGCCCCCGCCGGGACAACAGCCCCGCCGATCGAAGCGGAAAAACCGACCGCAATTTGAAGACCGTTCTGGAGCAGAAGGATAGATTACCATGTTAAGTCCCAAGCGCACTAAGTTTAGGAAACAACAGCGGGGCAGGATGTGCGGTGCTGCCACCCGGGGCAACGAAGTGGACTTTGGCGAATACGCCATGCAAGCCCTGGAACCCTCATGGATTACTTCCCGCCAAATTGAATCCGCGCGCCGCGCCATGAGCCGCTACATCAAACGGGGGGGCAAAATCTGGATTCGGATTTTCCCTGATAAACCAGTAACCAAGCGTCCCGCTGAAACCCGCATGGGTTCGGGCAAAGGGGCACCGGAATTCTGGGTAGCAGTGGTCAAGCCAGGCAGAGTCATGTTTGAAATTGCTGGTGTGAGTGAAGAAGTAGCTAAGGAAGCCATCCGTCTGGCTGCAGCTAAGATGCCCATGAAAACTCGCTTCATCAAACGGGAGGAGTAAAGATGGCACTGCCTAACATCGAAGATGCTCGCCAACTAGAGGGAGAAGCCCTGGCGGCAGAAATCCTGAAAGTCAAACGGGAGTTGTTCAACCTGCGGCTGCGCCAAGCTACTAGGCAGCCCGTGAAGCCCCACGAATTTACCCACCTGAAACACCGCCTTGCCCAACTGCTCACGGTAGAGCGGGAGCGCCAGTCCCCCGCAGAGATCGTAGCCAATTCTCGCCGTGCTCGCCGCCGTAAGCGGGGCAAACTAGCGGCAGCTTCTACCCAGGGAGGAGAACACCATGGCAGTTAAAGAGCGAGTGGGAATTGTTGTGAGCAACAAAATGGACAAGACGGTTGTGGTAGCCGTGGAGACCCGTGCTGCCCATCCCAAGTACGGCAAAATTGTCGTCCGCACCAAGCGCTACAAAGCCCACGACGAAGAAAATAAATGCCAAGAGGGCGATCGGGTGAGAATCCAGGAAACCCGCCCCCTCAGCCGCACTAAACGCTGGCGTGTCATAGAAATTCTGGGATCGTCCAAAGTAGAACTGCGCGATCGGCGTAGGAGTGCGGAACAGCCCGAAACCACACCAGAGATAACTACCAAGGAGGCAAGCCATGATTCAACAGGAGACCAGACTGACCGTAGCTGATAACAGTGGGGCAAAGGAACTCCTCTGTATTCGGGTTTTGGGGGGCAGTAACCGCCGCTATGCCACGGTGGGGGATGTGATTATTGCCACGGTCAAGAACGCTGCTCCCAACATGCCTGTGAAAAAATCCGATGTAGTACGGGCAGTAGTCGTGCGCACCCGCAACACCATTCGCCGTGAGAGTGGGATGTGCATTCGTTTTGACGACAACGCAGCCGTGATCATCAACCCCGATGGCAACCCCAAGGGGACACGGGTTTTTGGTCCTGTGGCACGGGAACTGCGGGATAAAAACTTCACCAAGATTATCTCCCTGGCACCGGAGGTTCTATGAAATTCAAACCCAAGCCCAAGTACCGCGGCAATCGCACTAGCTTCAAGATGCATGTCAAAAAAGATGACCTCGTGCAAGTAATTTCTGGCAGTTACAAGGGGAAGGTGGGCAAAGTCCTCAAGGTTTTCCCCGAAACCAGTCAAGTAATTGTGGAGGGGGTCAACAAGAAGACGAAACACCTCAAACCCCAGCGGGAAGGGGAACAGGGGCAAATTATTGTCAAAGAATTCCCCATTCACAGTTCCAAAGTCATGCTCTATTCCGAAAAGGAAAAGACAGCCAGTCGTGTCTGTCACACCTATACCCCTGAAGGGAAAAAGGTGCGGATGCTGAAAAAAACGGGCGAAATTCTCAACTAACTACTAGGAACTATGGCTACTCGTTTCCAACAATTCTACGAAAAACATGCTGTTCCCAAGTTAATGGAGCAGTTCAAGTACAAAAACATCCACCAGGTGCCCAAATTTGAAAAAGTGGTGGTCAATCGCGGTCTAGGGGAGGCAGCCACCAATGCCAAAGCCCTGGAATCTTCCATTGCGGAAATTGCCGCCATCACTGGGCAACGCCCCGTGGTGACACGGGCTAAAAAGGCGATTGCTGGTTTCAAGATTCGGGCGGGGATGCCTGTGGGCATGATGGTCACCCTGCGCCGCGATCGGATGTATGCCTTCCTCGATCGGTTGATTAACTTTGCCCTGCCCCGCATTCGGGACTTTCGCGGAGTTAATCCCAAAGCCTTTGACGGCAGGGGTAACTACACCCTAGGTATTAAAGAGCAGTTAATCTTCCCTGAGATTGACTACGACAGCATAGACCAGATTCGGGGTTTAGACATCTCGATCGTCACTACTGCTAAAACAGATGAGGAGGGACGCGCCCTACTCAAAGCAATGGGCATGCCCTTTCGGGAGTCATAGGAGGGGAACATGGCAGTAAACGACACTATCGCTGATATGTTGACCCGCATTCGCAATGCCAGTTTAGCCCGTCAGCAGGCAACGGAAGTCCCCTATACCAAGATGACCCACAACATTGCCCGGGTACTCAAGCAGGAGGGGTTCATCGAAGACTACGAAGAAGTAGGCGAAGGGATAGACCGCCATCTTGTCCTCTCCCTCAAGTACTATGGCAAGCACCGCAAGCCCGTGATCAACAAACTGCAGCGGGTTAGTCGTCCAGGGATGCGCGTCTATTCCAACTATAAAGATTTGCCCAGGGTGTTGGGGGGGGTAGGCATCGCTATCATCTCCACTTCCAAGGGCATCATGACCGATCGGGAAGCTCGCACCAAGCGAGTTGGCGGGGAAGTACTTTGTTATGTCTGGTAAGGAGTAGGCACAATGTCACGGATTGGTAAGCGCCCTGTGTCGATCCCGCCCAAAGTAACGGTAGAGGTAGCGGGGCAAGAAGTAAAAGTAAAAGGACCAAAAGGGGAGCTAAAGCGGGTTTTCCATCCCCTGATTGAAATTGTCAAAGAGGATGGCGTAGTAAAGGTAAACCGCCGCGATGACTCCCGTCCTGCCCGCCAGCTGCACGGTTTGAGTCGAACCCTTCTTTATAACATGGTTACAGGGGTATCCCAGGGGTTTGAGAAACGCCTAGAAATTCAAGGGGTAGGTTACCGCGCTGCCATCACAGGCAAGGTCATGACCCTCAACATGGGCTACAGCCACCCTGTGGAAATCCATCCCCCTGAGGGCATCACCCTGGAAATTGAAGACAACACAGGTAAGAAAGTCAACCAAGGCACCCTGATTGTCGTCAACGGTATCGACAAGGAAGTGGTGGGGAGTGTGGCGGCGAAAATTAGAGCTGTGCGTCCCCCAGAAGTTTACAAAGGTAAAGGGATTCGCTACAAAGGCGAGTTTGTCCGCCGCAAGGCAGGTAAGACAGGTAAGGGAGGGAAGAAATAGGTATGAAACTCACCCACAAAGCTGCTACCCAAAGACGGCATAAACGCATCCGCCGCCGTGTCAGTGGCACACCCGATCGCCCCCGTTTGGCAGTATTTCGTTCCCACAAACATATTGTGGCCCAGATCATTGACGACGTAGCCCAGCACACCCTGGTTGCTGCCTCTACCCTAGAAAAGGAACTGCGCAGTAACCTGGAATCCACTGCCACCTGTGCTGCTTCCAGCGCTGTAGGCAAACTAATTGCCCAACGGGCACTGGCAAAAGGGATTACTAAAGTCGTCTTCGATCGGGGGGGCAATCTCTATCACGGTCGCGTGAAAGCCTTAGCAGAAGCGGCTAGGGAAGCAGGTTTAGAATTTTAGGAGACAGGCATGGCAGAACGCAAACGCAACAACAACGTGGATACCGACCTCAGCAGCCTGGAAGTAGAGGGAAAAGAGGAACGGCGCAGCAGAAAACGGGGAGAGCGCAAAGCCGATCGGGTCAAGGCGGACAAAGAATCGGAGTGGCAAGAGCGGGTAGTGCAGATTCGTCGGGTCACCAAGGTGGTGAAGGGGGGTAAAAAGCTGAGCTTCCGCGCCATTGTCATCGTAGGCAATGAGAAGGGCTTAGTGGGCGTAGGCGTGGGTAAAGCTGCCGATGTAATTAATGCTGTGAAAAAAGGCGTAGTGGATGGCAAAAAGAACCTAGTGAAGGTGCCCCTGACAAAGAGCCTGTCCATTCCCCATCCCGCCACGGGTGATGCTGGCGGTGCCAAAGTAATTATGCGTCCCGCTTCTCCTGGTACCGGTGTAATTGCGGGGGGGTCAGTGCGCACTGTCCTAGAGTTGGCAGGGGTGAAGAACGTACTGGCGAAGCAGCTGGGTTCCAGCAATCCCCTGGGTAATGCACGGGCAGCTGCCAGTGCCCTAGCCTCTCTCCGTACCTTTTCGGAGGTAGCACGGATGCGGGACATTCCTATTCACAAACTGTTTGCCAGAGATAAGGAGCAATCATGAGAATTGGTGAGCTAAAACCCCAGAAGGGGTCACGTCGTCCCAAGAAACGCAAGGGCAGGGGCATTGCTGCTGGGCAGGGGGCTAGCTGCGGCTTCGGTATGCGGGGACAAAACTCCCGTTCCGGTCGTCCGACACGCCCTGGGTTTGAAGGAGGACAGAACCCCCTCTATCGCCGTCTGCCCAAGTTGAAGTACTTTACTGTCATCAACCGTAAGGAGTACACGATCGTCAATGTCGATCGGCTCAGCCAGCTACCCCCCAACACAGAAGTTACATTGCAGTCCTTACTGGAGTGCGGCATAGTCACCCAGAATGACGGCCCCCTAAAAATCCTGGGCAGGGGAGAAATTACTGTACCCCTACGGGTCACCGCTGCTGCTTTTTCTGCAAGTGCCAAGGCAAAAATTGAAGCGGCGGGGGGTACCTGTACGCTGTTAGCTACTGTAGGATAGAAGGATAGGTAACGGAATCAGGTGGATGACAAGCAATCGCAGTAAAGACCCCACTTCCCAAGAAATTTTCATGCAAATGGCGCAAGCCTCTGGGCTGCGGGACCGCTTACTAGTGACCATTGGTATTTTAATTCTGGTGCGCCTGGGCAACTTTGTGCCTGTACCAGGCATCGATCGGTCTGTACTGGCTAATATCATCCAAGGCAGCCCCCTCGCCAACTTCATCGATGCCTTTTCCGGGGGCGGCTTGTCCCTGTTAGGGGTATTTGCTCTGGGAATTCTCCCCTTTATCAACGCCTCTATCTTCATGCAAATATTTATCACCCTCTCCCCCACCCTAGAAAACTTGCAAAAGAACGAGGGAGAAGCGGGCAGACGCACGATCGCCCAGTACACCCGCTATTGGGCTTTGATTATCGCCATTATTCAAAGTCTAGGCACTGCCCTCTTTCTCCAAGGGGGAAACGCCGTCAAGGATATGGGTGTACCCTTCTTCCAGATAGGGGAGGTGACGATTTCCAGCTTTACCCTTAGCTGTGTGGTAGCCCTCACGGCAGGAGCAATGTTTGTCATGTGGTTAGGGGAACTGATTACAGAGCGGGGCATTGGCAATGGGGCTTCCCTATTGATTTTTGTGGGTATTGCTGCTGGTCTACCCCGATCGTTTGGTTCCACAATCCAGGCGGTGACAGAAGACCCCAGTTTGACAGGGGGGTTTATTCTATTGTTGGTGACATTCTTGGCAATGATTGTCGCCATTGTATTCGTACAGGAGGGCACACGGCGGATTCCGATTGTTTATGCTAAGCGACAAGTGGGGCGCAAACTTTACCGCGAAATGTCGAGCTATTTACCCCTGCGGTTGAACCAAGGGGGAGTGATGCCGATTATCTTTGCCTCTTCTTTCTTCCTGATTCCAGCCCTGCTCGCTGAATCTGTTAACAACCCTGGCTTTACAGTATTTGTCAACAACTTTTTGCGCCAGGACTCGATCGGCTACATTATTCTCTATCCCCTCCTGATTCTAGCTTTTAGTTACTTCTACTCATCCATCATTATCAATCCTGTAGAGCTGTCACAAAACTTGAAGAAGATGGGGGCAAGCGTGCCAGGTAAACGGCCAGGGGCTGCCACAACAGAATATCTGGAAGGAGTATTGAACCGTCTAACCTTTCTAGGAGCAATCTTTCTTAGCGTGGTTGTGCTTGTGCCCTTGATGGTACAAAAACTCTCTGGTAATCTGGCGCAAAGCAGTTTTGGCGCTACCTCACTGCTCATTCTAGTAGGTGTTGCCATCGAAACTGCTAATCAGATTCGCACCTATGTTATTTCCCAACGTTACGAAGGAATGGTTAAACAATAATGCCGAGAATAATTATGATGGGTCCCCCTGGCGCAGGCAAAGGGACGCAGGGGGAAGCACTAGCACGTTTGTGGTCAATTCCCCGCATTGCCCCTGGAGATATTTTCCGCGCTGCAATTAAGAATGGCACGGAGCTGGGTCAGCAAGTTAAAGCCTACAATGATGCGGGTAAGCTCGTACCGGACGAATTGGTTGTTGCCATTATCACCCAGCGTCTGACAGAAAAAGATGCCCAAGCAGGTTGGATTTTGGACGGCTTTCCCCGTACTGTGCCCCAAGCGATCGCGCTTAATGAATTTCTGCACTCCATCAAGCAGAAATATGACCTGGTAATCAATCTAGAAGTGCCTGAAGAAGTTTTGTTAAAGCGTCTGCAGAAACGGGCACAGGAGCAGGGTCGAGCTGATGATACTATCGAAGTTATCAAGCAAAGACTACAGGAATACTACGAAAAAACCCGACCTTTGCTAGAATTTTATAAGGGGTGTGTTACGCCAGTAGATGGTACCCCATCTATGGAAGAAGTCACCCAGCAAATACAGTTGCTAGTTGAAGGAGTTTGCCCATGTCCAAACAAGATGCCATAGAGATGGAAGGTACAGTTACGGAATCTTTGCCCAACGCTATGTTTCGTGTTGACCTGGATAATGGTTTCAATGTCCTTGCTCATATCTCTGGTAAGATTCGCAAGAATTACATTAAAATCCTGCCTGGGGATAGGGTGAAAGTGGAGCTAACCCCCTACGACCTTACTAAGGGCAGAATTACCTTCCGCATGAAAAACTAAGTATGACCAACTGGCGAGAAAAAATAGAAGACAAGATCGCCGACCTTGATCTCTGGGCAGTTAAACAGGTAAATGAACGCCTAGATCACCTGACTGCTAAGACAGGGGAATTCCTTATTCATCTGAAAGACACGACCAAATCCAAAGCTCAAGAAATCAGCAAAGAAGCTAAGGCTAGGTTGGCAGATTTCACTCGATCGGTTTTTGTCAAACGCCTCAAACTGTGACTGACTTCCACACTATAGTTGTCCTATTGGTACTGACGCATATTTGCCTTGGAGATTTCACATAGTCAACACACAGTCTGACTTTAGGCTTAATCTACCTCTCAGGAAATAAACAGTCCCAATTGTCTTTACAGCCAGTAGAGCTTACCTTATACTTACAGCCATGGGATTCTCCCATAACAAAAATTCATTTAGTCATTAGGAATTATTAAGACTATGACCACTGCAGTAAGAAGCCAAGAGCGTCTTTCGCTGTGGGAGCAGTTCTGCCAGTGGATCACCTCCACCGAGAACCGTCTCTACATCGGCTGGTTCGGCGTGTTGATGATTCCCTGCTTGCTCGCTGCTACCATCTGCTTCGTTATCGCTTTCATCGCCGCTCCTCCCGTTGACATCGACGGTATCCGTGAGCCTGTGGCTGGCTCTCTCCTCTACGGCAACAACATGATCTCGGCTGCGGTTGTGCCTTCTTCCAACGCCATTGGTCTGCACTTCTATCCCATTTGGGAAGCAGACAGCTTGGATGAGTGGCTGTACAACGGCGGTCCCTACCAGCTGGTAGTGTTCCACTTCCTGATTGGAGTGTTCTGCTACATGGGACGGGAGTGGGAGTTGAGCTACCGCTTGGGTATGCGCCCCTGGATTGCAGTAGCATACTCTGCGCCCGTGGCAGCAGCTACGGCTGTGTTTCTGATTTACCCGATTGGGCAAGGTTCT
>JANWWT010000006.1 GCA_025055675.1 Pseudanabaenaceae cyanobacterium SKYG29
ACCACGCCAACTAGCTAATCGGACGCAAGCTCATCCCCAGGCGGCAAGCCTTTCACCTCCCGGTCACATCCGGTATTAGCGGCGGTTTCCCACCGTTATCCCGAACCTGGGGGCAGATTCTTACGCGTTACTCACCCGTCCGCCACTGTGCCCAAAGGCACCGTTCGACTTGCATGTGTTAAGCATACCGCCAGCGTTCATCCTGAGCCAGGATCAAACTCTCCATTTTGCCTTGCTCGGCTGTTGTATCTGTTGTTAAATCAATCTTGCACGGGGTGGGTGTATTTGTTTGTCTTGGTTCTGGGTGGTTGCGCAAAAGGCGCTTTATTAATATGCACCACCCCCTCAACCCCTGTCAAGTACTTAAATAAAATTTTTTGTGCGTTTCTCTCGCCGATCGGTTTACGGGTTGCAGGCAATGCTGGCTCTGGTGGAGCGGGGGGTAGTGTCCGCGGAGGTGCTGGCAAGGGAGGGGGGGATTCCTGTGGCTTTTCTGGAGAAGATTTTGTTGGATTTGCGTAGGGCGGGATTGGTGGGGGCAATCAGGGGAACAAGGGGGGGGTACTACTTGACCCTCCCTCCCCAGTCGATTTCGGTGGGACAGGTGCTAGGGGCATTGGGGGAGAAGTGGCAACTACGGGGGCAGGGATCATTTATGGAGTTGGTGGAGGGGCGGATTGCCAAAGTGGTGCAGGGGTATCTAGAGGGGTTGACTCTGGCAGATTTGTATTTCGATTGGCAGAGCTGGAAGGCACAACAGCAGGGGGATGGCGGATTTACGATTTAGGATGTTTGGCAAGGGAGAGGTTCGCGGCAAGGGCTACCTGGGGATGGGGGTCTTTGGCGAGGTACTTGAGAGCAGCTAGACTTTTGGGGGAAGGGAGGTTCCCTAGGGCTTCGGCAAGACGTTGCCGGGTTAACCAGTCAGGGGATTGGGCAAAGGGCAGGATGGCTTCGATCGCTTCTGGGTTGCCAATTTCACCTAGGGCGGCAATGGCAGCTTGGTGGAGGAGGGTTTCGTCGGTTTTGAGGGCACTGAGGAGGGCTTCTATAGCACGATCGTCTCCTAGGTTACCAAGGGAAACAGCCGCACTAAAACGCACCAGCCATTCCGTGTCTTCGTAAAAGGCTCGCAGAAGGGGAGTGAAGGCACGGGGGTCTCTGAGATAACCTAAAGCACCAGCGGCATCAGCCCGAATGCTATAGTCAGGGTCGGTTTCCAAAATCTTGACTAGGGTGGGCAGAGATTGGGGAGTGGGCTTGAGTCCGAGGGCAAATACTGCCATAGCCCGCACTTGCAGGCTTTCGTCATCTATCAGTTGCAGGATGAGGGGCACTGCCTCTTCAGGAGGGGTATCCTTGAGGGAAGCAAGGGCTAGTAAACGATCGCGGGTGTAGGGGCTATGGATTTTAACTCTAATCTCGTCCAGGTTCATAGTTGTTACCAGTATTAACGGAATTCTAAAATCACCTCGGCGGCACGTCACCTAACTTGTGAAGGAAATATTAAGTAAATCTTCCTATTTACAAAAAGTTAAGTTTATAGTTAGTGAATACATAAGTATTACCTATATAAATATAAACATTTGCCAAACTATAAATTCCTGTATAGTTGGTAAGATTAACCACACAGACTGGGGATGAAGGCGGTGTACTTATTACCGATCGTATAGATGCAATAAGAGTTGACAGCCGTTTCATCTTACAATTCCTATAATTTTGCGTGCAATTTTCTAGTGAAGGAGCGTTGCTATGGCATATTCACCAACTACAACTAAGCCCAAGGCGGGCTACCAAGCGGGGGTAAAGGACTACAGACTGACTTACTACACCCCTGACTACACTCCCAAGGATACGGACCTTTTGGCAGCTTTCCGGGTCACACCCCAGCCCGGTGTACCCCCCGAAGAAGCAGGGGCAGCAGTGGCAGCCGAGTCCTCTACGGGTACCTGGACAACAGTATGGACGGATTTACTTACTGACCTGGATCGCTACAAGGGACGTTGCTACGACATTGAGCCAGTGCCCGGCGAAGACAACCAGTATATCTGCTATGTGGCTTATCCCCTCGATCTGTTTGAGGAAGGCTCGGTGACTAATATGTTTACCTCGATCGTGGGGAACGTATTTGGGTTTAAGGCACTGAAGGCTCTTCGCTTGGAGGATATTCGGGTGCCCGTGGCATATCTGAAGACCTTCCAAGGTCCACCCCATGGGATTCAGGTAGAGCGAGACAAGTTGAATAAGTACGGTCGTCCGCTCCTGGGTTGCACAATTAAGCCTAAGCTGGGTCTGTCGGCTAAGAACTATGGTCGGGCAGTTTATGAATGTCTGCGGGGTGGTTTGGACTTCACCAAGGATGATGAAAACATCAATTCCCAACCCTTCATGCGCTGGCGCGATCGTTTCCTATTTGTGCAAGAGGCTTGCATGAAGGCGCAGGCGGAAACGGGGGAAATCAAGGGGCATTACTTGAATGTGACTGCTCCCACCTGTGAAGAAATGTTTAAGCGGGCGGAATTTGCCAAAGAGATTGGCGCCCCCATCATCATGCACGACTACCTGACAGCGGGCTTTACGGCTAATACCAGTCTGGCGCGTTGGTGCCGCGATAATGGGATGCTTCTCCATATCCACAGGGCGATGCACGCGGTAATTGACCGCCAAAAGAATCATGGTATTCACTTCCGCGTTTTAGCAAAGGCATTGCGGATGTCCGGTGGTGACCACGTACATACGGGGACGGTAGTTGGTAAGCTGGAAGGTGACCGCGCTGCTACCCTTGGTTTCGTCGACCTGTTGCGGGAAAACTACATTGAACAAGATAAGTCCCGTGGTATTTACTTCACCCAGGACTGGGCTTCCATGCCAGGGGTGATGGCGGTGGCTTCTGGTGGTATCCATGTTTGGCATATGCCCGCACTGGTGGAAATCTTCGGCGATGATGCTGTTCTCCAGTTTGGTGGTGGTACGCTTGGTCACCCCTGGGGGAATGCGCCGGGGGCAACAGCTAACCGGGTGGCTCTGGAAGCTTGTATCCAAGCCCGCAATGAAGGTCGCAGCCTGGCACGGGAAGGGAATGAAATTATCCGCGAAGCAGCTCGCTGGTGTCCTGAACTAGCAGTAGCTTGTGAAGTGTGGAAGGAAATCAAGTTCGAGTTTGCTACCGTCGATACGCTGTAAAGCCCTGACAGAGGGTGGGATATGGACATTAACCAAGTTGCTAAGGCGACAACCAAAACCCTCATTAGTTACCTGACCTACGAGGCAATGCGGATTGTGGCAATGCAACTCGATCAAACCAATCCCCCCCTTGCCCACTGGTTGCGTGGCTTCTCCTCTACGGGCAAACTCCAAGATGGGGATATGTACCTAGAGGAAATGTTACAGGCGAATCAGGAAATCGCCTTCCGGTTGATGGTGGTACGGCAACACCTCGCTCAGGAAATCGCCGATTTTTTGCCGGAAATGCTCCGATCGGGGGTAGAGGCATCTAATACTAAACTTAAATGTGCTCACCTCGATCGGTTAGTCAACGCTACTGCTGATAACATCCCGGAGTGGGAAAGATTAGACCAGGATTAAGGAGATAACCATGCAAACACTACCTAAAGAGCGTCGTTACGAAACTCTTTCTTACTTGCCCCCTATGAGCGATGTGCAAATCGCCAAACAAATTCAGTACATTCTGGATCAGGGCTTTTTCCCCTGTATTGAATTCAACGAGACAGCGGAACCTACTGACCACTACTGGACAATGTGGAAACTGCCCATGTTCAATGCCGCCTCTGCCCAGGAAGTTCTAAGTGAAGTGCAAGCTTGCCGATCGACATACCCTAACTGCTTTATCCGCGTGATTGGCTTTGACAACATCAAACAGTGCCAGGTGTCCATGTTCATTGTGCACCGCCCCAACCGCATTTAGTTCAACAATTGTTTGACTCTAGCTCCTCCCGATCGGGGGGATTTTTTACTACTTAGCCAAGAGTAATTGACTATCTGGAAAAGTGGTTTGCTAAATTTGAATGTTTGCGAAACTGTGACACCCGCTAAATTAAACAATAGGGTGAAAATCAGAAGAAGGTAGGCTGGAAGAAAGGTATTCCATGATTTTGTCACTAAACAAAATGTGGTCAGGACGAAATAGTAAATCCACCCCACAAGCGGTCCAATGGTGAGATTGCAAAACAAGCCTATGGGGAGTTGAATCAGAAGTCTCATGAAAAGGTTGCCAAATTGCTGAAATGCCAAAAGGGTGACAAATTCTTGAGAGGCTGGCAACAGCGATCAGCCAGGAAATTAGAGCAATGAAAGTTAAGGGAAAAGAGTTTCACAAATCTATAATTACCATTAGGGTAGAGCCATATCCTGACACAAAAGACGTAGCAAAAGTAGCGTAAAGCAGTCGGGGAAAATTTCCAGGACAAAGCAACTCCGTTAGTCCCCAAGGTGTTTTAGTATGGGATTTATACGACCAGCTTCCATTTAGCTTTACCTCAACCCTGTCTCCAGAGTACTGTTCCCTTTTCCTGTGACTAGTTAAATTTGGGTGTCCCGAGCGGGGGAATTTGTAAGAGGAGAAGGGACTATTGGCAGGATTGCCGACTAGAATAGGGGTTGGTATATGAGGATAAGCCTATGTCTAGTGCTCCCGTCGCTGCTACTACAACTGCTCCTAGCTTTGATACTACTGTCCCCAGCGTCAAACGCATCCACAACCTAATCAAGGACAAGCAAGAAATTGAAGTCAAATTGGTGACCGGTGATAGTTACAGGGGTACAGTAAAGTGGATTGACCCCAACTGCCTATGTATTGACTTACTGGGGGAAGAAAGGGGACAAAGTATGGTGATTTGGCTTACGGCGGTTGCCTTTGTCAAGTATCGTTCTCTCGGGCAATGACTGGCTGGCTTGCTTGATTTTTGGGGTAATGAGTCTCATTCTGCCGCCTCACCAAGGTAAACTGGAGGAGTACCTGCTTGCAGCCCGTATCATCAATCGGGAACAACTGGATGTGGCAAAGCGGATGCAGCTGCGGCAGGAAGCTCCCCTTTTGATGGTGTTATATCAGCTAAGTTTTATTGATATTCAGCAGTTCAGTCAGATTTTAGACTGGTGGCTGCAGGCAGGACTGTAGTTCCTGGGCAATGGCTTGGCGTTGTTCCTCGTCGTAGCCCCACTTTTGGTAGAAAGCTTCGTACTCCCCTGTGAGCATCTTTTGGAGGATAGGGGTGATGTCAGGGTGGTGGAGGTGTTGCAAAAGATAGCGGCATCGCCTTTGCACGCGAACAGAGCTATTTGCCATGTCTAGGTCACCGTTGCGCCGATGGGTAATTGCCATTGCTGTTGACATAACCAGGTTTTTGACCAATAGTTCCGCTGTGGGAGTGGGCGACTGCGCCAGTGCTTGCATGATTTGGGGGCTGGGTTGGTCTGCCTGGTACCAATCTCCTGTTAGGAATGTCACAAAAAAGCCACGGGCACCATTTTCAGTCATCAGTAATTCCTGGACTGCTTCTCCCATTTGCTCAGGACTGACATCCGTGCCCTCTAGCAGCTCTGTGGTGCGCACAATTGCTTCCTCGAAGGAGATGCTCATATTTTCCTCTGTCACCTTCTACAATTTTAAGACGTAATGAGTGATTCCACTATGGCGTTTGCAGACACTATTCGGGTGCTAGCCCTGGGTCTAATCCGCGACCACGATCGTTTATTTGTCTCGGAGGGCATCGATCGGCACAAAAACCAAAAATTCTATCGTTTTTTAGGGGGAGGAGTAGATTTTGGTGAACCCAGTGCGGTGACATTGGAGCGGGAATTTCAGGAAGAATTAGGGGCAAGCCTGAAAAATATTACTTACCTCGGTTGCCTGGAGAATATTTTTACCTACGAGGGGAGGAAGGGCCATGAAATCATCCAGCTCTATCGCTGTGACTTTGCCGACGATCGCTTTTATCAGTTGGAGGAAGTGACTTTTGCCGAGGGGGAGAGAAAGAAGCGAGCGCTGTGGCTGCCCCTTGCTGACTTTATTATGGGGGATTTAATTCTGTATCCAACAGGAGTTTTTAAGTATTTGACGTGAAGCAACCTGCCTTTTTAGCGCCGCCCCAGGTCGTCAAAGCCATTGCCCCTGCGGGTGCAATAGGAGATGGGGCAGCCCTGGCAAGGGGTGTATCAATTTGGCAAGCCCAGGGTTACGGGGTAGAACTGCCCCAGGGTCAGAGTCCTTGGCATTATCTGGCAGGTGGGGATAGGGAGCGATGGCAGGAACTTGTACAAAGTTGGGGGCAATACCCTGCCCTGGTGGTGGCAAGGGGAGGCTATGGTACGATGCGGTTACTCTCTCACCTGGGGGAATTGGGGGAGACCTGCCCATGGGTGATTGGCTTTTCCGATGCAACGGCGCTCCTGTGGGCTTTAGCTACCCAAAGGCAAATGCTATCTATTCATGGGCCAGTCCTAGTCACCCTGGCAACTACGACGGTTGCAGCCCAAAGAGTGTTGTTTGGTTTGGTGGCGGGAAAATTGACCACCTTCACGATGGCGGGCATGGCTTGGCAGGGCGGCAAGGCAGAAGGCAGACTCCTAGCAGGTAATCTCACCGTCGCCACCCACTTGCTAGGTACACCCTTTATCCCCCCTTGGCAGGACATCATTCTTGCCCTGGAAGATGTGGATGAGCCTCCCTATAAACTCGATCGCATGCTGACCCACTGGCACTTGAGCGGTTATTTCCAACGGGTAAGGGGTATTGCCCTGGGGGATTTTGGCAACCATCCCCTCACTGACACGATCCTTAAAGAACGTTTACAAAATTTATCTGTGCCCATAGTAGCCCATTTACCCTTTGGGCACATTCCTGATAACTTTCCACTGGTGGTGGGGGCAAGGTGTTTACTGGATGGTGAGCGAGGAGAACTATCTTGGTACCTAGATTAGAAATTTAGGGTAAAGTGGAAGGTAAGTATTGTGGGGTCGGCGATGGACGGCTTTAACCCTTATGAGCTGCTCGGTATAGAGGAAGATGCCGCCTTTGAAGAGGTGACAGCGGTACGGGACCGGCTATTGAAGGCAGCAGCGGATGACCCAGTGGAGCTAGAAAGGATAGAGGCTGCCTACGATGCTATTTTGCGCGATCGTTTACGGGCAAGAATTGAAGGCAAAATTGCGGTTCCCGATCGGATTCGCTATGCCGAGCGCTCCCTGAATGATTTAATTGGGGAGTCTACAACTGAACTGAAACCCTTACCTGCGCCTTCCTGGTTGGCTAACCTCTGGGAGCGTCCCCGCGGCGGCGATATACTCATTACTTTATTGGTCTACGGTGGTCTGGGGCTGGTGGGCTATCTTGTCCCTGCCAATATTAGTCTTAGTCTATCCTTAGGTTTGATTGCAGGCTTCTATCTCCTCCATCGCAAGGAAAATAGGGTGGGGCGGACACTAATGTGGTTAGCAATTGCTCTGGTGGTAGGTATAGCTGTGGGCCATGGTTTAACCCAGGTGGGGGGTGTCCTCCAGGTAAACTTGTTGGTGGCGATTTTGCTCTGTCTGTGGCTGGTTACTACCTTCTGCCGCTAGATGTCACCCTTGGTTAGTATCATCATGGGGAGCGATTCTGACCTGCCAACGATGACGGGGGCGATCGAAGTATGTCGGGAATTCGGTGTACCCTTTGAAGTAAACATTGTCTCTGCCCACCGTACGCCCCAAAAAATGTTTGAGTTTGCCCAGACTGCCCATGTACGGGGTATCAGAGTGATTATTGCGGGGGCGGGGGGAGCTGCCCATCTGCCAGGGATGGTGGCTGCTTTGACTCCTTTGCCTGTTATCGGTGTGCCTGTGGCTGTGACTAAGTTGCAAGGAGTGGATGCCCTCTATGCTATTGTGCAGATGCCCAAGGGAATTCCAGTCGCTACCGTTGCCATTGATAACAGTACTAATGCGGGGTTACTAGCCGTGCAGATTTTGGCAACAGAGAGATCCGATTTACAGCAAAAGGTGCTAAACTATCGCCGACACTTGGCAGACCAAGTAGAACTCAAACAAAGTCAGCTAAAATACTAGCTCAAGTCTTAAAATAGCCACAGTTTGCGCTATGACCCTGCTGATGCCTAAGTCTCCCCCCCAAATGATTGTTATCTTCCCCGATGAGGAACTAGCCTTTGATGCCTATCGCTTTTTGCAAATTAACGGCATCTCTCCTGAAAATATGGTGCTGGTGGGGAAAGGGTTTAGTAGTCCTGAGTACCTCGGTTGCTTGATGCCTCCCTATCGCATCGCCAGACAGACAGCGATTGGGGGAATGGGGTCGGGTTTGCGCATTGGCTCGCTCCTGGCTTTGTTGGCAATGGGATTAGTTCTCTATTTGCGGCTGTTGCCCTGGTGGTGGGCGATCGGGTTAGGGGTAAGTCTCCTCTGTGGTGCTACCCTGGTGGGGGGAATACTGGGTTGGTTGTTTGGTTGGCTCCACCGCAGTCATATTTCGGCAAAGTGTCGCAGTTATCTCAACCAGGGGCAGTATATTTTGCTATTGGAGGGGTCAGAGGCGGTCATTCGGCGGGGTAGGGAAATTCTGCATTCCTACGGTAGTCGCTACGATTTCTAGTCTATGGTGAAGACAACGTTATTGGGTCTGGGTCTAGCGATTACCCTCTCCCCTTTTACCTCGGTCCAGGCAGAAACTAATCCCATCCTCAAAGTCGGTATTGTGCAGCGGTTTGGTAAGCAAGCAGGGGAGCGTCTCCACCTAGAAGCGCCGCCAGGGGATCAACTCCAGCTCAAATTTGCAGGTAAGACGATGCCTGCCCAACAGGTTACTTTTACGGTGGTACCTGAATTATTGCCCCAACCCCGCTTAGAAGAAAGGGTGGTCTTGAGCTATCACCGCAGTTTTGAAAATGCCCAGGCTAGTGCCCATCGTTGGCAGTCCCTCGGTATCAATACGGAAATTGTGCAACCCGATCGGTGGCAAGTGTGGGCAAAACGATCGGACTATGACAATCCTGTGGCACGGCGCTTACTAGTACAGAAATTGCGCTGGCTGGGCAATAATGTCGCTAGATTGGAGAGCCGCTGGCTGACCACTAGCCCTGTTTTGAGTTGGGAAGTTAATGGTATTACCTACAAGGGTACCCAGGTGGACATCAGTACTAGAAACGGCATTGCTCTGGTCAATCAGAACCCCTACCCTGGCACTTTGCGGCTACAGCCCAACGCCTTTGGCAGTTTTACTCTAGTAAATTTTGTGCCCCTGGAGACCTACCTGCGGGGAGTTGTGCCCCATGAGATTGGCTACCAAGCCCCCTATAGCGCTATTCAAGCCCAGGCTGTCCTTGCCCGTACCTATGCCTTGGCTAACCGCCATCGCTTTGTGGTGGATGATTACGAGATTTGTGCCACTACCCACTGTCAGGTCTATGCTGGGTTGAAAAACACTAGTCCTGTCGCCGATCGTGCCATCCAAGATACGAGAGGTAAAGTCCTCACCTATGGGGGCAAAGTAGTTGATGCTCTCTACTCTTCTACTACGGGTGGCATCACTGCTAACTTCCATGACCTCTGGGATGGTGCAGACCGGCCCTACTTGCGCTCCGTCTTTGATACTGTCACTCCCCCCCAGAACCTAGACCTATCCAGGGAGCAGGACTTCCGCCGCTTTATCACCCTGCGTCGTGGTTTTAATGAAGAGGGCTGGCGCACCTTCCGCTGGGAAAAATTTACTTCCCTAGAGGAGATGGCAACTACTCTGCGGGAGTTCCTACGCAAATCAGGGGACAATAAAACTAATTTTCAGCGTATCCGCTCAGTGCAGATTACGGAACGATCCCGCTCTGGCAGAGTCTTGAAAATGCAGGTGCAGACAGATACAGGGACAATCACGATCGAGAAGGACGAAATCCGCGATGCCTTCCACGCGCCAGGAAGCACCCTGTTTTACCTAGAACCGCAGTTGAATGGGGAAGGGGAGTTAATTGGCTATACCTTTGTGGGGGGTGGTCTAGGGCACGGTGTGGGCATGAGTCAGACGGGTGCTTACCGTCTCAGTAGGATGGGCTGGAACTATGAGAAAATTCTTGCCTTCTACTTTCGGGGTACGACCCTAGAGACACTGCAACCCCAGATGATCGCGTTAGAATGGCAGAAGCCCTAGGAGATGTCTATGACTGCGGAGTTAGAAACGATCGTGCCGACAGAGTCAGAAACTAGCAACAGTTGGCTAGTTGGTAGGGGGGAAAACGATGTGGAGATGCCCCTCTTTGACCACTTAGAAGAACTGAGAAGGCGTATTTTTGTAGCGCTGGGGACAGTGGCAGTCTGTGCGGTGGGTTGTTTTGTCTTTGCCCGTCAGATTGTTGCTTGGCTAGAACTCCCCGCCCAGGGGATTAAATTTTTACAACTTGCCCCTGGCGAATATTTCTTTGTGTCATTGAAGGTAGCGGGTTACAGTGGACTCCTCCTGGCAGCACCAATGATTGTCTATCAAATTGTCAAGTTTGTCCTACCAGGTTTGACACGCAGAGAGAAGCAGATTGTCACCCCGATCTTGATTGGCTCTAGTACCTTGTTTGTGGGTGGGATTTTCTTTGCCTACTTCGTGCTTATTCCGGCTGCCCTGCGTTTCTTTGTCAGCTATGGAGCAGATGTAGTTGAGCAGTTGTGGTCGATCGATCGTTACTTTGAATTCGTCCTCATTCTACTGTTTGGCACGGGCTTAGCCTTTCAAATTCCCGTGATTCAGACTTTACTGGGGTTACTGGGAGTTGTCACTTCTCGCCAGATGCTGACGGGGTGGCGCTACGTAGTACTGGGGGCGGCAATTTTAGGAGGCGTTTTGACTCCCTCCACTGACCCGACAACCCAAGCACTCTTGGCAGGGGCGGTAGGTGGTTTATATTTTGCTGGCATTGGAATGGTGAAACTCCTGGGCAAATAGCTCCTATAATGCAGGCAAGCGTCACCTGTAACCTATGAACCGTCGTAGTTTTCTCCTCACCACCCTTGCTGGTCTAACCGTTCTGCCTAATTTAGCAGAGGCACAAGAGGTTAAGCAACTCTACGAATTACCGCCCCT
This sequence comes from Pseudanabaenaceae cyanobacterium SKYG29, assembly GCA_025055675.1. Classification (NCBI taxonomy): domain Bacteria; kingdom Bacillati; phylum Cyanobacteriota; class Cyanophyceae; order Pseudanabaenales; family Pseudanabaenaceae; species Pseudanabaenaceae cyanobacterium SKYG29. Next base: position 11,072 of record JANWWT010000006.1, read on the forward strand.
ACCCTATGCCTATGATGCCCTGGAACCCTACATCGATGCTGACACTATGCGGTTCCATCACGACCGCCACCATGCTGCCTACGTCAACAATTTGAACAGAGCGCTCACCCCCTACCCCGAATTGCATAACAAGTGTTTAACCGAACTCATCCAAAATCTTGACCAACTACCCAGTCCAATTCGCACCACAGTGAGAAACAATGGTGGCGGACACCTCAATCACACCCTTTTTTGGGCAATTATGTCTCCCGCTGGGGGTGGTAAGCCCACAGGTAACATAGCCCAGGCGATCGATACAACCTTTGGTTCCTTTACGGAGTTTCAACAGTCCTTTGAGCAGGCAGGTTTAAGTGTGTTTGGCAGTGGCTGGGTATGGCTAGTAGGAAGTGGCGATCGGTTGGAAATTATCACCACCCCCAATCAGGACAGTCCTTTGCTGCAGGGCAAGTATCCCCTCCTGGGCAACGATGTCTGGGAACACGCCTATTATCTCAGGTACCAAAACCGCCGCGGCGACTATCTAAAAGCCTGGTGGAACGTGGTCAACTGGGAAGTTGTCAATCTCCGTTTTATGAACCAGTTTGTACCTCAGTTAGAGAATGCTTGACCGCAGCAATGATAGCATTTATATTAGCTAAGCCCCTCTGCGGCGTGCGTGTCTACCTATAATGTTTGTTGATCTATGACAGTTTTGTAAGGGAACTATCTTAATCTGACGGCAGTAGACCAATCCTGGCAATTGGAAACTTTAAGTCAGAGTGACAGTGCCCACCTGGGTTATCCGGGGTCAAAAACTGCGGTAAAACGGCGTAGCGGAGGGGTTTACCTCTATTGCCTGACGAGGGAAGTCCTGCCCTGCAGTGACAACGATCGGGTTGTAGCTTCAAATCCACAGCAGGAATCTGACAATCAAGAAGAGGGCTACTACCCCCAATTGCAGAGCAGTAATCGGGACACCATAGCGCAAAAACGTTTTGAAACTAATGCGTCGCCCGTGGAGTTCCGCCACCCCTGCTCCCACAATATTAGCTGAAGCCCCAGTCAAAGTAGCATTTCCCCCCAGCGTCGCCCCCAGCATCATGGCGTAAAACAGGGGCAGGACATTATTGGGAAATTCCCCACTGTAGTCCGGCTGCAGAATTTCACTACCAGCAAGACCTACTTCCACGACATATTTCTTCAGAAGGGGTACCATAGCCACTACTAGAGGGATATTAGCAATCACACTGGAGAGCATGCCAATCACAAACACCAGCAAAATTGAACCCAGGAAAACATTTCTCCCAATTACTCCTGCCAAAATCAGCGATAGCTGGTCAATTATGCCAGTTTTTTCCAACCCGCCAATCAATACAAAAATACTCATAAAAAAAATCAGCGTCGACCAGTCCACATCCCGCAAGATATGGGTTACCGTATCGATCTTGCTTTTATGGGACAACAACATCGCTAAACCTGCCCCCATAAGAGCAACTGCTGGCGGTGAAATGCGTACAGGCAAACTGTCACCAATCACAAAAAATGTCAAGACAAACAGCACGATTATTGACCCGATCGCCAAGGTGCGAGGATGGTTAATTTTGGGATGGGGCAAGTCATCTAGGGATTTTAGTTCCTTACGCCAAATGCGCCGAAATAGTACAGGTAACAAAAAAATAATTACTCCAATAGCTAGTGCTCCCCCCAAACTCAGCCGCCATAGATACTGGGTAAAGCTGAGGTTAATGGCATCACCAACGATAAAGGTAGCAGGGTCACCGATGAGAGTCAGCAAGCCAGCACTATTGGAAACAACTACCATGAGAATAATTAGGGGCACAAAATCCACTTCCAGCTCGGCTGCCATCGGTGGTAACAGGGGAGCCAGGAGCATTACCGTTGTGGCATTGGGTAAAAAAGCACAAACAATAGTTGTCAGAGCTACGATCCCCAGTAATAAACGTTTTCCCTGCCCCCGCGATAGGATCACCATCTGGGTTGCCAGGTAGTCAAACACTTTAGTTGGCTCAAACGCCCGTACCAACACCATCACCCCAAAAAATAAAGCCAGGGTGCTGTGACCCCGCCCAATGTAACCGATCGCTTCCGGCAGGGTCATGACATTGAGAAACACCAACAGCAATGCCCCTAGGAAGGCTGCCACAGTGATGTCTATCCATTCAGTTATGATCAAACCAATCACGCCTAGAAACGTGCTGCCTGCAACAAACGCTTGCCAGTTCTCCATCAAATTGCAACTCCTAGATGGGGGGAAGAATAATCAGGGCTGGGAAATTACCAAGCTAGAATATGGTCTGAGCCGTTGCCGTATTGAGAATGTACTGTTTGCCATTTGAGGGAACCGATCGGGTTAAATTGTGGCTCAGCATAGCATAGTTATTTCAGGACATTCAAGGGTTTATGGTTGGTTGCAAACCCTACAACTTACTCAATAAAAATAAACTACCTAGGAGGAGTTGAGCCACAGCAATGGGTAATCCCAGCTGTAAAAATTTAGCAAAAGACAGAGTGCGACCATATTGTTCTGCTACACCCGCAGCTACTAAATTGGCAGAAGCCCCGATTAGAGTGGCACTGCCCCCCACACTACCCCCAAAAATTACAGCATAAAACAAGGGTAGATTTTCTATTGCTGTACTGCCAACATTTACTAAATATTGATTAAGTAAAGGCACCATTGCCACTACGAGGGGAATGTTAGGCACTAAGCTGGACAGGCAACCAGTTACCCACAGCAAAATCAAGACAGATAGTCCAGGATTTTGTCCTAAAATCGGTGTTAAAAACCCTGCTATTTGCCCAATTACACCCGTTGCCTCTAAACTGCCAATCAATACAAAAAAAGACATAAAAAAAATGAGCGTACTCCAGTCCACATCCCGCAAAATATGGCTGACTTTGTCCACTCCCGTTAAATCAGAAAGCAACATACACAGAGTTGCCCCCAATAACGCTACAGCAGGCGGAGTAATTCTAGAAGCAAGGGAATCACCGATCGCGAAGAAAATCACAACCAAGAGTACGATCACCCCACCAACTACCAGGGTGCGACGGTGATGGATTGGCGGTACAGGTAAATGGGCAAGGGAGCCGAAATCAGATTGCCATAGGACAGGAAAGAGAAAAGGTAAAGTAATGACCACAACTAGCATCGTAAGGATGCCACTGACTGCCATCTGGTGCAGATATTGTCCAAAAGTCATCTGCAAAAAATCTCCAACAATAAAGTTAACAGGGTCGCCAATCAAAGTAAAAAGACCACCACTGTTGGCAGCAATCGCCATTAAAATTAATAGGGGCACGAAATCCACGCCAATCAACTCGGCTAGGGGGGGGAGGAGAGGTGCTAATAACAAGACCGTGGTTGCGTTGGGTAACAAACTACTAAACAACCCTGTACTAATAGCAATACCCAATAGGATGTTCTTTCCCTTGCCGCCACTAAAACGAATCATTTGCGCTGCCAGATAGGCAAAGATTTTAGTCGGTGCAAAGGAACGCACCATCACCATCACACCAAAAAACAAAGCCAGAGTAGTGTGATTGCGCCCGACATATTCCATTGCTGTTGCCAGGGAGATGACATTAGTAAAGACCAAAACTAATGCTCCTGCCAAACCCACAATCGGCATGGGTAATAAGTCCGTCATCAGAAGTACAACCGCTGTCACAAAAACCCCCACTGACAAACCAGCCTGCCAGTTGTCCATGTGCTCTCCTCTAAGGCTAATCTAAGGGTGACTCTAGTTGAGAGTCAGGCAAATGTAAACTATACTAGGCGCATTTTACTGTAGATACTTATGACCTTCCCCCTGAGTGCTGTCATAGGACAGGAAGCTATTAAAACTGCTCTCCTCCTGCTCGCCGTTGACCCAGGTTTGGGGGGAATTGTCATCAGTGGCAGACGGGGTACGGCTAAGTCTGTGCTGGCAAGGGGTATCCATCAACTCCTCCCCCCGATCGAAGTAGTAGTAGGCTCTATCTGCAACAGTGACCCCAATCAACCCGCTAACTGGGAAGATAGTCTCCACCCCGATCCCCTGGTGACTAGGGTGATCCCGGTCCCCTTCCGCCAAGTGCCTCTAGGGATAACAGAAGACCGCTTGTTGGGTGCTGTGGATGTCGCCCGATCGGTACAAACTGGTCAGACTGTCTTCCAACCGGGAATTTTAGCGGAATGCCATCGGGGAGTTCTCTACGTCGATGAAATCAATCTCCTTGACCCCCAGATCACGAGTTTGTTGCTACAAGCGATCGGGCAGGGGTATAACCAAATTGAACGAGAAGGCATCAGTTTCTGGCATCCCTGTCAACCTTTGTTTATTGCCACCTATAACCCTGAAGAGGGAGCATTGAGTGAGGCATTTCTCGATCGGATTCCCCTGGTTCTCTCCGCCGATGGCGTTTTGGGCTTAGACGAAAGACTAGCGGCTGTCGATGCTGCTCTAGCCTATGCTGACCATCCCAGCAAATTTCTTGCCCAGTTTCAACAGGAGATAGAGGAACTGCAAACCCAAATCCTCCTGGCACGGGAATGGTTGCCCCAGGTGGAAATCACCACCACCCAAATCAACTATCTAGTGCAGGAAGCTCTGCGCGCCCAGGTCAAGGGGCATCGTGCCGAAATATTTGCTGTACGGGTGGCGAAAGCCCACTGTGCCTTAGAGGGTAGAACCCAAGTCAATAGCGAAGACCTGCGCCTAGCCGTGGAATTAGTCATCGTGCCCCGCGCCACCGTTATCCCCCGAAATCAAACTCCCCCACCGCCCCCGCCACCACCAGAACCCCAAAACAGTGACCAAAACCAAGAAGAAGACAACCCCGATAACCAGGAATCTCCCACCATTCCGGAAGAATTTGTCTTTGACCCTGAGGGCGTAATTCTTGACCCCGAAGTGATGTACTTTGCTCAGATGGTGCGCCGATCGGGTAAGTCGGGTGCCCGTAGTCTCGTCTATTCCGACCAGAGGGGGAGATACATTAAGCCCGTCCTGCCCCAGGGTAACACCCCTCGCATTGCCGTGGATGCCACCTTGCGGGTAGCTGCCCCCTACCAAAAAGCGCGTCGTCAGCGTTATGGCACTAAAAAGAAAGTTTACGTCGAGCAAACCGACATCAGAGCGAAAAAGCTTGCCCGTAAGGCAGGTGCCCTCACTATTTTTGTGGTGGATGCCTCTGGCTCCATGGCTCTCAATCGTATGCAATCTGCCAAGGGAGCAGTGCTGCGTCTACTGACTGAAGCCTATCAAAATCGAGATCAAGTCGCCCTCATTCCCTTCCGTGGCGAACAGGCAGAGGTATTGCTACCGCCCACCCGCTCGATCGAAGCCGCCCGCAAACGATTAGAAGTTTTGCCCTGTGGGGGAGGCTCACCCCTTGCCCACGGCTTGACCCAGGCAGTAAGAGTTGGTCTCAATGCCCAAAAAACAGGGGAGGTGGGACAGGTAATTATCATTGCTATTACGGATGGACGGGGTAATGTACCCCTAGCCAGGTCTTTGGGAGAACCAATTGATCCCCAAACTAAGCCTGACATCAAAGGGGAACTGCTAGAAATTGCCCAAAAAATTCGCGCTCTAGGGATGTCCTTTTTGGTAATTGATACAGAGAACAAATTTGTTTCTACTGGCTTTGCTAAGGAACTAGCAGCTGCGGCAGGGGGCAACTACTATCATCTCCCAAAAGCCACAGACCAGGCAATTACAGCTGTAGCTATCAGTGCCATTCAAGATATGCGCCTTAAATCCTAACCAGCCGCGTCAGGACTTCCACCGAACGATCGAGAAAGCCCTGCATCACCTTGGGGTCGAAACTGCGCTGGGATAGTAGGGCAAGGTCGTAAACATGCTGGCACAGGAGTTGGAGAGTATCACTGCTACTCTGTCCCCCCGGCAGAAGGATACTGCCCTGGTCTAGTTGCAAGATGTAATCCATGAGGGGATGGGCGGTATTGATGACTAGAATATGGTCTTCCGGGAAGCTGGGACTGCTCTGTTGCAGCAACATAGAAATTTCCTGCATACGGCGGGCAGCTTCCGGCAAAAGAATCATAGCAGGGGGAGCCGTTTTAAGGGCTTCAGTGCGAATATTCAGACGAGGTTTATTGAGAACACGCTCAAAAATTTCCTTTAACCGATCGCTTTTAGTTTTATTCGTCTTCGGGTCGACTAGCTCAGTTTTAGCCTCTTTGTCGAGGAGAGTATCATCTAGTTCTGCATCTACCCGCACAAACTTGACATCGCGGTACTCCCGTTCCAAAAAGTGAATGAAGTGACTGTCAATGATAGAGTCTAGGGTTAGAACTTCCAGTCCCTGTTTTTGGTAGAGGGCAATGTATTGGCTTTGTCCGATCGGGTCAGAGGTATAAAACACCCGATTTTTCTGCTTCTCCCGATTGCGCTCCAGGTAATCAGACAAAGTAGTATAATTGCCCCCCTGACTCTTAGTTTGTTCTGTTTCTAGGGTAGTGGGATACACCAAAATATCTTTCACCTGCTGATAGAATTTATCACTATTCATGGAGCCAAACTTCATAAATACCCCAATATCCTTCCAGCAGGCAAGAAAAGCTTCCCGATCGTCGGCATACATTTTTTGCAGGTGGTCGCCCACCTTCTTAGCAATGTAGTCTTGGATTTTACGCACCTTGGGGTCACCCTGGAGGAAGCTGCGGGAAACATTGAGGGGAATGTCCGTACTATCAATTGCCCCCCTCAAAGGCAGGAGAAACTTGGGGATAACTTCCTCACAATTTTCGCTGACAAAGACATTATTGCAGAATAGCTTAATTTGCCCCTTAGTGGGGTCAATATCGGGTTTCAGGCGGGGGAAATATAACACCCCTTTGATGATGAATGGGTAATCAGTATTGAGATGAATCCAAAACAGGGGGTCATCTTGGTAGGGATAGAGATAGCGATAAAATTCCAAATAGTCTTCCTTACTCAAACTACTGGGGGGGTCGCGCCACAGGGCTTTCTGCCGATTGATGACTTCCCCTTCCAACAAGATCGGGACAGGGAGAAAATCACAATAGCGTTTGACAATCCGTTTGATCTCACTGGTTTCCAAAAATTCCACCGCATCTTCCTGCAAAGTTAGGGTGACAGTCGTACCGACCGTCGAGCGGGTACCATCCTCGATAGTAAACTGGGTAGAACCATCACAGCGCCAATGGACTGCCGTTGCTCCTTCTTGGTAGGACAAAGTATCAATTTCTACCAACTCGGCGACCATAAAGGAAGAATAAAAACCCAATCCAAAAGCACCAATCAACTGCTGGTCCGTCCCCCCTGCATACTTTTGGGCAAACTCACTGGCACTGGAGAACGCCACCTGATTGATATAACGCTTCACTTCCGCGGCAGTCATGCCAATTCCCGTATCTGCTACCGAAATTTGACGTTTAGCCCGATCGACCGTAATTCTTACCTCTGGGGCAGCCGCCCTATCGTACCCCACCAGACGCAATTTGGTAATGGCATCAACACTATTAGAAATCAACTCCCGCAAGAATATATCCCGCTCGGAATAGAGAGCCTTCTTGATAATAGGGAAAATATTCTCAGTGTGAATGCTAATTGTGCCTGTCTCTTGCATATTTACCGTTGCGCCCAACTTAAAAAAATTTTAAGCCTTCCCCCCAGGCAAATATAAGATCGGGTTTCTGCACTTGGCAATTGCCAAATTCTTTTAATTCTACTACCCTAGGAACATAGGTAGAATGACAGCTATGTTTGTCTTGCTATACGTCTCACTGCTGCTTTTGTTGATGGTGGGGGCGGTATTCTTTTTTGTCAAGTCCCTCACCTATGTCCGTCCCCGTAGCCGCAGCGAAATTATTGCCCAGTTAGAGAGACAGTTTCACAGTAGTCCCTCAGGAGACCCCTAGGTATGGTTGCCGAGCGCTATCGTTTCTCTGAGCGGCGACAGGCAAAACGGCGGCAACGCCAACTACGACGCCTGAGAGGGTGGTGGCAGGTACTACTGTGTAGCAGTTTGGTGTGGGGAATCTGGCGGCTGACTAATGCCCCCTTTTGGTACCTCTATGACTTAGGGCAAGTCACGATCGAGGGAGAAAACCTCCTCCCCGAAGCAGGACTAAAAGCCCACCTCAATCTCTCTTTGCCCCAGTACCTGTTCCGCCTAGAACCACAACGGATTGCCCGTCAGTTGCAGAGCCAAGCCCCCTTGGCGGCAGTGCAAGTCCAGAGGCGACTGTTTCCCACCCAATTGGTGATTCGGGTCAAGGAGCGGGTGCCCGTGGCACGGGCAATGTATGAAGGCAAAAACGGTTACATTGATACTGAGGGTGTGTGGATACCTGCCACTAGCTACCCCACCAAGCTACATCCCCCTTTGACAGTGGTGGGTTTTGATGACCAGGTGCGTGCCCATTGGGCAGAGCTATATTCCCTAGTTGCCCGCAGTCCCGTGGCGATTAGCCAAATCAACTGGCTCGATCGCAACAACTTAATTCTGGCGACAGAGTTGGGTGTAGTTCACTGTGGCAATTTTGAGCGGGAGACTTTCGCTAAACAACTGGCAAAACTCGATCGGATGCGCTCTTTACCCCAGGTTATCAAGGGCAACAATATCAAGTATCTTGATTTTAGAGACCTGGCTGCACCGACAGCAAAATTTTCTGTTTCCCTTCCGTAACCACTACCAAGCGATAGTATAATGCCTACACACAACTGGACTGACCTACTTGCCGATGACTCTGGTGATGGAGAGTTGGAAGAGTTACTTGACCTGGACGAGATTGTGGAGCCTGAAGTGCCTGTGCAAGCCCCGAAACGCCCCTCCCTAAAGCAGCAATACACCCCTGACCCCAAGGGGGAGAATATCATGCCCAGCAACACAGCTAAGATTAAGGTCATTGGCGTGGGCGGTGGCGGTGGCAATGCGGTCAATCGGATGATAGCTGCCCAGGTCAGTGGTGTAGAGTTCTGGTGTTTTAATACCGATGCCCAAGCCCTTATGCTCTCCCAAGCAAGCAAGCGCTTCCAGATGGGGGTAAAAATTACCAAGGGTCTAGGAGCAGGAGGCAACCCCGCTATTGGGCAGAAGGCGGCGGAAGAATCGCGGGATGACATTGCCCAGGCAGTAGAGGGAGCTGACCTAGTTTTCATTACAGCAGGTATGGGGGGTGGTACAGGGACAGGGGCTGCCCCCATTATTGCGGAGGTGGCAAAGGAAGTGGGCGCTTTAACGATCGGAGTGGTGACCCGTCCCTTTACCTTCGAGGGCAAACGGCGGATTAGCCAGGCAGAGGAGGGAATCGCTGCTCTGCGGGAGAACGTTGATGCTTTGATTGTGATCCCCAACGATAAACTGCTGAGTGTGATTACGGAGCAGACTCCCATTCAGGAGGCATTTCAACTAGCAGATGACGTGCTCAGGCAGGGTGTGCAGGGGATCACTGATATTATTACGATTCCTGGGCTAGTGAACGTAGACTTCGCCGATGTACGGGCAGTGATGGCAGATGCAGGATCAGCCATGATGGGGATAGGGACAGGGTCGGGCAAGTCTAGGGCGCGGGAAGCAGCTACGATGGCCATTTCCTCCCCTCTCCTAGAATATTCCTCCATTCAGGGGGCAACTGGGGTAGTGATGAATATCACAGGGGGTAGGGATTTAAGTCTCCATGAGGTAACGGTAGCAGCGGAGACAATTCAAGATGTAGTAGATGCTAATGCTAACATTATCTTTGGAGCGGTGATTGACGATACCATGCAGGGGGAAGTAATGGTGACAGTCATTGCCACTGGGTTTTCCGGTAAAAATGGACCGACCAATGTACCTATCAAGAAGCCAAGTGCTACTAAATCTCCTCCCACCCCCCCCTCGGAACCAGATAATCCTGTCAGTAAGCCTGACCTAGATATCCCCGACTTTTTACAACGGCGCAGACCGCGGATTTAATGATAGGATGCTATTAGATTATTTTGACAACGGCGGTGACCTTCTCTATACCTAGATGCACCCATCAGTTCCCTGCTGATCGACGGCACGAGGACAAGTTAAGGCTGTTTTCTGGTTCGGCTAACATTCCCCTGGCACAGGAGATTGCCCGCTATTTGGGCATGGGTTTGGGTCCTATGGTGCGGAAGACCTTTGCTGATGGTGAAATTTATGTACAGGTACAGGAATCCATTCGTGGTTGCGATGTTTATTTAATTCAACCCACCTGTCGCCCTGTCAATGACCACCTCACAGAACTCCTGATTATGATTGATGCCTGTCGGCGTGCTTCGGCACGGCAAATTACAGCAGTGCTACCCTACTATGGCTATGGGCGAGCCGATCGGAAAACTGCAGGGCGGGAAGCGATTACCGCTAAGCTAGTAGCGAACATTATTGTAGAAGCGGGGGCAAATCGTATTCTAGCCATGGATTTACATTCAGCCCAGATTCAGGGCTACTTTGATATCCCCTGTGACCATGTTTACGGGGCCCCTGTGATTCTCAGCTATCTGCAGGAGAAACAGCTGGAAGATGTAGTGGTGGTGTCGCCGGATGTGGGGGGGGTAGCGAGAGCAAGGGCATTTGCTAAAAAACTCAATGATGCTCCTATTGCCATTGTGGACAAACGCCGCCAAAACCACAATGAGGCAGAAGTGGTCAATATTGTAGGGGATGTGCGGGGGAAAACCGCAATTATCGTGGATGATATGATTGATACAGCAGGGACGATTTTTGAAGGGGCAAAACTTCTGTTAGAGCACGGAGCTAAGGAAATTTATGCCTGTGCTACTCACGCAGTTTTCTCGGAGCCTGCCTATGAACGTCTTGCCAGTGGTGTCTTTCAGGAAGTAATTGTGACCAATACTATCCCTGTGCCTGAGGAAAAACGGTTTCCCCAGTTGAAAATCCTGTCAGTGGCTAATTTGCTAGGAGAAACTATTTGGCGGGTGCACGAGGATTCCTCTGTCAGTGTCATGTTTCGTTGATCTTTAAGAAAACCGATCGATCCACCTAGTCCTGCTCTCCTTCCCCTTAACATTCTTACAACAACGGATGGAAGAAGGGCTATGACAAGAACTCTACCCCTAGTAAGGGATGGTAGCTGGCTAAGGAATTACGCCTTGGTGATGGCAGGGCTAACTTTGGCTTTGATGGCTGTGGGCAGTACTACCAGGGTGATGAATGCGGGACTGGCTTGCCCTGATTGGCCTCTCTGTTATGGCGAGGTTGTCCCCCTTACCCAGATGAACTGGCAAGTGTTTTGGGAATGGTTTCACCGTGTGATTGCCAGTGGCGTGGGATTACTCACGATCGGGTTTGCTGTCTGTAGCTGGTGGTATCGGCAGAGTTTGCCTAGGTGGGTGCCCTGGAGTGGGGTTTTAGCGGTAGCAGTGGTGGTTTGGCAAGGTATTTTGGGGGGATTGACAGTTACGGAATTGTTGCGCTTTGACATTGTGACGGCTCACTTGGCAACAGGCATGGCTTTTTGGGCTTTGTGGTTGGCGATCGGCTTGGGTATGCAGCCGATAGCTGCCTTTGGGGGAGCAGAGCGCTTGGCTTTGGTAGGGGCAGTCTCCACTGCTCTGGTCTATGGGCAGAGTGTGTTGGGTGCTTTGGTGGCTTCCCAATGGGCTTTACACCAATGTCTGGCTAACAGTGCTCTCTGTCAGGTCATGCACAATCACTTGTGGGGGGTAGTGCCTGCCGCGGTGGGGGCAAGTCTCTTACCGATTTGGGTGTGGCGGACTCCTGATGCTCCTGCCATAGTTCATCGCTTAGCACAAACGATCGGAGTTCTCATTCCTGGGCAGATTCTGGTGGGGGTGGCAACTTATCAATTACAGTTATCGGTACCAGTGGTGACGGTATTGCATCAGACGGGAGCAGCCCTCCTATTTGGTGCTTGTTGGGCAGTAGCGGTTTTGGCAATCAGAGGAAGGAAAGCATGACAAATTTGTTGGGCTATAGTTCTTTCCTGGGGTGGAGACAGACTATCTACGATTATTTGCAGCTGACCAAGCCCCGTATTATCTCGCTGTTATTGATTACCACAGCGGGGGCGATGGAGATTGCCGGACGGGGACAAGTCAATCCCTGGCTACTATTGGTAACTCTGGTGGGGGGAGCGTTAGCGGCAGGGGCTGCTAATACTATCAACTGTATCTATGACAGCGACATCGACTATTTAATGGAACGCACCCGTTGGCGACCAATTCCTGCAGGCAAAATTACACCCCGCCAGGCTTTGGTGTTTGCTCTCGCTTTAGCGGCTACCTCTTTCCTGCTGTTGGCAGTTTTTGCTAATCTCCTGGCGGCTTGCCTGGCTATGGCAGGGATTGTCACCTACGTAGGGGTCTATACTCTATGGTTAAAACGTTCCCATCCCCAGAATATTGTCATTGGGGGGGCAGCCGGAGCAATTCCACCGTTGGTGGGTTGGGCAGCAGTGACAGGTAGCTTGGATTGGACGGCATGGGTGTTATTTGCCATTATTTTTGTGTGGACTCCTCCCCACTTCTGGGCGCTCTCTATGATGATTGAGGAGGAATATGCGCGGGTAGGTGTGCCCATGCTGCCTGTGGTAAAGGGGAAAATAGCTACCGCTTGGCAAATTTTGTTCTATATCTTGCTGTTAATTCCTATCAGTCTCTTGTTGGTAGTGCCCCTGGGAGTGATGGGAGCTATCTACTGTGGAGCAGCTCTGGTTTTGGGTTTAACTTTTGCGGCTAAAGGGTGGCGCTTGCTAGAAAAACCCCACGATCGCCAGCTATCTGTGGATGTCTTCAAATACTCGATCGTGTACATGGGTTGTCTGTGCGGTGCTATGGCGTTAGATGCTATTCCCTTCTTACACCGATCGGTTTTATGATCGATGCCACAGTTGGGGATGGCGATGCGGGTCTGTGTGATTGGTACGGGGTATGTGGGCTTGGTGACGGGGGCTTGCCTGGCTTACATGGGCAATGAGGTGGTCTGTGTTGATAACAATGAAGCAAAGGTAGAAGTCTTGCGAGCAGGTCGCTGCCCTATCCACGAACCAGGGTTACCGGAAATCCTGCAACAGGTCTTAGCCCAAGGGTTAATTACTTTCACTACAGACATTGGTGCGGGAGTTAGTCAGGCAGAAATCATCTTTATTGCGGTAGGCACGCCCCCCCTACCCGATGGACAGACAGATTTGCGCTATGTGGAAGCAGTTGCCCGCAGTTTGGGCAAGTATCTCGATAGTAACTACCGCATCATTGTCAATAAATCAACTGTCCCGATTGGTTCTGGGGATTGGGTGCGCATGGTGATTCTAGATGCAATGCAGGCAGCTGCCAACCCTCACCCCCCCAACTTCGACATCATCAGTAACCCCGAATTTTTGCGGGAAGGCTCCGCCGTCTATGACACTTTTAATCCCGATCGGATTGTCCTGGGTGGCAGTTCCCCCACAGCGATTGCCAAGATGCAGACCCTCTATCAAGGTATTATCGATCGTACCTATGCTGCTGCTAAAACTTTACCCCCTGTGCCTGTAGTGATTACTGATATTAGTTCGGCAGAGATGATCAAATATGCGGCTAACGCTTTCCTGGCAGTAAAAATTAGTTTCATCAATGAGATAGCCAACATTTGCGATCGGGTAGGGGCAGATGTCCAGGAAGTGGCAAGGGGGATTGGCTTAGACAGTCGCATTGGTCAGAAGTTTCTTCAGGCGGGGGTAGGTTGGGGTGGCTCCTGTTTCGGCAAGGATGTGGCAGCTCTTATTCACACAGCGGCAGACTACGGCTATACGGCAGAAATTTTGCAGGCAGCGGTCAAAGTCAACCAGCAACAGCGCCTATTGGTGATTGAAAAATTGCAGCAGGTGTTAAAAATTCTCAAGGGGAAAACGATCGGGCTTTTGGGTCTCACGTTCAAACCCCACACCGACGACATGCGGGATGCCCCCTCTCTCACTATCATTGAGCAGTTGCATAGATTAGGAGCAAAAGTAAAAGCCTATGACCCGATCGTGTCCCAGTCAGGCTTAAGGGATGGCATTGCCCACGTAGCAGTGGAAACCGATGTGGAACGCCTGGCCGATGGTTGTGATGCTTTGGTTTTGGTCACCGACTGGCCCCACTTCCAAAACTTGGACTATCCTACCCTCGCTACCCTTATGCATCAGCCCATATTTATTGACGGTAGAAACTACCTCGATCGGAGTCGCCTGGAAGCCGCCGGCTTCAAATACATCGGCATTGGGCGTTAAGTATTAGCCAGCTCCAACAAACGAAGGATTACCTCTTCCACAACCCGATCGGGTGTAGAAGCCCCTGAAGTGACACCGACTTGAATATTGCCAGTAGGTAACCAACCCTTAGTGCGGACTACATCTTTGTGGAGGGGTTTATGTTCAATTTCTGAGCGGGAGAGTAAGCGGTGGGCACCATCAATGTGGAAAGAAGCTAACCCCTTCTCCTTGGCCATCTCCTGCAGGTGAGTAGTGTTGGAGGAATTAAACCCACCAATGACAATCATCAAATCCAGGTCATGTTCCAACAGTTTGACCATGGCATCCTGGCGCTCCTGGGTAGCATCACAGATGGTATTAAAAGCCAAGAAGTGCTCATTCAAATTTTCCACCCCGTACTTTTGCATCATTGTCCGTTCAAACAACTTCCCGATCGCTTCCGTCTCACTTTTGAGCATAGTGGTTTGATTTGCCACACCAATTCGCTCTAAATCCCGATCGGGGTCAAACCCGGAGGACATAGCTTTAGCAAATTTACGTAAAAATTCCTCCCGATCGCCGCCCTGCAAAATATAATTTGCCACATACTCTGCCTCCGACAAATTCAAGACAATCAAATAACGCTTGGCATAGGAGCTAGTAGCGATCGTTTCTTCGTGGTTGTATTTACCATGAATGATAGAAGTGAAATCAGCCTTTTTGTGCTTTTCTACCCGATTCCACACCTTAGACACCCAGGGGCAAGTTGTATCGACAATGATGGCACCCACAGTTTGCAAGTAAGAAATTTCCTGATAGCTAGCACCAAAAGCAGGTAGGATTACTACTTCCCCTTTTTGTACCACGGAAAAATCCTTCACCCCATTAACTACAGGAATGAACTCCACTGCCATCTCCCGTAGACGGGCATTCACTAGGGGATTGTGGATAATCTCGTTCGTAATCCAAATTTTATGATGGGGGAACTGACTGCGCGTTTCATAGGCCATAGCCACCGCCCTTTCTACACCCCAACAAAAGCCAAAAGCTTCGGCTAAGTGAATTGTCACTCTTCCCTCTGTGTATTGATAGTTTTGCTGGCGAATTTGTTGAATTAAGGAGCTCTGATACTCCGAGACCAGCTGGGCTTCTGCTTCTTCTGTATGCCCAAAACCACGACGGTGGTAAAGCTCGGACTTTTGTAGCTCCCTGCGCCAAGACTGAGTATCGATGTGAGAAGTTTCCATAGTGGGGGTAAAAACTGTAAAATCGCTTAACATTATACTAGAAGCAAAAAAAAACGATCGGGTACAAAAGCACAACTCAGCCCCTATTCAGATCACTATCGCAATCTCCCAACAAATACTATATTTGTAACTTTATGACCAGACACTCTCATATAACCACACTTAAACCACATCTACTCACAGGGAAGATCAAGGAGTAGAACAAGAGCAATACAGCCATACCACCATTAATGTATCCCCCCAGCAATTCCCAGAAACAAACGGGGGCTATTAACTGCAAGGAGGGGAACTACTGACAATTCCCTGGACTGCATTCTCTGATGCCATAACTCGGCCTCAGTAGCTGATGGTCAGTATGCAGCCATACAGTTAACAAATTTAGTCGATAAAAAACGATCGTTTTAAAGCAAATACCCATGGAGGTCTGCACATCTCGCAATTACTACCAGGAGAAAGGAGTGATAACCGATCGGTAGCAGATACTCCAGAAATTCCGCCCTGTTTTACAAATAAAAACCGATTCCCATCGACTGGCTGGTTAGATGTAGTGAATTTTAGGGTGGCAAAAATCTGCCATACTCATTGACTTGCATTATTAGGAGAAACTATCAGGCTGTGTAGTCAAATGCAGCAAACCAGCAGCGGCAACAGCAACTTGCCCTTAAGCAGCAGCAAGAGTCGTGCAGGATATTACTAGAATGTTGGTGAGTACATTACACAATTAACACTCATTCCTGATAAACTACGAGAGACAGCATACACATTTCTAAACAATAGATTTGCTTAGAAAATTCTGTTTAATAGACTACAGAAATAACAGAAAGGTCATGGCACCCTGGGAACTAAACTGGGTAACTCAGTCCTAAGCCAAAGGGGTGGCTGTCAATGGGAAGCAGGCGATTGCACTTTTTAATTCTAGTATGCTTGACCTTAACTGTAGCAGGGGGAATGCCAGCGATCGGTAAGAAGCTAGTTAAGGAGGCTACCCAAGCTAAGCGACCTGTTACAATTGTTGTATCGGCAGCAGCAGATTTGAACTATGTCTTTCCTGAAATTGGTAAGTTGTGGGAGCAAGAAACGGGTAACAAAGTTGTATTCAATCTAGGTTCGACAGGACAATTAGCACAGCAGATTGAGCGGGGTGCACCCGTCGATTTATTTGCCGCTGCTAACAAAAAATTTGTGCAAGATTTAGACAAAAAAGGTCTTGTACACTCTGAGACAAAGGCTTTATACGGTGTAGGCAGGATTACGATTTGGCAACGGCAGGATGCTAACTATGACCTCAAAACCGTTAGGGATTTGATGGACCCCCAAATTAAACGGGTGGCAATTGCTAATCCTGACCATGCTCCCTATGGTGTAGCGGCTAGGGAAGCTCTAAAAGCAGTGGGCATTTGGGACAGTATCCAACCCAAACTGGTACTGGGAGAAAATGTTCGCCAGACGCAACAGTATGCGGAAACGGGGAACGTAGATGCAGCAATTGTGGCTCTTTCCATTAGTGTGAATCGACCTGGCAAGTGGGTGCTAATTCCTGATAACTTACATCAGCCCCTAGAGCAAATGTTAGTGGTGCCCAAAAGCGCCCGCCACCCTGAGTTAGCCAAACAATTTGCTGCTTTCATTAACGGACCGAAAGGTAGACCCCTGATGCGCAAGTACGGTTTCATTTTGCCTGGGGAGGAACCAATCCGATGATCTGGCAACCCTCCCTCCTCTCCATACAAGTTACTCTTCTTGCTAGTGGTCTGATTTTAATTTTTGGTCTCAGCCTGGGCATTTTTCTCGCCCGTGTGCAATTTCCTGGTCAAATTCTATTTTCTACTATGCTCAACTTGCCCCTAGTTTTACCACCCAGTGTGGTGGGCTATTTCTTGCTCATAGCTCTAGGACGGGGTAGCCCCATCAAGGAATGGTTGGGTATTGACTTGTTGTTTACCTGGCAGGCGGGGGGAATTGCTTCCGCAGTGGTGGCTTTACCTTTGATGGTGGAATCTACCAGAGCAGCAATTGCCAGTGTCAATCCTGAGTTGGAAGCAGCAGCGCGTACCCTAGGCTCGACGGAGTGGGAGGTTTTATGGCGAATTACTATCCCTGTAGCCTACCGCGGTATTCTGGCGGGGTTTGGCTTGAGTGTGGCGCGGGGGCTAGGAGAATTTGGGGCAACGCTGATGGTGGCAGGGAGCATTCCTGGACGTACACAGACTTTACCCCTAGCTATCTACGACGCGGTACAAATGCAACAATACGGGCTGGCAAATGTCATGGTGCTGATTATGACCACGATCGCTTTTGGTTTATTGTGGTGGGTCAGGCTCCTAGAAACGCAGCATCCCCAAAGTCAACAACACCTAGAGGATTACCCCGATGGAATTGATCGTCGATATAGAGAAGCAGCTTCCCCACTATAACCTGCAAGTAAGTTTTGCGCTGACAGGGGAGACCCTGGGCATATTAGGCAGTTCCGGTTCAGGTAAAAGTATGACTCTCCGCTGTATTGCGGGGATTGCCAATCCTACGCAGGGAAAGATTATCCTCAATGGACGCACCTTGTATGATTCTACTCGACGTATTAATGTGCCCAGCCGCGATCGGAAAGTTGGTTTTGTCTTTCAGAACTATGCTTTGTTTCCCCATCTCACGGTAGCAGAAAATATTGCCTATGGGTTGCGGCAGTTACCTAAACCCGCCAGACAAAAATTGGTGTATGAACAACTAGAGCAAGTACATTTATCGGAGTTTGCCCAGCGTTATCCCCACCAACTGTCAGGGGGACAACAACAAAGAGTGGCTCTGGCGCGAGCCTTAGCTCCCCAACCCGATCTACTGTTGCTGGATGAACCCTTCTCAGCCTTGGATACTCACTTGCGTAATGAATTGGAAAAACAATTGATTAAAACTCTTGCCACCTTCAACGGACTGACTCTATTTGTCACTCACAATTTAGAAGAAGCCTACCGCGTTTGTCAAAAGTTGTTAGTCATCGATCGGGGTCAAGTTGTTGCCTTTGGCGATAAACAGACAATTTTCGCACATCCCGGTCGATTGGTGGTGGCGCAACTCACAGGGTGTAAAAATTTCTCCCCTATGCAACCGATCGATAACCACAGAGTCAAGGCTCTAGCCTGGGGATGTACTTTACAGACAACCGAATTAGTCCTAGCTAGCCATACCCACGTTGGCATTAGGGCACATCAGATTACCTTTTTGGCAGCGGCAGCGGAATGTTTACCTAATACTTTTCCTGCCTGGCCAGTGTGGACAAGTGAGACTCCCCACCGCATGACTATCTATCTGAAACTGGGTACGCCACCGATCGATGGGGATGACTATCATCTGCAAGCGGAAGTGTTCAAAGAAAGATGGCAGGAACTGAAAGACCACCCCCAACCCTGGATTGTCCATCTGCGCCCCGATCGGATAAATCTCCTCAGCTAGTTTTTATATTGCCCAAAATTGATGACAGGAGAGCAACATCTTTCTGTTTAATCTTATACCTACCTGACTCGATGTCTCTGATCCAACTCTGACTTTTGTTTAACAGAGCGGAAAGCTGCCGTTGACTAATACCCTGTTGCATCCTTGCCTGTTTAATCATATCTCCAGTAACTGCCTCAGAGGGAGAGGAGAGACTAGTAGTCCTTGGTTTGGGTTTAGCTTTTGCTTTTGGGACTTCTGTCCGCCAATCATCGGGCAGTTCAAAATCAGAAATGGTAGCGTTGAGCAGCCCCATCCACTTCTTCTTAGAATTAGTACTGATTTTGTTTTCGTTGGCATCTTCTATCCAATACTGCAAGGCTTCCTCAGGGTCATCAGGAATCTGTTGCACTGTTAACCAGTCTGGTTGTATCTCTTCTGGATAACTATCGTTATCAAATACTGGCTTCAACCCATAATAAAATAACTGCTCCATGTCTGCTTCAAAGGTACTGATGATTTTGCGTCTGACATCCGCCTTGTACCAGGCTGTTTGCAGATAGTCTTCCCCATAAACCTGTTTTAACAAGGTGGCAACTTTAGCACTCCGATCACTTCCCACTCGCCACTTAAACAACAGATAAAGTAGCATCACCACTGCCCCCTCATGGCGTTGCCAGAGATTCATAATCTTAGGGGGCAAAGAAATGGGTAACCAACTGTACTGGTAGTAGGCAGTTCTGTTACGGGCTTCCTCTTGATTGAGAAAGTAAGCTGCCCACTTGCCTGCCAAGACTTTGAACGATAGACCAACTAGGTAACGCAAGCCTTCATCTGTAGCAGAGATATGATATGTGGTATCGATCGACCAAATTGGCTCGTTAGGAATGTGAATAGCTTTGATTTTCCCCCTTTGTTCCCAATAAATTTCTACTTCTAATTCCCGCACTTGCTCAATCAGGGACTGGATTAACAACAGCTTTTTTAACCGATTCATGTCCCGCCGTTGGTGTAATCCCAAAAACTCAGTAATAACCCGATCGTTAATTACTATTTCTTCTGCCCAGGGTCGCTTTTTCTGCGTGGCACAGGCAGCCAGTAAGAGGTGAATTAAAACCGATCGGATGTCTATATCTTCTAGGGGATTTGTCCCCTTAGGTAAGCGGTAAATTAACTTGCCCGATCGTCCCGCGTAGTGGCAATAGATATAGTCTCCCTCCTGCTGCCAGTTGTGGAAGGGGCGATGAGTCATTAAGTTACAAGCTTGCCAAATGACTAAACAGGAGGCAAAGGGCTGATTCTTGCCATTTTGGAATAGCGTGACGTTGGCTGGGGGGTAGTCAATATTGGCGGTCTTAAAACTAGGATTAGTCACTAAATTACTCAAACACTTGTACACCCTATGACAGTGGGGGCTAGGACTCACTGATATGATTTCCGAGGAAGATAATTCCTCAAATTCGTTGGTGCTCAAGGAATAGATGGGGCAACTTGTACAGGAATTATTAGAAGCCATGGCTATTACCCCCTGGGCGTTTCTGGGTGAGTAAGCAGACTATAACCCTAGCCGCCAAGAGTTTTTGTAGGCTAGTAAACATATTCACAATATTTTAATAATTGGACAGTGGCTTCGTAGCTGATTTAACAGAATATTACTCTACAAGCTCTAACTCGTTGTAACGACAACCAATTACAATCCCCAGTTCCAGAAAGTGGACGGCATAAATGTAAAAGGTTTGTAAAAAATCCCCAATGTGAATGACATAGCCAATTTCCCCTGGGCGGGCTAAAACCTCTCCTCTTTCTCGACCACGAAAGGTACCATCATTTCTGATCAATTTAAGCAGGCGTACTTTGTCACCTAGTTCAAATACAGGGGGAAAGTCTAATTCATTCCTAGCCATAGTTTTTCTCCTTCACTTCTTGGGTAATTCTAATTAAATCTTCCACTGCTAAACCAGTTTTTGCTTGGGTTGCCCGTGCCCGTACGATCGTTAAAATTTCCTGGGCTTCCTGGGCTGTAACCGTGATTCCTGCTGTAGCTAACAAATGCATGATTAGATGTCTGCCTGAGTGTTTGCCAACTACTAGTTGCCGACTACGTCCTACTTCCTCTGGGGGGTAGGGTTCATAACTGTTAGTATCGACAAGCATGCCGTGGGTATGGATACCCGATTCATGGCAAAAAGTGTTTTTCCCTACCACTGGTTTACAAAAAGGGGGGGGACAGTTAGCCGCTGTACTGACAAATTGGGATAATTCCCAAAATTTTTGCGTGTTGATGTTTAGTTTAATGCCGTAGATTTCTTTCAGCGCCATTACTACTTCTTCTAAGGCAGCATTGCCTGCTCTTTCCCCTAGTCCATTGACTGTAGTATTGACCGATCGTGCCCCTGCTCTGATGCCCGCTAAAGCATTGGCAACTGCCATCCCTAAGTCATTGTGGGTGTGCATTTCAATGGGAATTTGCACTATTTTAGTCAGTTGTTGGATGCGCTCGTAAGTGCCAAAGGGGTCAAGTCTGCCTACAGTATCACAATAGCGGAACCGTTCTGCCCCCCAGGACTGGGCTAGTAAAACTACCTCTGCCAGAAAGTGAGGATCAGCCCTGGAACTATCCTCCCCCCCCACGGAGACGAACAAGCCGTGGGATTTAGCAAACGCCATGCAGTTTTTTAGCCGCTCCAACATTGCCGATCGGCTGCCCTGAAATTTTATAGCTATTTGTAAATCCGATACAGGTACAGAAATATGTACTCGCTCCAGTCCACAGGCAAGGGAGGCTTCCAAGTCAGCAATGTTGCAGCGATTCCAACCGATTATTCGGGCATTTAGACCGGCCTGCACGATCGTTTTTATCGCTTCTGCCTCTTCGCCCCCCATGATGGGAATGCCTACTTCGATTTCAGGAATACCAATTTGGTCGAGGAGATGAGCAATGGCGACTTTTTCTGCCAAGGTAAAGGCTACACCTGCAGTTTGCTCCCCATCGCGCAGAGTAGTATCGTTAATTGTAATAGCGTTCGTCATGCGCCCTTTACTCCACTAGATAGAACAGTCCATTAACGAAGAGAATACAGAGGACAAAGTAAATCAAGAAAAAGATAGCGATCGTCATAGGTTTAGCCTCCACTGTCTACTGGTAATGTTGATAGCTGCCAGCATCTTTCTAACCATGCTAAATGGTCTTTGCGGGAACCTGTACATTGAAACACTGTCATACAGAGCAAGGCAATTTCACAGCTGCAGTTAATCTGTACACATAAACATCCGTCAGCAGGGCATTGACAGGATATGGATAACTGCTGCAAGCGATGACATACATTCCATCTCTCTCCCGCTGGTAATGAATCTATCTTTGCTATCAAAGTAAAGTCTGACATTTCTCTTAGCTCCTTTTTCCCTATTTTTCCCCTTCTAGCAGACTGTTTTTGCTAAAACCAAGGTGTGCCAGAGATAGGTTATTTGGTTTATTACTCTGTACTCAGATTGCCTAACCCCAGGCAAAACCCTATCCAGGTCAGGTTTGGGGGTTGTGATCACCAAGAGAAAGGAAAAATAACTGCTGACGGGCAGCGGTATTTGCTACAACAAATGGTATTTATCTAGCAATAGTTAGCGTATCTGTACTCACAGATAGTTAGCCCCCCGCCGCCATATAGCCGAGTATCCCCTAGAAGAGAAAATGTACTCACAACCTAAATAGTATAATTAAATACAGAAAAATTGGTGTAATTTGATACCAAAGCTTTGGAACAAAGGAAATAACAAATGTCAGTAAAATAAGATACAATTCACTACTTAGTGATACAGGGGTGGACGATGGGAGTGAGTGCAAGTAATTTTGACTACCAAGGAGGGGAAAGTCTCTGTAGGCAAGTATTTGGTAGAGTACACATAGTTAGCATTCAGCTAGAAATACAGTTACCTACAACAGTGAAATACTAGTTCCCTGGGGGATAAAAATTATTTCTATGCCCCCATTACTAGGAATGGGTGACTGAGTACATCACTAATACACTAAATAACCCTATCTCTTCTGCCAAAATAGAGCGGCTATTTGGGGGGTGCTATAACTGTCTCACTCATTTAGCAAGGCAGGAGTCATGGAATTGCAAGCATCAACTTCTCTCAGTAATTGCAACTGTACTAAGCAGAACGTGGCGGATAAGATTGCCGATCGGGATGAAAGAATCAAAGCGCGGATTGCTAAACATCCCTGTTACAGCGAAGAAGCTCATCATCACTACGCACGGATGCATGTGGCGGTGGCTCCTGCTTGTAACATTCAGTGTAACTACTGTAATCGCAAGTATGACTGCGCTAATGAAAGTCGTCCCGGTGTGGTTAGTGAGGTCTTAACGCCAGAGGAGGCTGCCCACAAGGTCTTGGTCATAGCAGGCAAAATTCCCCAAATGACGGTGGTTGGTATTGCGGGACCTGGTGACCCCCTAGCTAATCCCAAGCAAACCTTTGAAACCTTTGCCCGCATTGCCGAAAAAGCACCCGACATTAAGCTCTGTCTTTCTACTAACGGTTTGAATCTGCCTGATTATGTCGATCGGATTAAAGAGCTGAACATCGACCATGTCACAATCACGATTAACACGATCGACCCCGAGATTGGTGCCCGTATTTATCCCTGGATTCGCTGGCAGCGCAAAAGAATTAAAGGGATGGAAGGGGTAAAGATTCTCCTGGAAAGACAAATGGAAGGACTACAGGCTTTGCAAGAGGCGGATATTCTCTGCAAGGTCAATTCCGTTATGATTCCAGGGATTAATGACCAACATCTCATAGAGGTAAATAAGGTCATTCGGGAGAAGGGGGCATTCTTACACAACATCATGCCTCTAATTTCTGCCCGTGAACATGGTACCTACTTCGGACTGACGGGGCAGCGGGGACCAACTCCCCAGGAGTTAAAGGCTTTGCAAGATAAGTGCGCCGGCAATATGAAGATGATGCGCCACTGTCGGCAATGTCGGGCTGATGCAGTGGGTCTTTTGGGCGAAGACCGATCGCAGGAATTCACAAAGGACAAAATCATGCATATGCAACCGGAGTATGACCCTGAACAAAGACAGATTGTCCATGCCCGCATTGAACTGCGTAAACGGGAGTTAGCAGAAGAAAAGGCAAAATTGGCAAGGCAAAATGCTCAGCCCACACCCAAGATTTTGGTAGCCGTTGCCAGCAAGGGCGGTGGGTTAGTCAACCAACACTTCGGTCATGCCAAGGAATTCCTCATCTATGAAGTAGATGCCAACAGTGTCAATTTTGTTGGTCATCGCAAGGTTGCTCACTACTGTCAAGGCGGCTACGGAGAAGAAGCCACAATGGACAATATCCTACAGGCAATCGGAGATTGCAAAGCTGTTCTCTGCAGCAAGATTGGTAGCTGTCCCCAGGAGAAATTACGTCAGAAAGGCATTGAACCCTTCGAAGATTATGACGTGATTGAGGTAGTAGCGCGCAAGTTTTATACCCAGTTTATGCGCAAACAATTGGAGGTGGATTATGCCCTACAAAACCATTAATGAATACATGAGTTGGGAGGAGTGTCTCAGACGCTGTCCCAAAGGAGCAATTAAAAAGAATGGCTCCCACTATTGGTTAGATGAAAAATTGTGCGATCGATGTCGTAACCTGCCTGAATACTGCTGTGGGGGCATCTTTGAAAACAACTCCCCCAACTATCTGCAAGACTTTAATTCCTATTGGCAGGAATGGTTCACCAACTACAACAAACTACTGGAGCGGTTACGTCAAACGCAAGGAGGTCAGCTATGACAGTCACTTACCTAGATAACAATGCTACTACCCCCGTTGCCCCCGAAGTCGTGGAAGCCATGTTGCCCTATCTCACCGAGTTGTATGGCAATCCTTCTAGTATGCACAGTTTTGGTGGGCGGGTAGCAAAAGCTCTGCAAACAGCAAGAGAACAGGTAGCTGATCTCATTGGTGCCTTACCTGCAGAAATTGTCTTCACCAGTTGTGGCACAGAGGGAAATAATACTGCCATTCGCTCGGCATTAGCTTCTTTCCCCGATCGTCGTCATATTATCACTACCCAAGTAGAACATGCCTGCGTCCTCAATCTCTGCAAAACACTGGAAAAACAGGGCTATCGGGTCACCTATCTGTCTGTAGATAGCAAGGGCATGCTCGACCTCATGGAACTAGAGGCAGCCTTGACAGGGGATACAGCGATTGTTTCCACCATGTATGCCAACAATGAAACAGGGGTGATTTTCCCAGTGGAAGAGATTGGACAGTTAGTGAAATCCCATGGTGCTCTCTTCCATGTGGATGCCGTGCAAGCGGTAGGCAAAGTTCCCATCAATTTGCAAAATAGTCCGATCGATTTTCTCACTCTCTCTGGTCATAAGTTCCATGCCCCCAAGGGAGTAGGTGCCCTGTTTATCCGACGGGGTGTCCGTTTCCGTCCGTTACTAATCGGTGGACATCAGGAAAAAAATCGGCGGGGTGGCACAGAGAATGTTGCCAGCATTGTGGGATTAGGACGAGCAGCCGAACTAGCACGGCAAAACATAGAAAAAATGCTAGCGGTACAAGCCCTCAGGGATTATTTGGAACAAGGTATTCTCACTACCATTCCTGATACAGTCGTCAATGGCAAAGGCAGCCCCCGTTTACCCAACACCTCTAACATTGGCTTCAAATACATTGAAGGAGAAGCGATTTTGTTATTGCTCGATCGGGAGGGGATTTGCGCTTCTTCGGGTTCGGCATGTACTTCTGATTCCCTAGAACCTTCCCATGTTTTGCGGGCAATGGGTCTGCCCTACAGCGTCTTACATGGTTCTATTCGTTTTAGTCTTTCCCGTTATACCACTCTGGCAGAAGTAGAACGATTATTGGCAGTCATGCCCACCATTGTCGCTAAACTGCGTGCTCTGTCGCCCTTCCAATCCGACGAAGGAGAGTGGCTACAGCAGAGAACAGAATCCCTGGTTACTTCGGCATAGGAGGTTGTTATGTGGGACTACAGTGAAAAAGTATTGGAACTCTTCTACAATCCCCGCAATCAGGGTGTAATCGAAGACACACAAGACCCGGAATTTGCCGTTGTCAGAGGGGAAGTGGGCAGTATTGCCTGTGGAGATGCCCTCCGCCTCCATCTCAAAATCGATAAAAGAAACGATCGGATTGTTGATGCCAAGTTTCAAACCTTTGGTTGTACCAGCGCGATCGCTTCTTCTTCCGCTTTAACGGAGATGGTAAAAGGATTGACCCTGGATGAAGCCCTAGCGATTACCAACCAAGATATTGCCAACTACCTGGGCGGGTTACCACAGCAGAAAATGCACTGTTCAGTAATGGGACAAGAAGCCCTAGAAAAAGCTATCTACACTTACCGTGGTATCTCCCTCCCGGAGCACGAAGAAGATGAAGGAACTTTAGTCTGCACTTGTTTTGGTGTCAGTGAAGAACGTATCCGCAAAGTGATTCGGGAAAATCATCTCACCCGCACAGAAGAAGTCACTAGCTACATCAAGGCGGGGGGAGGATGTGGTTCTTGTCTGAGTGCCATTGATGACATTCTCGCCAGCATGATTGCTCAACGCAGCATGACCAATCTGCAAAAGATTAACAAGATTCAGTCCGTGTTGGCAAGTTTACGCCCCTACTTGCAGGAAGATGGCGGGGATGTGGAGTTGTTTGATGTGGAAGGCGATCGGGTTTTAGTCAATCTCAAGGGTGCTTGTGGCAGCTGTGCCAGTAGTTTGGTCACCCTCAAAGAAGTGATAGAAGAACGCCTCCGCCAAGAGGTGTTGCCTTCTTTAGTTGTGGAAGCTGTGTAATCCAATTGGGAGGTTCTATGTTTTCTCTTCTCTTAATCATTGGTGAACGATCGCCCCCTGGGGGTAATCAGGCTCATTCACCAATTACAACCACAGTTCATTTTTGCAACAACTACAGTTCTAGGAGAGAATTATGACAGACCAAATTAGACAAATTGCCTTCTATGGCAAGGGTGGGATCGGTAAATCTACCACATCCCAAAACGTAATTGCCGGCATGGCAGAGCTAGGACAACGGGTGATGATTGTTGGGTGCGACCCCAAAGCAGACTCTACCCGTCTCATGCTCCACAGTAAAGCCCAAACCACCATCTTGCACCTAGCAGCAGAACGGGGCACAGTGGAAGACTTGGAGCTTTCCGAAGTCGTATTGACAGGCTACCGCGGGGTGAAATGTGTGGAATCCGGTGGTCCTGAACCTGGTGTTGGTTGTGCAGGACGAGGCATCATCACTGCTATCAACTTCCTGGAAGAAAACGGTGCCTATGAAGACCTAGATTTTGTCTCCTACGACGTATTGGGGGACGTAGTCTGCGGTGGTTTTGCTATGCCCATTCGGGAAGGTAAAGCCCAAGAAATCTACATCGTTGTTTCAGGGGAAATGATGGCAATGTATGCCGCTAACAACATCGCCCGTGGTGTCCTGAAATATGCCTACTCGGGTGGTGTACGCCTCGGTGGTCTCATCTGCAATAGCCGTAAGGTCGATCGGGAAATTGAATTGATTGAAACCTTGGCTAAGCGCCTCAACACCCAAATGATTCACTTTGTTCCCCGCGACAACATCGTACAACACGCTGAACTGCGCCGCATGACGGTAATTGAATACGCTCCCGACAGCAAGCAAGCAGATGAGTATCGCGCTCTAGCCAAGAAGATCATCGACAACAAGAACCTTACCATCCCCACTCCCATTTCCATGGACGAGCTGGAAGAACTGCTTGTCGAATACGGCATCCTGTCAGGCGAAGAAGAATACCAAAAAGCGATCGCCCAAGACAAAGCTAAACAGCTAGTCAACGCCTAACATCCCCCCACCCTTCCCTAATTGGGGAGGGGTCTCTAACCAAGTATAAGGAGAACAACACTATGACTTTTACCCAGGAAGAAAAAAAGCAAATCATTCGCGAGGTGCTAGAAGCCTATCCTGAGAAGGCACGCAAGAAGCGGGAAAAACACCTCAACGTCACGGAAGAAGGTAAGTCCGACTGCGGTGTGAAATCCAACATCAAATCCATTCCAGGTGTGATGACCACCAGGGGTTGTGCCTATGCGGGTGCCAAAGGGGTGGTCTGGGGCCCTGTTAAGGACATGATTCACCTCAGCCACGGTCCAGTTGGTTGCGGTTACTATTCCTGGTCAGGACGGAGGAACTACTACATCGGTACAACGGGGGTAGATACCTTCGGCACAATGCAGTTTACCAGCGACTTCCAAGAGCGGGACATCGTCTTTGGCGGCGACAAAAAACTGGATAAACTCATCGATGAGCTAGAAACCCTCTTTCCCCTCAGCCAAGGGATTACCATTGAATCGGAATGCCCGATCGGTCTGATTGGGGATGATATTGAAGCTGTCGCCAAGAAGAAGAGCAAGCAGATTGGCAAGCCGGTTGTGCCAGTACGCTGTGAAGGTTTCCGGGGTGTCTCCCAATCCCTAGGTCACCACATTGCTAACGACACTGTGCGGGACTGGGTATTTGCCAAGACCGACAAACTCTCCAATGAAGAGCTAGGATTTACTCCCTCTCCCTACGATGTGTCCATCATTGGTGACTATAACATCGGTGGTGATGCCTGGTCGTCGCGCATTTTGCTGGAAGAGATGGGATTGCGGGTGATCTCCCAATTCTCAGGCGATGGCACACTCCATGAAGTGAAACTATCTCACCGTGCCAAGATCAACTTGATTCACTGCTACCGATCGATGAACTACCTCTGTCAGCACATGCAGGAGAAGTATGGTATTCCCTGGTTGGAGTACAACTTCTTTGGTCCGACGGAAATTGCCAACTCCCTGCGCAAAATTGCTGCCTTCTTCGATGAGACGATTCAAGCCAAGGCAGAGGAGGTAATTGCCAAGTACCAACCCCAAGCTGACGCAGTGATTGCCAAGTATCGTCCTCGCCTAGAAGGTAAGAAAGTACTGCTGATGGTAGGTGGTCTGCGTCCCCGCCACGTCATTCCTGCTTTTAGGGATTTGGGCATGGAAGTAATCGGAACAGGTTATGAGTTCGGTCACAATGACGACTACCAACGTACTACTCACTACACCGACCCCGGTACAGTCATCTATGATGATGTCACTGCTTATGAGTTTGAGGAATTTGCGCGCAAACTCAAACCCGACCTGATCGCCTCTGGCATTAAGGAAAAATACGTCTTCCAAAAGATGGCCTTACCTTTCCGGCAGATGCACTCCTGGGATTACTCCGGTCCCTATCACGGCTATGACGGCTTCGCTGTCTTTGCTAGAGATATGGATTTAGCCCTCAACAGCCCCACTTGGGGATTGGTGCGCGCACCCTGGAAAACTGCCTAACTATTTCATCTAGCAGGAGAACAACCATGTCTCAGGATGTCAACAAAATCAACGACCACGTCCGCCTGTTTCAGCAACCTGAATATCAGGAACTATTTCAACGCAAGCGGGAGTTTGAAAATTGCCACAGCCCCGAAGAAGTACAGCGGGTAGTGGAATGGACAAAGAGTTGGGATTATCGGGAGAAGAACTTCGCTAGGGAGGCTCTTACCGTCAATCCTGCCAAAGCCTGTCAGCCCCTGGGTGCCATCTTTGCTGCTTCTGGCTTTGAAGGGACTTTGCCCTTTGTGCATGGTTCCCAAGGTTGTGTGGCTTACTTCCGCACCCATTTGACCCGTCACTACAAAGAACCCTTTGCCGCTGTGTCTTCCTCCATGACAGAAGATGCTGCTGTCTTCGGTGGTCTGAAGAACATGATCGAGGGTCTGCAAAACTGCTATACCCTCTACAAACCCAAGATGATTGCTCTCTGCACCACCTGTATGGCGGAAGTCATCGGGGATGACTTGGGTGCCTTCATCACCACAGCGAAAAACGAAGGGGCGATTCCCAAGGATTTCCATGTGCCCTATGCCCATACCCCTAGCTTTGTCGGCTCCCATATTACGGGCTATGACAATATGCTTAAGGGCATTCTCCTAGAGCTGGGAGGGGAAAAAACGGGGAGTAATGGCAAGTGGAATTTCATTCCTGGTTTTGATACCTACATCACTAACAACCGTGAACTGCGGCGGATTCTAACCTTGATGGGTATTCCCCACACCATCTTGGCGGATAACTCTGATTCCTTTGACTCGCCCAATAACGGGGAGTATGTGATGTACAACGGCAGAACGACCCTAGCAGAAACCGCTGATGCCATCAATGCGGAAGGCACGATCGCTCTGCAAGCTTACTCCACGGAAAAAACCAGGGATTTCATTCAGACGGAATGGCAGCAACCAACCTATGTCTTGCGTCCCTTTGGCATCAAAGGCACAGATGCTTTCTTGATGAAACTGTCAGAACTCACAGGTAAGCCAATTCCCCAGGAGTTAGAGATTGAACGGGGCAGAGCCGTAGATGCTATGACGGATTCCCAAGCCTGGTTGCACGGCAAACGCTTTGCCATCTATGGTGACCCCGATTTAGTTCTCTCTCTCCTGTCCTTCACCCTGGAGATGGGGATGGAGCCAGTGCATATTGTTGTCACCAACAGCAATGACTTGTTTGAGCAGGAGGCTAAGGAGCTACTAGCTAGCTATCCCAACGGCAGTGAAGCAACCGTCTGGGGCGGCAGAGACCTATGGCACCTACGATCGCTCCTGTTTACCGAACCCGTCGATCTCTTGATTGGCAACTCCTACGGTAAATACCTCTGGCGGGATACGAAGACTCCTTTAGTGCGGATTGGCTATCCCATCTTCGATCGCCATCACTGGCATCGCTATCCCACCTTGGGTTACCAGGGGGCGATTAACCTGCTCAACTGGATTGTCAACACCGTGCTGGATGAACTCGATCGGCAGACGATTATCCCTGCCAAGACCGACATCTCCTTTGATTTGATTCGCTAAGTTCGCGTTCCCCAGACTCCAACCAGGGGATGGGGAACCACATTTTCTTGGAGTTACCGCCATGCATACCCTCGTTTTAGATGCCCCCAGAGATTGGCTCCATCCCCTGCGGCAAGCCATTAACAGTCTACAGGTACACCGATCGGTCATAGCTCACTGGATTTGTCGGTTGATTCCCAGTCATTGTCCCCTGGAACGTACTTTCCATCTGGGCAAGTATCGCCTTCACATCCCGCCCCTTTGTCACCTCAATCCCCTCTATGGCGAAATAATTGCCCTGCGGATGCGTGCCCTGGAGTACCTCATGGTTTTGGAAGTAGATGTCAGTGCCTATCTGGAGGCGTGATATGTTGCAAGCTAAAATCAATCAACTCCTCACTGAACCTGCCTGCGCCCACAATCACCACCACGGCGATAAAAAGAACCGCAGTTGCAGTCAACAGGCAAAACCAGGTGCTGCCCAGGGGGGATGTGCTTTCGACGGCGCTAGTATCACCCTAGTACCGATTACGGATGCTGCCCACCTGGTGCACGGACCGATCGCTTGTGCGGGTAACTCCTGGGGGACAAGGGGGAGCCTATCTTCGGGACCATTGTTGTTCAAAACAGGGTTCACGACAGATTTAAGTGAGCAGGACATCATCTTTGGCGGCGAAAAACGCCTCTACCAAGCCATTAAAGAGATAGCCCAGAACCATAGACCGGCGGCAATTTTTGTCTATTGCACCTGTGTGCCTGCCCTTACAGGGGAAGATGTGGAAGCTGTGTGTCAAACAGCAAGGGAAAAGCTAGGTTTACCTGTCATCCCTGTGTTAGCCCCTGGGTTTGTGGGCAGTAAAAATCTGGGCAATCGCCTAGCAGGGGAAGCGCTGCTGGACTATGTCATTGGCACAGGGGAACCACCGACAGTAGGGCAGTTTGCCATCAACTTGATCGGCGAATACAACATCGCAGGGGAATTATGGGATGTGTTACCCCTGTTTGCACAGTTGGGCATTCAAGTCCTGGCTAAAATGACAGGGGATGCTCGCTACGAAGAGATCACCTATGCCCATCGTGCCCACCTCAATCTGGTGATCTGTGCCAAGGCGCTGTTGAACGTGGCGCGCAAAATGCAGGAAAGGTATGGCATTCCCTACATTGAATGTTCTTTCTATGGCATTCGGGATATGAACGACTGCCTGCGGCAGATTGCCCGCCATTTTCAGTCAGAGGAACTCACTGCCAAAGTGGAGGCTTTGATTGCTGCTGAAACCCAGAAACTGGAACAGGAATTGGCTCCCTATCGAGCTAAGTTGCAGGGCAAGCGAGTCGTGCTCTACACAGGGGGGGTCAAGAGTTGGTCGGTCATCTCTGCTGCTCAGGATTTGGGCATAAAAGTAGTGGCTACCAGTACCAGGAAAAGTACGGCGGAGGACAAAGCCCGCATCAAAGAACTGCTGGGAGAAGACGGCATCATGATGGAAGGAGAAGGGGCACAGGCATTGCTGGATGTGATTCAGCGGACTAAAGCTGACATGCTCATTGCCGGCGGCAGAAACCAATACACTGCTCTCAAAGCCAAAATTCCTTTCCTCGACATCAATCAGGAGCGCCATATCGGCTATGCCGGCTACAAAGGTATGGTTACCTTGGCAAGGGAACTGACCAACGCTATGTATAGCCCCATTTGGCGACAGATACGTCAGCCCGCTCCCTGGGAGGTGGATTATGAGTAAGGTCGTAACAACAGTAAAACCTGTAGCCACCAATCCCCTCAAACTGAGTCAGCCTTTGGGTGCATCCCTGGCATTTCTCGGTATCAAGGGAGCAATTCCCCTCCTGCATGGTTCCCAAGGGTGCACTGCCTTTGCCAAGGTCATGTTGGTACGCCATTTTCGGGAATCTGTTCCTTTAGCCACCACGGCACTCACGGAAGTTTCCACCATTCTGGGCGGGGAAGAAAACATCAAAAAGAGTATTGAGGTACTGCTGGAAAAGGCTAAACCCCAACTGATTGGGTTGTGTTCTACGGCTCTGTCAGAGGTACGGGGGGAGGATGTGGCAGGTATTCTCAAGACTTGTAATTTTCCTATCCCTGTCCTCTACGTCTCTACACCGGATTTCTGTGGCTCTCTGTCCGACGGCTATAGTCGGGTGGTGGAAGCGATCGTAAAAACTCTGCCCCAGGCAGGTGCCCTCAATCCGCGGCAAGTAACACTGCTCCTAGGTTCGGATTTGACCCCAGGGGAGGTAGCTGACCTCAAACAGTTAGTTGCTGCTATGGGCTTGACCCCCATTGCCATTCCTGACCTGTCCACTTCCATGGATGGGCACTTGGCAGATAGCTACCAAGGTGTATCAACCGGAGGTGTGACGGTAGAGGAAATCCAACAGGCAGGACGATCGGCGTTTGTTCTTGCTATTGGGGAAACTATGCGCCAGGCAGCCAAACTCTGGCAGGAGCGATTCCAAGTCCCCTATGCCCTTTTTGCGGGGGTGACGGGATTAGAAGCGACCGATCGGTTAATCCACTGTTTGATGACCTGGAGTGGGAACACTGTGCCAGAGCTATATCGTTGGCAACGACGGCAGTTACTGGATGCCCTGCTAGACACCCACTTTTACATCACAGGCAAACGGATTGCCCTTGCCCTAGAGCCAAACCAACTCAGTGTGATGAGTCATTTCCTGGCTGGTATGGGAGCGGAAATTCAGGTAGCTGTTTCTCCCACCCGTACCCCGCAGCTAGAGCATATTCCGGCGGCAACAGTGATTGTGGGTGATTTAGGGGACTTGCAAGCCCACGGTGCAGGCGCTGACCTCCTGATTACCAGTTCCAGGGGCGTACCGATCGCTAAAGCCCTAGGCATTCCCCTGCTAAGGATGGGCTTCCCCATCTTTGACCGTCTGGGCAATGGTTTACGTTCCTACGTCGGTTATCGGGGCACCATGCAGTTGTTGTTTGACATCAGCAACCTGTTCCTAGAGGCAGAAGGTCATTGAAGTTTGTTTGAAGGAGAACCACTATGAAAATCGCCTTTGCTACTAGTGACTACCAACACATCAATGCTCACTTCGGCTGGGCAGAAATTCTCTCAGTCTATGAAGTGTCACCGGAGGGTTATCGTCTGATAGAACACCATCATTTTCCCCTCGGTCAAGAGGACGGGAATGAGGACAAATTAGTACCCAAACTGGATTTTCTGGAATCCTGTCAGGACTGCAAGATTGTCTATGTTTCCGCCATTGGCGGTAGTGCTGCTGCCCGCTTGATCAACAAGGGAATCACCCCCATCAAAGCCCCCTCGGAGGAAGAAGGGATTATTTCTACCCTCGATCGGCTTGTGCACACCCTGCAAACCAGCCCGCCCCCCTGGCTACGCAAAGCTCTCGGTCTCAAACCCAAGTTCACGGAGGAATGACCCATGAGTACAACGGTAGTAACTGATTCACCCTTCTTGCAAGCCCTAGTCGCCCAATTCCGCGCCCAAGACCCCTATGGTGTCTACCGATCGTGGAGTGACGAGCGCCTTTTGCAGCCCTACATCCTCACCAAGGAAGAGAAACGGAAAATCTCTTTAGAAGAACCCGTTGATCCCGTCACCAAAGGTAGAATTCACTTCTTCTACGGCGCAGTTGCCCGGGTGATTGAACAACAGACCGGCAAGTTGCTCCAAGTCGTCATCAGTTTGAATGAAGAAGGCTTTGGTTGGGCACTAGTTTTCAGTGGCAAACTGTTGGTAGTCTGCCGCACCCTCAGAGATGCCCAGCGCTTCAGTTTCACCAGCCTCGCTCAGATGGTAGAAGAAGGCGAAAAATTAATCCGATCGGGCGTAGCTCTTTTGGAGAAATTTCCAGCAGTTGCGGAAGCGTAATACCATGATTAGCGCCGAAGAGTTAAGGAATCAGATTCGTCGCCTGAACAGCAAAGCAGGGCAGATGAAGATGGACTTACACGACCTGGTGGAAGGACTGCCAACCAACTACGAACACCTGATGGAACTGGCAAGTCAAACCTACGAAATCTTCCATCAAATCAGTTGTTTGCAGAAGCAACTTACGGAATTAGAAGGTAAGGGAGGTTAAACTATGACGAAAACCCTAGAGGAATTCAACCGCCTCACCGATGCGGAGCAATACTTTGAGTATTTAGAACTCCCCTACGACCCTAGGGTAGTGAATGTCAACCGCTTGCATATCCTGCGCAAATTCTCCCTATTCAAGGAAGAAATTGACCAGCAAATCAATGACCCCCAGGAACGGCTAGCGCGCTACCGATCGGCATTACAGACTGCCTATGAGGTGTTTTTAACTTCCTCTGCGCCTGAACAAAAATTGTTTAAGGTGTTTCAGGAACAAGCTCCCCATGTGGTACTACTGTCGGAGATCAAGGAGGAGTAGATAACAATGGAACTGTCCCCCCAAGAACTGGAACGCTATCGGCGGCAGATACAGCTACCAGGCTTTGGTAAAACTGCCCAACTTGCACTCAAACAAACAACCGTGCTGATTACAGGTGTTGGCGGTTTGGGGGGGACGGTCGCCCTCTACTTGACCGTGGCAGGGATTGGTAAATTGATTCTGGTACGGGGCGGCAATCTCCGTCTAGATGACATGAATCGCCAGGTGTTGATGACCCATGATTGGGTGGGCAAGCCCAGAATTTGGCGGGCAAAAACCACGCTGGAAGCTATCAATCCCGATGTGGTCATCGAAGCAATTCCCGAATATCTCATAGAAGAAAATCGCCGCCCTCTGGTCAAGGAGTGTGACCTGGCGGTCAGTTGTGCCCATAACTTTGACGAACGATCGTTGTTGAACCTCACCTGTGTAGAACAACAAAAACCAATGGTAGAGGCTGCCATGGATGGTATGACTGCCTATCTCACGACGATCGTGCCTGGCAAAACCCCCTGCCTCAGTTGTCTGTATCCTGAATTTCCCGCTTGGGATAAAAGAGGCTTCGGCGTGTTGGGTGCTGTATCGGGGACACTGGCTTGTCTGGCCGCCCTAGAAGTGATCAAATTCGTCACTGGTTTAGCCTCCCCCCTGGTGGGGGAACTGCTGGTTATGCAGCTCGACACCCTTACCTTCCACAAATATCGCACCTACCGGGAACCCCACTGTCCCATTTGTAGCCATTTGTAGTTGCTAAAGGAGGAATACTATGTTGATTACCCCCGCTGCCCAAAATAAACTGCGTGAACTTCTGCCCCAGCCCGATCGGGCTTATCGCCTGCGCGCCATACCAGGGGGCTGTCAGGGTTACACCTATGACCTAAAAATCATCCAAAACCCCACTGCTGATGACGTGCGTCAATCCTTTCCCAATTTGCCCATCTACATCGATCGTGCCAGCTTGCCCTACTTCCAAGAAGTCGTCTTGGACTACACAGAAGGGTTGATTAACAGTGGTTTTGTCTTTCACCATCCCGCCAGTTGTAGTTGCGGCAAATCCTTTGCCCCCGACCAATGCCCTAGTCAATAGAGGACAAACCTATGACCACCTATCAAGTGCATTTGATCAGCAAAAAATACAATCTCGATGTCACCTTTCCTGTCGATGAAAACACCTACATCCTTGATGCTGCCGAAGAACAGGGGATTGACTTACCGTCCTCTTGCCGCGCAGGTTCCTGCTCTAGTTGTGTCGCCAAACTCATCGAAGGAGAAGTGGATCAATCAGAGCAGAACTTCCTAGACGAAGAACAGATCGCCAAGGGCTTCGTTTTACTATGTGTTGCCTATCCCCGATCGGATTGTACAATTCGCACCCACCAGGAAGCCTACCTAGTGTGAGGAGAAAGGTCATGTTCTGCACTGTATCGATTGCCAACTTGCGGTTGTTACAGCCAGGGGAAGGGGGAGAGATACTGCACTTTACCAGAGCAGACGAACAACAACAAACAGAGCTACGCCAGCAGGGAATCATCCCAGGCAAGCAAATAACTGTAATCAAACGCTATCCAGTTTTGCTCGTAGAAGTTAGCGGTCAAAAAATTAGAGTACCAGACCATCTCAGCAGTTATGTTAGGGTCAAAGTCTTTGACAACTGCCCCCGCTATCCCCCCTCAGCTGAACCCAATTTCCCTAACTATCCTTTTGCCAATTAATTACTAATCGATGAGAGGAATAGATTATGTCTTACCTAACTGGAGTGACCCAAGGGGGAAAGACCTGGACTCCCCAATTTGTCCAAAGTATTGACATCACCCGTTGTTTGGGTTGTGGTCGCTGTTTGAAAGTGTGTGGCAGGAATGTCTTGCACTTGCAGGCAGTCAATGACCAGTTTGAATTTGTCGATGAGGACGAAGAAGAGAGCGAACGCAAAGTGATGACGATCATTCATCCTGAACTCTGTATTGGTTGTCAAGCTTGTGCCCGCATCTGTCCGAAAAACTGCTATACCCATGCTCCCCAATCTTTGAACTAAGTTAAGAAGGAGAACAACTATGTTACGCGCAATTGACATCATGACCAAGGATGTACCCTTGGTAAAAGGTTCGGCTACCGTGGCTGAGGCAATCAGATTGATGCGCTTGAAGGGGCTAGGAGCCTTGATTGTGGATGTCCGTGACCCCGACGATGCCTACGGGATTATCACCCAGACCGACATTGTCTACAAGGTTGTCGCCTACGGTAAAGACCCCAACAAAATGCGGGTGTATGAAATCATGACCAAACCCTGCATTACCGTCAATCCTGACCTAGGGGTAGAGTATGTTGCCCGCTTGTTTGCCAATGCTCGCATTCGCGTAGCGCCTGTAATTCAGGGCAAGCTGTTGGGCATGGTGACCTTGAGCGACATCCTCAAACGGGGTGATTACCTAGAAAATCCCAGGGCGGTTGCCTTGACCAGACAACTGCAAGCTGCTATCGCCGAAGCCCGATCCGTCTGTCAGGCAGAGGGATTTGACTCTGCAGAATGCATTCAAGCCTGGGAAAAGGTAGAAGAACTGGAAGCAGAAGTTGCCTACCTCGAAAACGCTCCCCCTGTGGAAATTACCGCCTTCCAGCAGTACTGCCTGGAACATCCCGAAATTCTGCGCAAACGCCACCAAGACCTAGTCGCTGCTGAGGGGGAAAAAGTAGGCTAGCAATAAAATCATCCCAGAAACTGAGGGCGGCTCGATCGAGCCGTCATTTTTTATGGCAGCCACTAGGGATGAGCTAGAATAGGGCAGGAATTGCTACAGAAGCTTACATGGAAATTCGTGCAGTTGCAAATAGCTATCGTGATTGGTCGGGGGACGTGCTGGTGTTTGGGGTGTTCAGCGGTGATCTCCCTGCCCATATCCTAGAGATGGATAAAGAGGTTTTGGCGAACACGATCGAGGAATTAGTAGCGGAAAACAAGTTCAAGGGGGAAGTCAACAGTGCTGTAGGGGGACGGGTAGGGAGCAACAGCCCGGTCAAAAAGGTGATGCTAGTTGGTTTAGGTGACCCTGCCAAAGCCACGACAGATACCTGGCGCAGAGCCGTAGCCCAGGCAGTCCGCTGGGCAAACCAATCCCGCTGTAAGACCATGGCACTAAGTTTTCCCCCCTTCAATGCTGATGCTGACCTCACTGCCCAAATTCTCACAGAGGGGGCACTCCTGACAGCACACCAGGACAAACGCTTCAAGTCTAAACCCAAGGAAGAAGACAAAGATAAGGGGGAACCGACCCTGGAAAAAATTGATATTTTAGAAAGTCAAGCCCACGCAGCGATCGAGCGGGCACGGGTCATCTGCAACGGGGTCATTCTGGCACGGGAACTGGTCTCTGCCCCTGCTAACGTTGTTACCCCCGCTAAACTAGCCGAAACTGCCCAGGAGATTGCTAACACCTACCCCGATCGGTTCACAGTGGAAATCTTGGAGCGGGAGCAGTGCCAGGCATTGGGGATGGGGGCATTTTTGGGGGTCGCCCAAGCCTCCGATTTGGAGCCGAAATTTATTCACCTCACCTACAGGCAAGGGGAAAATCCCACCAAACTGGCAATTATCGGCAAGGGTTTGACCTTTGACTCAGGGGGGTTGAATCTCAAGACAGGCAACAGTGGCATTGAAACCATGAAAATGGATATGGCGGGAGCGGCGGCTACCCTCGGTTGTGCCCAAGTCATTGGGGCCCTCAATCCCCCCAATCTGGAAGTACACTTCATCATTGCTGCCTGCGAAAACATGATCAGTGGCAGGGCTATCCACCCAGGGGACATCCTCACTGCCTCTAATGGGAAAACAATTGAAGTGAACAACACCGATGCCGAAGGTCGTCTTACCCTGGCCGATGCCCTCGTGTTTGCCGATCGGTTAGAGCCAAAAGCGATCGTGGACTTAGCGACATTGACGGGGGCTTGCATTGTGGCTTTGGGAGAAAGCATAGGTGGCTTGTGGTCTACAGACGATGAACTAGCCCAAAAGATCGAAGCCAGCGCTAAACTAGCGGGGGAGAAGTTCTGGCGGATGCCCCTAGAGGAACCCTACTTTGAGGGCATGAAATCCATGATTGCCGACTTCAAGAACGCAGGGGGACGCTACGGGGGAGCCATTACTGCTGCCCTCTTCCTCAAGCAATTTGTGGAAAAAACCACCGCTTGGGCACACCTAGATGTTGCGGGTCCCGTGTGGACAGAAAAGGAATCAGGCTACAACAACCCCGGCGGGACTGGTTATCCTGTGCGCACTCTGGTCAACTGGGTGCTCAGTATGGCAGCAGCCTAAGTATCTCTGAGGCAGCGGCGGTAGCGTTCACAGAGGTGGGCAATCACATCAATAAGAGTGAGGCGGTAGTCCAGCAAAATATCGGGGTTCCGCCCCTCGATCTTCAACTGGCGTGCCAAGTCTTCCATCAATTCCGCATGGATTTTAATGATGTCACTCACAGCCAGATGGTGGGCAAAGGCTTCCTCCGCAAATTCCTTGACTGCCCGATCGGTATTACGGTGAAAATAGTCCAAAACGATGTGGCGATACTTTTGCCGCAAGCTCTCTAAAATAGCGGTGGTATTATCATCTCCCAATGCTGAACAACTGTGGTAACTTTACGATCCTGAATAGATATTAAGACATTCTTAAAAAACTATGGCAGGACATAGTAAATGGGCAAACATCAAGCGGCACAAGGCTAAGGTGGATGCCGCCAAGGGACAAATCTTCGCTAAGATGTCCAGGGCAATTATGGTGGCTGCGCGCAACGGGATTCCTGACCCCGCTGGCAATTTTCAACTGAGAACTGCGATCGAGAAGGCTAAA
Organism: Pseudanabaenaceae cyanobacterium SKYG29; assembly: GCA_025055675.1. Taxonomy (NCBI): domain Bacteria; kingdom Bacillati; phylum Cyanobacteriota; class Cyanophyceae; order Pseudanabaenales; family Pseudanabaenaceae; species Pseudanabaenaceae cyanobacterium SKYG29. The sequence goes on from JANWWT010000006.1 coordinate 51,058, forward strand.
GCCGCTGGTATTCCCAACGAAAATATTGAACGGGCAATCGCCAAGGGCGCAGGCATGGCAGGGGGAGAAAACTTGGAGAGCATCCGCTACGAGGGCTATGGACCGGGGGGAGTCGCCATCATCATCGAAGCCCTGACAGACAACCGTAATCGTACTGCTGCTGACATCCGTGCTGCTTTTAACAAATACGGCGGCAACTTGGGGGAAACGGGGTGTGTCAGTTGGCTTTTTAGTCAGCGCGGCGTAGTGACCGTCAAAAACACTATGACGGAGGAAGAAATCCTGGAAGCCTCTCTGGCAGCGGGTGCCGATAGCTATGAATACACCACCTGGCAGGACGACGAACCGGTTGTGGAGATTTTCACAACAGCCACCAACTTAGAACAGGTGAATCGCTACTTGCAAAACCTAGGCTGGCAGATTCTGCAAACGGAGTTGCGCTGGATTCCCAGTAACACGGTGGAAGTGACGGACAGCGACCAAGCCCGATCGTTACTCAAGCTCATCGATGCCCTCGACAACCTAGAGGATGTGCAAACTGTCACCACCAACTTTGACATGGCAGAGGAATTATTGGCACTGGCGTAGGAACAGAAAATGCAGTAATTACGACTACAATGTTGGTGACCCAGTGACCCCCACTATGACCCATAGACATTTTCTCGCTTGGACAGCCTGTCTTCTCCTGGCTTTACCCGCCTGGGCAGGTGATCCCTTTCGCACCACCAATCCTCGCCCGATCGGCAACGAAACGGAGAAAGCCTTTCAACTCCTGTTCCAACAGGGCAACTATCTGGCGGGGGCAAAACAGGTAGATACGGCACTGCGCACGGAAGCCGATGAACCCCTACTCCACAGTCTGCGGGCAGCTATTGCCTATTTGGAGAAAGACTTTCCAGGGATGTTGGTTTACGCCAACCGCATCAAGGATAACGCCCAGAAACTGTTGCCTAGGGACAAACTACGGGGGCATCTCTACACGGGGGTTGGTCTCTTCATGGAAGCAGGGCATATTGTGTCCACCCAAGGAGTAATCAAGGGATCACCCCAAGCGATCGCTGTTTTGCAAAAAGCCCTGGAGGAAATTGCCAAAGCCCAGGAGGTTGACCCCACTGACCCTGAACTCAATCTGATCAAGGGATACATGGACATTTTAGTGGCGTCTGTGTTGCCCTTAGCGGACTTGGAAGCAGCCCTCAATACCCTACGGCAGGCGGCACCTGAATACTTGCGCTGGCGGGGCATTGCCCTGGGCTATCGGGATGCCAAGAAATCTGACCTCGCCCTAGAAGCAGTGGATAAAGCCATTGCCCTTGCCCCCCAAAATCCCGAACTCTTCTATTTGAAGGGGCAAATTCTCTGGCAAAAGGGTAGTATAGAGGAGGGCAAACGCTTCTACCGCTTAGCCGCAGAACGATCGTCCCAACTACCCAAGGAGGTAGCGCGCCAGCTTCTCCAGGAATGTGCAGCGATTACGGGGGCAAAGTGCTAGACATTAAATTGGTGGTTTTAGACATCGATGGCACGATCGCGGGGGAGGATAACACCGTCAGTCCCCGCCTTCAGGAGACCATCAAGGCAGTGCAGGCAAGGGGAGTCAAAGTAGGTATTGCCACGGGCAGGATGTACCGCTCAGCACTACGTTTTCACCAGACCGTAGGGGCAGATGTGCCGTTAATTTCTTACCAGGGAGCGCTGATCAAAGACCCCCAGACCAATCAAGTTGTCAATCATCTGCCTGTGAGTACGGATTACGCCCTGCGCCTGGTAGAAGACCTACGTTCCTATCCCGATGTGGTAGTGCATCTTTACATTGACGACCAACTCTATGTAGAAGCACTCAATCCCCAGAGTGAAGCCTACGCCGAACGTTCCCAGGTGTCGGTAGTGCCCGTTGGTTGTCTCAAAACCTTTTTACAACAGCAGACTCCCCCCACCAAACTCCTAGCCCTAGCTGACAGGGGCGAGCGGGTAGCCCAATTGCTCCGCGATATGCAACAGCGTTACAGACGGGATGAGCTATACCTGACCCGCTCCCAAGCCCGCTATTTTGAAGCCACCCATCCCCAAGCGAACAAAGGCACTGCTGTTCAGTTCTTAGCCGAACAAATCTACGGCTGGCAACCCCACCAAGTGATGACGATCGGGGACAACGCCAATGATATAGAGATGGTGAAATATGCGGGAGTAGGGGTAGCGATGGGGAACGGCACACCTGAGCTAAAACAAGTAGCCGATTGGGTAGCCCCCCCTATCACAGAAGAGGGAGCCGCCGTTGCCCTGGAGAAATTCATCCTAACTTGAGCACAGCTTGGCGAATTACCTGATCCAGGTCACCATAAATGTCTTCCCCGCTCACAGTGGTAGCGGCTTTGATGAGGTAAATTTGTTTCTGATTGCGGCAGCAGAGATGGAGGAGCGTACGGGCAAGGCGCTGGCGACGTAGTTGTTGGTCTATCAGTGGCGTATATTCTCCCCCTTGCCAATTTGCACTGAGCACCGCAGGATTAAACAATTCCCGACAAATGGGTTTGCGCCACTCTTTACCCGTAATATTAAACCAAATTTGATAGTCAGTCTCCCGATCGGTCTTGAGGAATTGCAGGGGTGTAGCTACGATAATTTTATCAGCATAATCGACGGGGGGGAAAACCGTAGGAGTCTGTCCTGACCAGAGCATTTGGATAAAGTCCAGGTTACTGAGAGTGGGAAAAGTGTCAAAAAACCGTTGTACTGCCTGCATTAAACTGCGGAGCACTGACCGGTCAGTGGGATGCATATGAAAATTAGGGCTAAACTCTCTAATAAAATTGCCCCAGAGACAATCCAATCTAGGCTGGTCTTGCTGATAGGAAATCAGGCGGCTATGGAAGTAATTAAACTCCTCTAGGACAGAATGGGGAATACGGGACGAGGGCAGCACAATAAATTCCCCTGTGGTGCGGTCAAAAGTATTAGCTAGTAAACTAGCCCGAATGGGGTCAGTGGGGAGACATATACTGAGCAGATTCCGCACTTCCGCCTGGGTAGGAAATAGTTGCCACTCCCGATATACCAATTGGGCAACCGTCAGCATTGCCTGCACGATCGGGTAGCGCAGAAAAGCCACATAGGGTTGCAAAAATAGGCACCTTTCACCGATGGCAGCTTGTTGCAGCAGCTGAGTCACTACCTGATCAAACTTGGGCAGGATAATTGCTATGCGATCGGGTTTCACCCCCTGCTGCAGAAGAACAGAGACAGTATCAATTGTCAAGGCAGCAGCACCTAGGTAGGAGTCAGCCTGCTGCAGAAATACCCGATCACGATAATTTTCCGGTGGCGGCGGGGGGATAGGAATGCGTAGATTTGTCTCTAGGATTTCACTGATTTTTATCCCCAGTTTTGCCATGCCCGGGTAATCATTGTTAAACTGGTAAGACATATTGTGATAAATGAAATTAGCCACTCCCCGATCGGCACTGGTATAACTGGCACCACCTCCCAGAGTGTAAGCTAGGAACAAATTTTTACCCCGTTGTTGTGCCTGCTGGTAAAAGCGTAGTAGCACCTCATTACTTTCTTCTGCCTGATCAACAATTAAGTAGTCCCAACCCTGCCAAAACCGATCGACCTTGAGCAAAACTTCGCCAAACAGTTGCCACTGGTAGCCGAAATCAATTACCTGATAGGTTAAAGCCAGCTCCCGCAGGCGGTGCAGACAACAGGGGAGAGAAGCTAACATCTGCTGGTGGGTTTTATCCTGGCGGTTTGTCCAAGCGGTGGCTAATCGTTCTCCCACAGTGGCTAAGGGAATACAGTTACTGCTAGCTACATAACCAACGGAGACAATTTGGTCAACAATCTTGTACAGGGGCAGAGGGCAGGACTGAAATCGCGCCAAATGATCAGGACATTGATCAAATACCTGAGTTAGGAGAAATTGGGTTAAATCTTTAGTTAAAAATACAGGTTGAAAAGTGGTGGGCAGACCAGGTTGCCTTTGACAAACATCCACCCAGAACTGGGACAATTGGGACTGCACAAAAGGGACAAAACCGTACACCTGCACCGTGCCTCTGCTGTAGCCATAGCGCTCCTGCCATTGCTGCCGCCACCATCTCCCCTGACTGCCATGGCGCACGAGGACAATGACCCGATCGAGGGGAACACCCCCTGCCTGCAACTCCGCTAACCATTCCCAACACTGTTGTGTCAAACCGCTGCCAGGTAAACCAATCACTGCCGCCGCTGTCATAAATTTTTTATGTCATCCAGTAAAAGGTGCCCTATTTCCAATTTGGATACTAACGGATAGACCTTCTGACGACCGTGACAATCCAGGAAAATCCCTTCGTTTTCTGCCCTAGCAAACCCCCCTGTGGGGCGATCGATAGCATTGATCAAAATGCCATCCAGTTGTTTGGTCAGGAGTTTTTCTCTGCCTTTCGCTATCATCTCTGCGTCTGTACCTGTTTGCGCTGCCAAACCAATCACTTTTTGCGCTGGTCGTTTGTTTTGACTGATAGTAGCGATTAAATCAGGAACTGGGACTAGGGGTAAACAGTCGGGTAATTCCGCTTTTGCTAGTTTGTAATTGACACAGGTCTGAGGTTTGACATCACTAACCGCTGCTGCCATGATCAACCAGTCGTGGTGGGGGAATTCTGCCTGCAAAACCTGTTCCAGCTCCAGCGCCGAAGAGACAACGATCGTTTTACACTCTGGCACTGTTTCAACGGGATTGGCATAAATGAGAGATACTTCTGCCCCCCTGTGGAGAGCTGCTTTGGCGATTGCTACTCCCTGTTTGCCCGTGGCGGGATTGCCAATAAACCGCACAGCATCTAGGTATTCCCGCGTCCCCCCTGCTGTCACCAAAATCCTTTTACCTAGCAAGTCCTGTTTGCCTTTTGTATGCCTGACAGACATAAGATAGTCCAAAATGGTTTGGGGTGCCGCCATTTTGCCGGTCCCGATCGTGTCACAGGCTAGGATGCCCGTGGCGGGGGGAATAATCACAAATCTCTCTCTTTCTTTTAATCTGGCGAGATGTTCCTGCACAATGGGCTGTGACCACATGATGGTATTCATAGCAGGGGCAAGTAAGACAGGACAGTTAGAAGCTAGCACCACATTCAGTAACAGATTATCTGCCAGACCCAAGGATAGTTTTGCCAGAGTATGGGCACTAAGAGGTGCAATGAGAATTACATCTGCCCATTCCCCCAAACTGATATGGAGCGGACGACCGTGCTGCGCCTGCCAGAAATCCCGATCGGTAAACACCGCCTGTCTTGACAGCGTGGCAAAGGTAAGCGGAGTGACAAACTCGCAACTTTTTTCTGTCATCATCACGCGGACAGGCACCTGTTGTTTCGCCAATTGCGATACTACTTCTGCCGTTTTGTAGGCAGCAATACTCCCAGTAATGCCCACCAAGACATTCACGACAACCTTTTACCACCCTTACGGCCAATTTGCACAGTTAAGTCACTGGAGCTAATACAATCAACCTCATAGTAGCCAAGAATATGGCTAGGACGGGGGTTCCCTTTCGCCTTACCTTTCAAGCCCATTGCCAACAAAACGATACAACAGTTGTTCGCCTGACACTCCTGTTTCCAGCGCTTAAATACAGGATGTGCCTGCCATTCCTCTGTAAATGCTTCCAAGCGGTAGATATTGCCATTACCTGTCACCCATAATCCCACATCACCATTAAATTCAAGAGTAATAAAACCCACACCTTGCAAATTATTCTGCCCCTCTAAAGTACTGATTAGAGAATTAATTTCCGGCTTAGTGTTTTGTACCAGCAAAGTGGGATGGCTTTTCCCCCGTAACTGTATGTTTTTAACAACCTTATGGGGGGCAATGGCACGCATTAGTTCCAAAGTTTCGCCGTCAAAAAAAGTCAGCCTGAGTAAACTACCATGGGGAATTATATCTTCGGCAATTAGGCTAGTTTCATCAACCTCAGTTGGCACAAAACTCATAATTTCTGCTGCCTCTTCCACCAAAGTTCTAATGGTGATAGGAGTAGGATCAGGTACAGAACTAGGGGTGTAGGTAGCTGTTAAGGGGGGGAACTGGTCATGGCGAAATTGCTTTTTATGCTGGCGGAAAAATTGAATTAGTACATCAATAGTAGCAGTGATGGCGAGCACCTCTTCCTCATACAAAAACTCCCGCTCCCCTTCCAAAGGGTGCAAAACGCCAAAGTGGGGATAATAGTTAGTCAGAGTCCAGCCCAGACTATGCATAAATTGCTTCATATCTGGTTCTATTTCCTCATCCCGATTGAAGATCATAAATATACAGTCCTGTTGCATAAAGGCATGGGCCATATCTTCCCCCATGCTGTTTAGACGAAACTGCTTGAGATTGTCTAGGCTATGGTAAAAAATTAAACCAATTTCTAAGCCCAGTTTGCCCATGAACGTGACATAAAAACTAGAGACATCCCACCGATCGAGTTGTACCTCAAGCACTTGATGGTCGTAGAGATAGTGCCAGGGTCTTTCTTCCCACAGGCGCAGGATTTTGAGATAGAGGGTAGGGGCTAAGGCAGGGGGAAGAGGGGGAGCAATATGGGGGTTTTGCTCCCTCAGGCTGTTGATGATTTCTTCCACTAGGGGTAGGGTTTCTGCGTATTCGACACTAATTTCTAGTGTTTGCAAAATTCCCCGCAAGTAAAACTGGGTTTGCCGATCGTTCAGAATAACCCTCTGGGGACGTAGGGGTGGCAAATTGCCCTGGGGATATTCAATTGCCTGTAACAGAGAACGGACAAATACTTCCATGCCCCCATTGGGTTCCACCAGAAATACGGAGCGGACAACACCATTAGTAGCATCTGCCCAGATAATGTATTCCACATCCTGCTGTAGGGGGGAAGGGATAATTGGTACTACGTTAGAAACCAGGCGGCGGGGATTGATGGCTACACCACAGCGCGCTCCTTCCCAGACAAAGGGGCTTTGTTTGATCTGCCGCAATCGTCTCACCGTACCTGGCTTGAGGGCTACCATCTCTACTCTCCTACCGCCGTTGTTATACTTTGACATACTCCCCGTGCTTTAGCACTGGGATTCTTGTTCTTAGTTCAGCGACAACACTTACCAGTTCAGGTTGCCCCTCCCTGGCAGCGGTGTTTATCTCCCCAAGCGTTCCCTCTTGCAAGGCGGTTCCCTTTTGCCCAAAGGTACCGTTGGCACCCAACATCGCCAATCCCCTCTTGACAATGTTCATCGCTGCTGCCTGGTCACGGTTAGCAGTGAACCCGCAGTTAGGACAAGTATGGGTGCGAGTGTTTAGCGTCTTTTGCACCCGATACCCACACTCGGAGCAGTCTTGGCTGGTGTAGTGCGGTGGCACTGCAATCACCACCTTATGCCACAGCTTGCCAAAATAGTCCAGCCACTGTGTGAACAATCCCCAAGCTGCATCATGGATTGACTTGGCTAGGTGCCTGTTTTTCACCATGTTTCTAATTTGCAAGTCCTCATACACCACGATGTCGTTAGACATCACTACGCACCGAGCGAGTTTAATCGCCCAGTCTTTACGCTGGCGTTGGACTTTAAGATGTACCCTACCCAGACGCTTCCGCTGCTTGTGGTAGTGCTTGCTTTGTTGTTTCCCTTTTCGGTACTTTCTACTTAGTCTCCTCTGTTGCTGCTTTAACCTCCTCTCTGTACGACGTAAAAACTTGTGGTACTCTACCGTGTTACCGTGCTGGTCGGCATAGAAATACTTCAATCCTAAGTCTAACCCTATCACCTGCCCCGTATAGGGGACTGACTCTTGCCGATCGGCATCCAAAACAAACTGAGCATAATACCCATCCGCACGGCGAATAATCCGCACTCTGTTTATTTTGAACCGCAAGATGTCCGCTCTTGCCTCGGCGTTGCAGTACAAGGCAAACGTGCCCCCTTGAAAACCATCCGTCAGGGTGATACTCATGCCGTCAGGTGATAGTTTCCACCCTGATTGTTTGTATTCCACACTGCGACAGTGTTTCTGAAACTTGGGATAGCCTTTCTTTGCCTCACCATTGCGGCAACGGATATAGAAGCGCGAGATAGCAGACCATGCCCGTTCTGCACTAGCTTGTCGAGCAGTAGAGTTTAACTTCTTGGCAAAGGCAAACGCTTGGGCTAATTCTTTGCACACCTTGTACAACTGTGCTTTGTTGACGCCTTGATTGTCCATCCAGTGGCGCAGACACTTGTTTCTGACAAACTGTGCGGTACGGATGGCTTCGTCTAAAGCCTGATACTGAGGTTGTGCGCCCTTGAGTTTGCTTTCTCTGACTAGCATGGTGCTACTTTATCACAAAATCTCTACGTAAAGCCGCCCTATCGGTCGACGAGGCTCCCGAGTCGAAGGGCGGGGCTTTAGACCCAATTTCTTGGTAACTTACTTTAGGCGGCTTAGTTTTGTTTTAGTATGTCTGGTTGTAGTACCAGGATTGTCTATGGCTGATGTAATTCCTGCCCATGGGGGCACCCTTGTTGACCGCATCTGTACTCCCACCCAGCGACAAGCTCTGCAAGAGCAGTCCGATCGTTTCCCTAGCCTCACTCTCTCTGAGCGGGAGATTTCCGATTTAGAGATGATCGCCATTGGTGGGTTTAGCCCCCTGACAGGTTTTATGGGTGCCAAGGACTACCGATCGGTAGTGGAGGATATGCACCTAGATAATGGCTTGGCTTGGTCAATTCCCATTACTCTGTCGGTGTCCAAGGAGGTGGCAGACCGTTTACCCCTAGACAGCGTTGTTCGCCTCAACAATCCCCAGGGGGAGTTTTGGGGGGTCTTGGAATTGCGGGAAAAATTTACCTATGACAAGGAAAGGGAAGCGCTGGCTGTCTACCGCACTACGGATGCAGCGCACCCAGGGGTAAAAGTCCTCTACGAACAAGGCGAAGTTTACCTAGGGGGTGACATTTGGCTGTTAGAACGTCATCCCCATCCCCTCTTCCCCCAGTATCAAATCGACCCTGCCCAATCACGGCAGCTGTTCCTGGCAAAGGGGTGGCAGACAATCGTGGGCTTTCAAACCCGTAACCCCATCCACCGCGCCCATGAGTATATCCAAAAATGTGCCCTAGAAATTGTCGATGGACTATTCCTCCATCCCCTGGTGGGCGCCACCAAGAGCGATGACATTCCCGCCGATGTGCGCATGCGCTGCTATGAAATTGTCATTGACAAGTATTTCCCCCAGGATCGGGTGATTCTGGCTATCAACCCTGCTGCTATGCGCTATGCAGGACCACGGGAAGCAATTTTCCATGCCCTTGTCCGCAAAAACTACGGTTGTACCCACTTCATCGTGGGACGAGACCATGCGGGGGTGGGGAACTACTACGGCACCTACGATGCCCAGAAAATTTTTCAGGAATTTCGTCCCGAAGAGCTGGGGATTACGCCTTTAATGTTTGAGCACGCCTTCTACTGCACCCGCACCCAAAGTATGGCTACGACCAAAACCAGCCCTAGCAAGCCAGAGGAGCGTATTCATCTATCGGGGACAAAGGTCAGGGAGATGCTCCGCCGTGGGGAATGCCCACCCCCAGAATTTTCCCGCCCTGAGGTAGCAGCGGAACTAGTGCGAGCAATGCGGGAACAGTAAAATTAACGAGGGGGCAATTGGGGTCCAATTTCCAAGCCAAAGCGATGACGACTATGACTTTGGCAAAAGAGTTTTCCCCGCCCCTTAAAGCGACAAACTAAACCCTCACCTCCTAAGAAGGTACTGATCCAATTGGAGCCAGGGGGTTTACCGATCGTGAAATTCAAAGTATTTTCAAAGGCAACAATATTGCCCGTATCTACAATATATTCCCCATCCACATCCACCTCATAAATAGCACCGAAGGAACTCAGCAATAATGTACCCCTACCTGTGGCAGATAGCCAGAAGAGGGACTCTCCCGCAAACATGGACTTAAAGCCCCGCCAGCCCAAATCTATTTCCACAGAATCAGCACAGGCAATATAAGAACCTGCTTGAATCACTAATTCCTTGCCCGTCATTTCATAGATGAGAATATCCCCCATCAATTTAGGAGCAATGTAGATTTCCGCCTCCCTACCTACAGCTTGGAATACACTGAGAAAGAGGGATTCTCCCCCCAACAAACGCTTGAGTCCCCCTAGAACTCCGCCCCCTCTGCCCCGCCTTAGGGTAGTTTCCACCCCCATATTTTCACTCATGGCAATCATGCAACCAGCTTCAGCTAGTAAAGTTTCATTGCGGCTTAAGGTAATTTTGGCAATGCGGCTACTAGTGTCGTGTAGTAGTTCAATTTCCATGCTTTTCTCCTAGAATTTGGGTCGTAAAAAGCGCACTAGACCATCTTCACTGCGGGATTGCAAGTAGATTTTGCCCCTCCCTGTCAATTCCATAACTAAACCTTCCCCTGACTTAATTGAACCAATCCAACTCCCCGCCCAGCGGATTTTAATTTTTGTGTCAGGGTCATAGGCAACTAAATGTCCAGTATCTACAACAAATATTCCTGGAATTTGCCGCTCCGAAATGGCACCAAAGCAACCAATAAATGCCTTGCCCCTGCCTGTCAGTTTTAAGCGAAATAATCCTTCACCGCCAAAGAAACTCGCCCAACCTGCCCACTGCGCTCCTAGTTTTACATCAGGTGTACAGGCAACAAAGCCCCCCGATTGTACACATAAACCCCTATTGTCTATCTCCACGCTAGCCATATCACCAATGTTAGCGGTACTAAACACGATCGTTTGGGGTTTGTGGGCAGTATTCTTAAACACATTGATAAAAATTGACTCGCCGCCCAATAGACCCAGTAAAAAACTGTTCCAATCAATCCGCGTAGTCATAGTTATGCCCGCATCCATGCTTACCATTGCCCCTGGTTCGGCTACGATCGCTTCCCCTGGTTGCAAAGTGACAAATAGACTAGCAAAGGCGGGCTTAAACTTAATTTCGTAGTCCATGATTTGTGGGATTATCACTAGAATATAGCCTCTCACAAGGGGCACAATAGGCTACACTAATTTACAATTTGCAACACATCTGTCTACTGTTCTAATGAAAATAACGCCTGAGTTTAATCCTCGCTGTCAGTTATCGCTGGTAGTTCCCACCTACAATGAGCGAGAAAATTTACCAGTTCTGGTCAGTGCTTTAGTAGAGATTTTGGCTGAAGTCATACCCGATCGGTTTGAGATAATAATTGTCGACGATGACAGTCCCGATGGGACATGGGAATTAGCCCAATCTCTGCAGAGTAATTATCAGCAGTTGCAGGTAGTACGGCGCACCAGAGAGCGGGGATTAGCTACCGCTGTCATATGTGGTTGGCAGATGGCACAGGGAGAAATTTTAGGAGTAATAGATGGAGACTTGCAACATCCGCCCGCAACACTGAAAAATATGTGGGCAGCCATCACAGAGGGAGCGGATTTAGTAGTAGCTAGTCGCTATACCAGGGGTGGTAGCGTCGGCAGTTGGAATAGCATTAGACAATTTTTATCCCGGGGAGCAGTGAACCTAGCTTTGTGGATTTTACCGGAAATTGCTGGATGTTTGAGTGACCCTATGAGTGGTTATTTTTTAGTCAAACGATCGGCAATTGCTGACTGTGAGTTATCTCCCATTGGTTACAAAATTCTCCTAGAAGTGATGGCGCGGGGTCAGATTGACCAAGTCAAAGAAGTACCCTATACATTTCGGGAAAGACGGGAAGGGAGTAGTAAAGTAACGTGGCGGCAATATGAGCAATACATTAGGCACTTGCTTAGCTTGCGCTTCGCTGTAGGCAGAGGAAAGGTGGCACCCTTGGGTAGATTTTTACGCTTTGCTGTCGTGGGTTTGAGTGGGGTTGTAGTTGATTTTTTCGTCCTCGCTATTTGTAGTCGGATTTTCGGTTTTTCTCTCCTAGCTACCAAAACGGAGCTAGCTAACCTGCCTATTTTACTCAGTAAAATTCTAGCAGTGGAAATTGCCATTATTAATAATTTCATCGGCAATGAATTCTGGACTTTTCGCGATACAACGATCGGTAAAACCTCTCCTAAACAGCGACTACAGCGCTTTGGAGCATTTAATCTAGCCTGCACGATCGGGGCAGTCATCAACGTTGCCACCTTTTTATTTTTTGCTAAACTGGGAGTAGTAATAGGCGTAGCCAATTTACTAGCAATTGGAGTCTCCACCGCTTGGAACTATGTAATCAACTTAAAATTCAACTGGCGCAGCGATGGCTAAGTGGCAATGTGTGAAAAATTGTGGGGCTTGTTGCTATCTCAATCCAGAGGAGCGTCCCTACTTGCAGGAATTCTTAACCCCAGAGCAGCTAGAACTATATTACTCCCTAATTGGCACAGATGGCTGGTGCATTCACTTTGATCACCCTACCAGACAGTGCAAAATTTATAACGACCGTCCCTACTTCTGTCGTGTAGAAGCCTCTGTATTTTGGGAACTTTACGGTGTACTTCCTGAGGAGCTGGATGAATTTGCCATTGAGTGTTGCTATGAACACATTATTGATATATATGGAGAAAACTCCCCTGAGTACCAGCAATTTTACCAAGCAATACAATAAAACTTGGTATCTTATTCCCTGTCCGACTCTGCCACTTGCCTCAAAATTAGAAATGCTTCTTTAAGAGACTGATTAACCGCACTATCTGGCTCACTCAAAACTAACTCTTGATAAGCATCTAAAAACTTAGCACGCGATCTATGGAAAAAATGCAAGAAATGACGTAGAAAACCTATGCAATCTAGTACAGCAACTTCTGTACCGCCAGTTTGTTCGTAGCAGCCTTTTGCTTGAGACTTGACTTCCTTGCTAATTACTTCAGTAGTAATAAAGATATAATTGTGTATTCTAGTGCTAGATGAAGCAATTTTCTCCACAGCTTTATCAATATCACCTAATGTTACCCGTTTCATTTTCATTTCATAAATTGTTACCACTGAGTCCTCATTGGTGAGAGATACTTCCAGATCACCTAGTGATCCTGTTTGAGTATCAGCAGCATTGTGCTTTTGTAGAGGTAATAATCTTTCCCCTAGCTTTTCTCCCACGGAATTGTAAGCAGCAGCTACAATTAAAACAGGTAATCTAGAAGAGTTTCTGCACTTAAGATGTTGCTCAATTAAATCAACAATCTCCTCTGACGATAGAGGTAAATTATCTTTGTATGTCCGCCTGCTAAGTAAATCACTTATTCTGTTTTGATTTTCGAATCGCATAAGTAATAATACACGTATTACTTCTGTCAGAACCTCCTCTGCCGTTACTCTATTTTGACAAACATCATCAAGTAATTCTAGGGTTTCCCTGTAAAGTTTTCTAGGGTTACCAACTAAATCTATATTTTTTGTTAAGGGCTGATTGATTGTGCGAAAAGCTGGCGTTAGAAACGCAGTTGTTGAATTAAGAGGCAGGCGATTTTGCCGAATAAAATTGGCTATATACTCTTCGTCATAAACACGACCAGAAAAAGCATCAGGAGCATTAATTTCTGTATATGGTTTGCGAGGATCAACATGGGGCTGATGTACTTTAGCTAACAGGCAAGCCATTAGAAATCTAGCACAGGCTCTGTTGCTAGGTTCTCGACACGCGTTTTCAATTCGTTTACGAATTTCATCATTTGTGATAACTGAATTTGTCTGGGTAGCAGCCCGCTTAAGAATTTGAGTAAGAATCTCATCTGGTGTAGTTGGTGTAGTCATAAACTATTTCTAAAAAGTGGCTCGAACCTAAGTTTACCTGGATCATAATTTGTCCATAAAATTTCTGTTCTTTCGCCTTTAGTCGAATGTATAGTCTTAGTTGGTGCAATATTTTTATGCCACTTGGGAGCAGTATACAACTCACGCATTAGCTGACAATCATAACCTGAAATAGCTACCAAGCCCTGTACAGAATTTAGTACCATCGCTAATTCTTGGTGTTCTATATCGCTCATTTCATAGGCATAAGCACTGCAATCACCTCTCGCCTGATGAACATAGGGTGGGTCGCAATAAAACAGAGTGTTAGGTGAATCATACAAGCGAATAACTTCAATAGCAGGTCTATTTTCAATTTGTACTCGCAAAATACGCAACGCTATTTCTGGTAAGTCTTCCACTGCTCCTAACCAGCGAGAGACCGCACCTGCCATGCCTGACCTACTGGTATTTTTGCAATTAGCCCACCGTCCAAGGGTTGCTGATTGAGCCAAGCCCGTCCGTACCTGCCGAGCGCGCACATAAAACCTTCTGGCACGTTCCAAAGGTTCCAAACAGGGATCAACTTCACAGGCTATAGCAAATTCCTCCCGTGAAAAAGGTGTGAGACCAATTGCTCTTATTAAAAGTTCTGGTTCATCTCTGAGGACCCGAAAAAAGTTAGTAACTTCGCCGTCAATATCGTTGTAAGTTTCTACGGGTGATGGTTCCCGATTCAACAACACAGCCGCTGAACCACCAAAGGGCTCGCAATAGTGGTGGCAGTTCGGTAACATAGGCAACAACCAGTCTAGATGGGAATACTTCCCACCATACCAACCAAATGCTATTATCCGTTTTCTACTTTGCCTGACCACTGAGACTGAAGAAAAAGTGTACCATTGTAAGCATAGATGTAGCCATTTATAATAATCTACAGTTATTAAAACAAATACCAACCCTACACTATTTTTGATAGCCCAAACTACTACATTTCAATCCTGCAGTAATTCCTTAGGCATGGGTAACAAAGGCTGTTCCAAGGCTAAAATTAAGGGTTCTTCCTGTGCTTGCTGCCAACTATAGCGTTGCGACACAAATACTCCTCCCCCTGCCAACAGACACATACCTAGCACAGCTAAAGTCCTAGTCAACCAGCGCTGTTGCTGTCGCCTTTGAATATATTCCCAAGTAGCACTGACGGATGTAGCAGAAATAGTATTGTTAACAGGTACCCGCCACATTTGTTGAAGTCTCAATTGCTGTCGATAGCACGAAGCCATTTGGGGATCAGAACGCAACCATTCTTCTACTTGCGCTCTTTCTTGGGGAGATACCTCACCATCCAAATAACTGCTGAGTAGGGCAAACTTTTCGGGGTCAATCATAGACGCTCCTACGCTCCCAAATAGGATTTTAACAGAGACTGCAACTTCAGGCGGGCACGGGCAATGCGGGATTTTACTGTACCGATCGATACACCCGTAATTTGGGCGATTTCTTCGTAGGATAGACCCTCTACCTCCCGTAAGGTAATTGTCTCGCGAAAGGCACGGGGCAGGGTAGCGATCGCTCTTTGCAATTCCTCATAAAATTCCTGGCGGGACAGATGATCAACAGGGCTGAGGTCATCACTGGGTAAATCCCACTCTAAATCGCCATCTCCCACAGGTAAGGGGGCATCCAAAGAAATAGAGGGTTGCTGGCGCTTGCGTTTGCGCAATTCGTCATAGAATAAATTGGTAGTGATGCGGCTAATCCAACCGACAAACTTTTCTGGCTCCTGCAGACGCTTAATATTGCGGTAAACCCTGAGCCAAACTTCCTGGGCTAAATCTGCCCGATCGTTCCAATCCGGGGCTAGTTTATACAACAACTGGTCAACGTGGTGCTGGTAGCGGCGCATCAGACGGGTAAAATCGTCTTTATTGGGAGCGACACCCTGTTGACACAAACGGACTAAATCGGTGCTGGAAGGCTGGGGTTCAGACACGGCAGACCACGATAGGCTGTAGGTCATCACTATCGCACCCTTGGTAGAGAACTACAAGACAAGACGGCTAAATCGAGTTGCAGTTCCCCGCAAAAAACCCCCTGTAGCCAGGGGGCAAAAGTTAAGACCTAAATCACTAGTAGAGAGCTTCCTCTTGGTGTGTGAGAATTTCTAGGTCAGAGCGGGGGTAAGCTACACAGGTCAGCACGTAACCATTTTCAATTTGTTCATCATCCAGGAAGGACTGATCCCCTTGGTCAACTTCGCCCCCGTTGGTGATTTTGCCAGCGCAGGAAGAGCAAGCCCCCGCACGGCAGGAGTAGGGCAGGTCCAGACCTTGGGCTTCCGCTACATCCAGGATGTATTCATCTTCGGGGACATCGAGGGTGACATCCAAGCCTTGGTCAGGGTTGTATAAACGTACTTTATAGGTTTTCGCCATAGAACTATTTCCTCTCCATAGATCAAATAGAGTATGCAATTGCATCATAGCGCTCCCTACTGCAAAATCAATCACTCCCATTAGAAAAAGTTTTCTCTCCTCCCCAAAGCAGATAAATTATGCCTATTGGCGTAAGATCGTCTCCCAGAAAGACTTTCAGCTCTGAAGACCTATGAGTATAACTTCCTAAGATATTAGTTTTTATAAGTTTTACTTATGATATTATTTGGCTTCATAGGTGGGATAGCTTTCATAAGAAATTTGTATTGTCAAAGCCCCACTATACTAGAGGTAACTAGGGAGGTTAGTTTATGAACAAGGTCTGGGGTTTAGTGATTTTGGCAGCGATCGGTGTAGGTCTGCCGGGGCGTAGTCAAGACCGCCTGAGTGAGTGCCTGGCGATTGCCAATGTGTTTCAGGAGGCGGGGCGGGGCTATGAGATGTCTCCGAATATTGGGGAAGCGATCAAATTGACCGATCGGTTAATTGTGGGGATGAAAAAGCTGAACCTAACTGATGCCAAGTTAAAGTCTTTACAGGGGCGCTATATTAGCTACTTTAACAGTTCCAATGAGCTATTAAAAAAGGGACAACGGGCACAGAACGACGAAGCTGCTCTCAATGCCTTGATGGATGCTGCCCGTGCTAGCAGTCTGATGGGGCAAAGATTGGGGCAAGAATTAGCAGAATATTGTTTGCAGTAATGGATTTTCTTACTTTAGAGGAGGTACAGCAAATCGATCAGTGCGCCCTCAGTGGGCGAGAGAAATTCCTTACTCGCTTGGCGGTAATGGCATGGCATCTACTAGAGCACATTAGTGAAACCCGCTCCCAGTCGATCGCTGATTTACAGGTGGGGGACATCATTGAGTGGTTTATCACTGCCCAAGATTTGCCCTGGCAGGGGGAAGACCTCGATTTTCCTGACACTAGGCAGGATGAAGTGAGCGCCACCAACTTGCCTTCCTATCAAAAATTCCTCTGTCGCTTGGTGATCCAGGCACGGCTAGTGTTACTCACAATTGCCCAGGAGTTAAACACCCAACCTGAAGCATTGACCCTTGCCCAGATACTGAGTTGGATTGAGCAAGAATGTGCCCAGAGGCGAGCGAGAGGAGAAGAGCCAGCTTTTTTAGCCGTTCAGTGACAAACCAAGCTATGATCTCCTTGATGCAAAGCTAAAGCCGCCTATGACATTGATGGTTCGTGTACTTGCCCCCGATCGGGTGATTCTTGACCAAGCTGCGGAAGAACTGGTGCTCCCCAGTACCACGGGGCAATTAGGGATTTTGACTGACCATGCTCCCCTGATGACTGCTTTGGACTACGGTGTACTGCGCTATCGGGTGCAGAATCACTGGTCAGCAATCGCTGTATTGGGAGGATTTGCCGAGATTGAGGAAAACGAAGTGACTGTTTTGGTCAACGAAGCCGAGATGGGAGATACGATCGACCCAGAGCAGGCACAAAAGGAATTCACGGAAGCAGAAGCCCACTATCAGCAAGTTGCCAATGGTAACCCTGACCCTTTGGTGAAAATGCAAGCGGAGCGGGCGCTCAAGCGCGCTAGGGCTAGACTGCAAGCCACAACTAAATTAGAATAGAACTATTGTCTTTCCCTCTACCTATGACAGCTGGTATTGTTTCCCGTCCCGATCGGCTGGGGCGGTTTGGTATCTTTGGCGGCAAGTATGTCCCTGAAACCCTGATGAGTGCCCTGGAGGAACTGGAACAGGCGGCGCAGCAATACCAGCAAGACCCTGAATTTTTAGCAGAACTCGATCGTTATCTGCGGGAGTATGTGGGGCGACCTACCCCCCTCTATTTTGCCCAGCGGCTAACAGAGCACTATGGCTCCGCTCAGATTTACCTCAAACGGGAAGACCTCAACCACACTGGTGCCCACAAGATCAACAATGCCCTAGGACAAGTGTTGCTAGCTCTGCGGATGGGGAAAAAGCGGATTATCGCGGAAACTGGGGCAGGACAGCATGGGGTAGCTACTGCCACGGTCTGTGCTAGGTTTGGCTTGGAGTGTGTAATCTACATGGGAGTGGAGGACATGGCGCGGCAAGAATTAAACGTCTTTCGCATGCGCCTATTGGGAGCAGAAGTCCGACCTGTGAGTGCAGGCACCGGCACGCTGAAAGATGCCACCTCCGAAGCAATTAGAGATTGGGTGACCAATGTAGAAACTACCCATTACATTTTGGGATCGGTAGCAGGGCCCCATCCCTACCCCATGATTGTGCGGGATTTCCAAGCAGTGATTGGCAGAGAAACAAGGCAACAATGCCTAGAGAGGTGGGGCGGCTTACCGGATGTACTGTTGGCTTGTGTAGGGGGCGGCTCCAACGCCATGGGGCTGTTCCATGAATTTGTCGAGGAACCCGCTGTGCGATTGATTGGCATTGAAGCAGCAGGGGAAGGCATAGACACCGATCGGCATGCTGCTACTCTCACCAAGGGCAAAATTGGTGTACTCCATGGGGCAATGAGTTACCTATTACAGGATGAGGAAGGACAGGTACAGGAAGCACATTCCATCAGTGCGGGGTTAGATTATCCAGGGGTGGGACCAGAACATAGCTACCTCAAAGACAGTGGCAGAGCCGAGTATTACAGTGTGACTGACCAAGAAGCCCTAGCTGCCTTTCAATTAGTAGCCCGTTTAGAAGGGATAATTCCTGCCCTGGAAACCGCCCATGCCTTTGCCTACCTGGAAAAACTCTGTCCCCAACTAACACCTGCCCACCGCATAGTTATCAACTGCTCAGGTAGAGGAGATAAGGACGTACAGACTGCTATAAAGTATATCCAGGGGGGGTGAAGCAAGCATTACTCCTAAATCTACTACTGGTAGTCAAGGGAGTTACAGATATGAAACACGGGCGAGAAAGTGTCGATCGGAAAGAGACCATAATTTTCCTGCTATCTGCTTTTATTTCTTTGCTGATTGGGGGGGTGATAGCCCTCTTTTTTTGGCGACCAGCTGCACAGCGTTTTGCTAACCCAACTAAACCCCAGAGTTCACCAGTGGCTAATCCTGCTGGCGAAAAGCAAGTTGTGAGTCTAGGCGTGCTAGATGCTCCCAAGAAATATCAACCACTAGCGGATTACTTACGGGACTACCTCAGAGCAAAAAACAACAAGAACTATGAGGTAGTTGTTAACGGATACGATGGTATACCTTACCAAGAAGCAAAAGCTAAGATAGCCCAAAAAGAGTGGGATATTGTTTTTACCTACTCCCCCATGCTGTCAATGGCGGCTAAAGACAATGGTTATGAATATAGTGGGTTGCGGATGTTTCCCGATCGGGAACCCTATTATTCCTCAGCCATATTTGTGCGGCGAGATAGTCCCATTAATTCCCTAGCAGACCTCAATGCTTCTACTAAAATTGCTCTGGGGGATTTTAACTCTGCTTCTAGTTTTTACATGCCTGTTTACGACCTATATGGCAAAACCGTGACTGTAACCCACGGGCATCGGGGCGCTAGCATTAGGGAAATGGTACTAAAAGGATTAGTGGCAGCGGGGGCAGGTGCTTACGAGCGCATTAAAGATGATCCCAGATACAAATTAATTCACATTAGTCGTAAGATACCAGGTCCGTCTGTGTATTTGTCACCCCAATTATCGCCAACAAAAAGGCAGCAAATCAAAGAAGCATTGGTCTCAGCTCCTGCAAACATTAAATCCGAGGCAGAGTTTGGGGAAAGTCCAGAGGTTGATTACACCGAGTTCCGTAAAATTACCCAACGGGTGGAGGCAGTGTTAGGTTGTGCTGATTTCACCAAACCCGTAGTCAAGCGCTTTTGTGGTGGAACAGCTACTGCGCCTGTAACTTCATCTAGCTTTATCCAAGGCAAAATAGAGGGATTTTCCGTCGTTAATGCTCAGCAAATTGCGTTTAACCTCATAACTCCAGAGAAGCGTTATCGCCTAATTATCGATCGACAATTGCTTACCCAAGCGGGCTTTCCCCCACCCCTAGGTTGGCAAGGGAAAAATGTAACCATTTATGACACAAAACCAAACCAGCAAGGGGAGTTAATTGGAACTAGTCCCCAAAAGATTGCTTTGTTGGGGGGGCGGGGCGGAAGCGAGTAAATTTTTTGCAAAGACTCTAGGCAAAAGAGGGAACAAAATCTATGATTAACCCTACGGTGTATGCTAAACTCCTAGTTTCTGTCATTTGTCTAGGGCAAAATGAGTGTATTGACCCAAAAAATATGCCTGGTCGGAGATTTTGCAGTAGGGAAAACTAGCCTTATTCGCCGCTTTGTCGATCGTTCTTTTTCCGATCAGTATTTAACCACAGTGGGGGTAAAAATTTCTCGTAAATTAGTCAACCTGGAGTCGGGTTTAGCCATTCAGTTGGTGATTTGGGACTTGGAAGGAAGTACAAAATTCAAGGCAGTCAGTTCTACTTATTTGCAAGGAGCAGCAGGCGCAATTATTGTTGCTGATGCCACCAGACCAGACACAATCGATCACATTGATGACCATTGCCGCCAATTTTACAGTATCAATCCTGACAAACCGATCGTTATTGCTCTCAACAAATACGACTTAGTGAGTGACCAGCTCCCTAATGTGTCCCAGGCACACATGACTTCGGCGAAAACAGGTTATGGTGTAGATGAGTTATTTTATAAACTAAGCCAGAAAATTTTAGGGGGAATGCCATGAACATTCTGTTCAAAAAGCTGCTAGCCCCGCGCCAGCTAGAATATTTGTCCATCGATAGGAGTTTTAGAATTAAAGAATTTTCCAGTGGCTTGCAGAGATTTGCTGAACCTACCACGAGACTTGCTTTCAATATAGATGCTCGTCATTCCTTTCCTGAGTTAGTGGGGTTAGAGAGCGTGCTCATTAGTTTGTTACTCCAGGACTTTCCCCATTTTGAAATGAAAGGCATCAGGCGCGAGGAAATTTTCTTTGATGTTCTATTTATCTCTGATCCAGATAATGAAACAATCTTGCTCGTGTTTGAAGATGTGACAGAAAGAATGAAATTAGAACAGGAGTTAGTCCAGCGGGCAAATGAAACTCTGCTGTTAATGGAGGCTGTATCTAATAGCAAGAAATACCTGGAACAAGTTATCGATGGCATTGCCGATATAATCCTAGTAACTACAGAAGCAGGAATAGTTAAGCTATCCAATAAAGCGGCGCGGGAAATTTGGGGTAATAACATAGTTGGGCAAAGTATATCCAATTTAACCAAAGGTCAGATCCAAGTTGCGGGGGACAACTCCGAAGTGACAATCAATAATACAGTGATTGCTTTCTCCCGTGCCCGTATTCCCATTAGCAACAATAGTTATGAGTTAATTTTTTGTGGCAGAAACATTACAGAAGTTAGGGAGATGACTGCTGCCCTAGAAAAGGCAAGAGCAGAAGCAATCAGGAGTTCCCAAGCTAAAAGTGTATTCCTTGCCAATATGACCCATGAAATTCGCACACCAATGAATTCTGTATTAGGGATGGCGGAATTGCTGTTAGATACTAATCTGACCCCTGAACAGGAAGAACTGATTGAGGGTATTCAAATTAGCGGGGAAATTCTCCTTGCCTTGATTAACGATATTTTAGACTTTTCCAAACTAGAAGCAGGGGAAGTTAAATTAGACCTAGTTAACTTTGAGCTACGCCCTACTGTAGAAGAGGTTATAGCAATGTTAGCTCCTTCAGCCCACCGCAAAGGTTTAGAAATTAATGCTTGGATTGATCACCGTTTAGAGATGCAATTACGGGGTGACACCAGAAAGTTTAAGCAAATTCTAATCAATCTAGTCAATAATGCGATCAAATTTACTGAGAGAGGGGAAATTAATCTGAGGGTAGAACTACAGGAGCAAACTCCTGAGTTAGTAACTATTAACACAAAAGTATCTGACACAGGTATAGGGATTCCTGTGGAATTTCGCGACCGCCTATTTCAACCTTTTTTCCAGCGGGATGTTAACTATAGTGGTACAGGATTGGGTCTATCAATTTCCCATCGCCTTGCCCGTTTGTTGGGGGGAAACTTGAGCTTATTAGAGTCTTCTGAGCAGGGTACTACTTTCTGTTTACAAGTGCCATTTACTATTGCCGAAGTTATTGCACTTCCTCCCGTAGATTATCACTGTATTTTACTCACACCCCTGACAAACACGGTACAAGCAGTAGTAGAGTTGGGCTTGGTTTGTGGAGTCAGATTTAAGGTCATTGCCAGTCTCAGTGAATTAACTAGTGATCCGGTAGATGCAATATTCATTGATAGCCTACTGACAGATGTTACTGCTGCTAGTGTAAAACAAGTTAACTCAGCGCCATTAGTATTGTTAGTGTCTGCCCATCAAATCGATCAGGGAAAAAACTATTTACAACAGGGCTTCGATTATTTTATCACTAAGCCTTTGCGGGGTGCCAGATTGAAACAGCTGCTACAGAAAATTACTAAGCAAGCTACCAAATCAGTTCCTACTATCCAAACTGCGTCCCCTACTCCTCAAACCCTCAAAATTTTACTAGCGGAGGATAACCCTGCCAATCAGTTGGTGGCGCGCAAATTACTGGAGAAACTGGGCTATAAAATTGATGTTGTCAGTAGTGGTGTAGAGGCAGTGGCTATGTGGTCTAACTATGACTTGATTTTTATGGATTGCCAGATGCCTGGTTTGGATGGCTACAATGCTACTAGACAAATTCGCCAACAGGAAACTAAGCGGAAAACCATCATTGTGGCTATGACAGCCAATGCTAATGAAGAGGACCGCCAATATTGCCTGGAATGTGGCATGGATGAATACCTGACAAAGCCAATTTCTACGGAACAACTGCGCAGCATCCTCCAATGGGCAGAACAGCAACTTGGATTAAAATAAAGGAGTTTGGTGACTAAGATTGATTATGGATGTAATGGAATTTTTCCAACGCAGTAGTGGCAGATGGCTGTCGCGGCGTACTACTCATCACCTGGCGTTTCAACGCTCGGAAACGGGGGAATCCTACATTGAAATTACAGCCCTTGCTGCTGACCATCCCCAAATTATTAGTACCTGTGAACTCCATGAAGTTGACCCGCAACTGGCGATCGGGGGGGCTTATGTCACTTGGAATGGTTCGATGGCTTGGGATAAAGAAGGGGAAAAACATGAGGGTTCCACTTTGTTTGCTCTGATTCCAGACCCCGCGGCTCCCCAACGGGGTAAGCTTTTGCGCGATCGGGGTTATGCGGAGACGGTGCCTGTGGCGGGTAGTTACCATATGGACAATGATTGTGAATTGGTATTGATTACGGAATATCCCTCTATGCACACGATCGAGCGCTTCTGGTTTACGGAACCTAATGTGCGGTTACGGACTAGTACCGTGCAATGGTTGGGGGGGATTACAACTGCTACTTTCTGTACAGAAACGCGATTAGATACAACTGTTCCGACTACTAGCTACGTGAAATTACCTGCCTTCTTTGGCTAGGGCTGTCATGGGGATTCTCCCCATTTGATCCTGTAGCGTAGATAGATTTCGTTGTTGATCTGTTTAACTGAGCAGCATTCTAACTTAATCCCCCTAACCAAACCCCCTTGTAAGATGGTAGGGCTGTTATCTCCACTCAAAACAGGAGCTAGGGTTAAGAACAGTTCTTCTCCTATATCTGCTGATAAAAGCAGATAGTTAAGTGTAGCTCCCCCCTCTACTAATAAGGTTTTAATTCCATAGCTCTGCCATAAAATAAATAACATCTCGGTTAGGCAGTTAACTTGGTGTATCTGGGCAGGTATTCCTGCCAGGTTTGTAGCTCTGGTCATGGTAAAAATTAGACGCTCCGATCGTTGGTTGTGCCACAGGGGATGCTCCAGAGGCAGCATACCTGATCTCGTCCAGATGACAGCTATAGGCGATCGGTGAGCTAGGTCATTGGGTAATCGCAAAGCAATGGGGTCAGACCGAATTGTGCCCCCACCCCACACTACCGCATCAACAGCAGCGCGCAACTGTGCCATGACCCGCCGATCGGTAGCACTGGAAAATTTTACTCCCCCTCTGCCATCAACGGAGGCAATCATATTAAAAATGACATAGGGTCTTATCCTGTTTGCCTGGGGAAAGACTAACTCTAGCTGACTATACACATCTGCCGTAGAGGTCATAGACATCACAACCTGTAATCTCTACCTGGCAGAATTCCCCTATCTGACAGCGTTCCCCGTTCTCAATGTAAACAACACCATCAACATCAGGGGCAAACCTAGCAGAACGACCTATTGCCTTTTTGGTTTCGTAATGTTGCTCTTCCACCAACACTTGGACAACTTTACCAACTTCTTTTTGATTCTGTGCTAAGGAAATTGGCTGTTGCCTCAGCATTAGTTCTGCTTTTCTTGCTTGCTTAACTGCTTCAGGTACTTGATCAGGTAAAGTAAAGGCTGGTGTTCCTTCCTCTGGGGAAAAAGTGAAAACGCCTACGTGATCAAACTGGTGTCTTGCTACAAAGTCTAATAGATGTTGGAAATGTGCTTCTGTCTCTCCTGGAAAACCAACGATAAAAGTTGTACGCAGCACTGCTTCTGGTAAGGCAGCTTTAATCTGGTCGATGATCCGATCGTTGACTCTGCCCTGCCAAGGACGATTCATTGCCCGCAAGACTTCGGGATGGGAATGCTGCAAAGGTAAATCTAAATAGGGTAAAACGTTAGGTGTATCTTTGATTGCCTGCAACACTTTGGGTGTTAACCCTGTGGGATAGGCGTAGTGCATCCGTATCCAGGGTACATCTACTTCCCCCAGGGCAACTAATAGTTCTGCTAGGCGGGGTTGTCCATACAAGTCGATACCATAGTTGGTCGTAATTTGGGAAACCAAGACGATTTCCTGTACCCCTTCTGCTGCTAGTTGGTGACATTCTTGCACAATTGACTCGATCGGGCGCGATCGTTGATTTCCGCGCAGATGGGGAATGATACAGAAAGCACAGCGATAGTCACACCCTTCCGCAATGCGGACATAGGCTACCGCACTGTGAGTGGTGCGATAACGGGGCACAGTTTCATCGGCAATATAGGTCAACTCTGCTGTCACAGCATTGACCCGCTCTCCTGCTTCTGCCCTTTGGATCACTTCCACAATTTTGTGATAATCGCCTGTGCCCACTAAAGCCACCGCTTCGGGAATTTCTGCTAACAGTTCCTGTTGAAAATGCTGCGCCAGGCACCCCGCAATCACCACCCGTTTGCCACATTCCGCTAACTCTAAAATGGTCCGTACTGACTCCCGTCTTGCTTCGGCAATGAAACTACAGGTGTTGACAATCACGTAGTCTGCCAGTTGTTCATCATCTGCTACACGAAACCCCGCCTGCACTAATAAACCGAGCATGTGCTCTGTGTCAACACGGTTTTTGTCGCAACCAAGATGAGCAATGGCGATCGTGGGAGTAACTTCCATGGCAACAGTACAAGAATGGCACCTACGTATTATAGCTATGCCAAACCTTGGTAGTATTAAGCTTGGCTGTCGGGGATGTATTTACAGTTCACCAAAACCTTTACGCTTTTTCTTTTTCTTGCCGTAATTGGGAGCGGGGGCAGCAGGTCGGGGTGGTGCCATGCCTAACATTTGATTCCGTCCCATGTTCTGCATGAGGGTACGCATTTTCTGAAAATCTGCCACTAACTTGGTGACATCCTGCATTTGATAGCCTGAACCTTTGGCAATACGCTGTTTGCGGCTGGGACTGCGGGCAATGAGGTCGGGATTACGCCGCTCTTCGGGAGTCATAGAGGCAATCATAGCTTCTGCCCGTTTCAGATTCTGTTCTGCTTCCTGGAGTTGGGCTTCGTTGACTTTCATCCCGGGAATCATTTTGAGAATACTGCCAAATGACCCCATATTCTTAATCATGCGCGTATTCTTCAGGAAGTCCTCAAAGTCAAATTGGGCACTGAGGATTTTCTCCTGCATCTTGGCGGCATCTTCTAGGTTGACCTGCTCCTGCATCTTTTCCACCAGGGTCAGGACATCTCCCATACGCAATATCCGCGATGCCATCCGATCGGGGTGGAAGGGTTCTAAGGCTTCTACTTTTTCCCCCGTGCCAATGAACTTGATGGGTTGACCAGATACATAGCGAATGGAGAGGGCTGCTCCCCCTCTAGTGTCACCGTCTAATTTGGTGAGAATGGCACCAGTGATACCTACCTGTTCATGGAAGGTGCGGGTGAGATTGGCGGCTTCTTGCCCCGTCATGGCATCTACCACGAGGAGCACTTCCGTCGGCTGTACCGCATCCCGTATGCGGATTAATTCTGCCATCATGGCTTCGTCAATTTGTAAGCGCCCCGCTGTGTCGATGATGACTGTATCAATGCCCTGTTCTTTTGCCTGAGCTACCCCTTGCTGGGCAATCTCGACGGGATCAACTGCCGTCCCCAAACTAAAAACCGGCACCTCAATCTGTTTCCCCAGGGTGATCAACTGCTCGATCGCTGCTGGACGATAGACATCCGCCGCTACCAGAAGAGCCGATCGGTTAATTTTGCGCAAATGCAACGCCAACTTAGCACTGGCTGTGGTTTTCCCTGTCCCCTGTAATCCTGCCATCAGTACCACAGTGGGTGGGGGGTCTGCCTGGGCGAGGGGAACGTTTTCTGAACCCATCAATGCCACCAGCTCATCGTAGACAACTTTGATGAATTGCTGTTCCGGCGTAACGCCCATGACCACATCTGTTCCCAGGGCACGCTGGCTCACCTTGGCGACAAATTCTTTGGCTACCTGTAGGTTGACATCCGCTTCCAACAGTGCCCGCCGCACTTCCCTAATCGCAGGCTGAATGTTGCTCTCCGTAATCCGATCGTGACCCCTTAGTTTCCGCCACGCCTGTTCAAATTTCTCTGTTATTTCATCAAACATCGATCGCTTCTAGGGTTGCCCATTACTCTCTCCCTCAGCATTCTAACCGATCGCCTCTTAACTAAGGTGCAGGGTGCATTCGTTGTCAGCGGGTGGGCGGTCGCTTAAACCTTCGACGAAGTCTTTGAGGGGAGAGGGGAACTGGGGAAAGGAAAAGTGAGCATCGCCGTTGGCAATATCAGCCCATAGATAGCGCAGGTGGGGCAGAAATTTGTCAATGTCTGCTTCTGACAAGTTTAGCTGGGCTTGTACTAGTAACTTTCTAAGAAAAACACCCGATCGTTCCCCCATCCACTCCCGGGAATACTGTTGCAGGTCGGGGCAGCCTGGTACGGATTGGACGCGGAAGGATTGAATATGCAGTTGTCCCTGTTTAGGGTCATCCTGGAATTCGTAGGTGAGGTGGCGGTAGGGATGGGGAAAGCTGACTGTGGAGCCCGTGGTGATGTCGTAGAAGTCATACTGCTCACTATAAGCCACATCCTGCACATGGAGATGGCCCGTAAATGCCACTTTCACCCCGTGCCGCTGGAGGAGGGAGAGCAGTTCTGCCCCATTAGCCAACATGTAGCGTTTACCTAGGTGGCTGTTTTCCTGTCCTGGTAGGTGAGGCACAAGGTTGTGGTGAATCATCACCCAGATCAGGTCTTGGGGGTGGGCTGCCAGTTCCTCTGTGAGCCATTGCAGTTGGTCAGTGGTCAGAGTACCTAATTGTTCTCCATCGGGGGCAAAGCAGTTGGAGTTCAAGCCGATCAGCCGAATACCAGGCGCGATCGTGGCACTGTAACAAAGGGGAGACTGTCCCTCTCGGTAACCAAACCCTCTGTAGAAGTAGCTGAATTGGGCAAGGGCTTGGGGAGTGGGTACATCGTGATTACCAGGGATGAGGTAGGCAGGTACAGGCAGTTGCCGCAACCGATCAGCTAACCACTGATGATTTTCCGCTTCTCCATGTTGGGTGAGGTCACCAGGCAGGAGCAAAAAATCAATTCCCAAGTCCAGCAGGTGAGCCAGGGCAATCTCAAAGGCAGGAATACTCCACTCCAACAAATGAAAGCGGCTGGGATGGTGCCAAAGGGTGTGGGGTAGAGTGATATGGGGGTCAGAGATAATACCAAAGCGCACCTGGTTGGTCATGGGACTGAAGCACCGCCACGGGTTTGCTAGCTTTACGATAGCATGGAACCGCTGTTAGTTTGCCTGGAACAAAATCAAGCGCTTCTGGAATAACGATCGGGCTATTTGCAAATCTAGGGAGGGGTGCTGGGCAAGAATCTCTTGGGTGGTTAGTTCCTGATTTGCCTGTTGCATAAACAGAAATTCCGCTGGGCTGAGATTTATCACTTCATAATCAGGATTGAATAAACTAGTGCTCTCCCAACCAGTGAGGCAGGGATGTCTCAGGGGTTTAGCTGCTAATAAAACTTCGTCCCGATCGATAGCAAACCTGGGCAAGGGTGGCTTGTACAGGAAAAATTCATAGTGGGCGATGTCGGTGTCTAGTAATTCTAGGAGGCGGTACTGGGTACGTTGGGGCAACGCCTGGGCTTGGGCGAGTAACTCGGGATTTTTGCCTAGTAAGCGCTCTAGTTGCCACACCTTGGGATTAGAAAACCCCGCAAATTCTAAACCCGATCGGTCAATTAATCCAAACAAAGAATAAATATTAAATCTGATTTCGTGCGGGTGCAAATACATATCCGCAAAACATTCATCCTTGGTGTTTTCCAAAAACCAACGAGTCTTTTCCCTTTGGAGTAGGCGATTATTTTCTGGTAGGGCGGCAAAAATTGCTCTTCCTAGTTTTACCCCCGCTGCAATGTCCCCTTTGTCGGGCAAGAGAATTTGGATTGCTTCCTGCATCAGGCTGATTTCCCATCTGCCAATTTCCGCATACAAAAACAGATGTAGTAATCCCCCTGGCTTTAATTTCTTGGCTAGCTCAGCTAAGCCCCGATCGGGATCAGCTAGGTGGTGCAATACCCCCACGCAATTAATTAACTCAAACTCCCCTGGTATCTGGGCTAAATCATAGATACTGCACTGGTGGAACTGGATGCGATCGGTTTCTCCCACAGTTTTGGCAATTCTTTGTTTAGCTACTGCTAGTGTTCCTGCACTAATATCAATCGCCACAATTTCGGCTGCGGGATTTTGGTGGGCTAAATATTCCGTACTGACACCACTGCCACACCCAGCATCCAGAATTCTAACTTTGTCAGTAGGGGGAATTTGACCGTTAGTACAGAAAGCGTAGGCAGCTTGCCAGCTCCAGCGCCAGTTATGCCCAGGGGGTGGTTCATCGATCACGGGGTCAGGGGGAAAAGGATAAGCATCATACAAAGCTGCCACTGCCCGCGTCACTTCATCCGTCATTGCCTACCCTCCCTACAAACTCTCTGTCCACGTCGATCGCCAAGCCTCCTCTGCCTCTAACACCAATTTAGCTTGCCGTTTTTCCTCTAGCTGCCCCTGCAGTCGTTCCCGTTGTGCTACTAACACCCGTAGTTCCCCCCGCTGGGACATGACATAGCGATCGGTAAACTCAATCTCCGCTAAACGCAGGATCACTCTGGGGGTATTTTCCGTAAGGGGTGGCAAAACCTGGAATTGCTGCAACAGAGCATTCACCCTGTGGGCATGTTCTTCTAGGCAGGTGTTCAGCAACCGATCGATTTCCTCTGCCCCTTTGTGCACTACCTCCCCAGCCAGAATCTCTCTTAGAGCCGACCCCAAAGTATCAGCAATCGCCACCACCCCCGACTGCAACGACTGCCGATCGGAAGGAGCTAACTGCAGAAATTGGGCGGGATACACATGGGTGCAGATGTTAAAAGCAGCGAGGATGAGCTGTTTGCGCGCCACCTGTGCCAGTACCTGGGCATACTCCCCATAGAGAACCTGAATGCGATGCTCTAAAGCAGCAATGGCTGAGGTGAGATCACGGATTTCCTGCTCCAACCGATCGGTTTTGCCCTGGGACATTAGGCAAGACAACTACTTCTTCTTTTTCTTGCTGCTGGATTTTGCCTTGGGTTTCTCCTCTGGCTCAGGTGCTTTAGCTGTTTCCTCTGCTATTACATCTCCAGCTTGAGGAGAGACTGCTTCCGTGGACACAGGAGCCTCTTCTGTCACTACGTCAGCAGGTTGAGGAGAGACTGTTTCCGTAGGTGCAGGAGCCTCTTCTACCACGGGAGTTTGTTCCGTTACCACATCAGTAGGCTGAGCAGAGACTGTTTCCGTAGGTGCGGAAGCTTCTTCTACCACCCCGTCGCTGGGTTGAGCTGAGAGTGTTTCCGTAGCAGGAGGAGCTGTTGCCACTGCTGCAGGCTTGCTAGCTTCTGGTTGAGTCGCGCTTGGGACAATTTCACCAGGGATTTCCTCACCCACGGCATAGCGTACAAACCGCCGCACGCGGATATTTTCTTTCAAAACCGCGATCGTTTGTTTGATCAATTCATCAACAGTAATCGTCTGGTCTTTGATGTAGGGCTGATCCAGCAGGCTCATTTCCTTAAGGCGCTTTTCAATCCGTCCTTGGACGATCTTTTCCCGTACAGCAGGGGGCTTGTTGGCAATGTCATCCTTGGCAGACTCGATCGCTCTTTCCTTTTCCACCACCTCAGGGGGAATGTGTGCCACACTGACATATTCCACACCAGGGCAAGCAGCAATTTGTTTAGCGATGTTATCTGCCAGCTCCTTGAACTCCTCCCGTTTGGCGACAAAATCCGTTTCGCAGTTGAGTTCTAGCAATACACCTACCTGGCTACCGAAGTGAATATAGCTGTGGACAATGCCTTGGGCGGTAGTGCGATCGGCTTTTTCCCCGGCCTTGGTGATGCCCCGCTTGCGCAACCACTCGATCGCTTTTTGCATGTCCCCATCGCTTTCCTCCAAGGCTCTTTTGCAGTCCTTGATGCCCGCCTGCGTCCGACTACGCAACTCACTAACTAACTGGGGTGAAATTTCAGCCATGACCTTATTCCCTACAATCGCTCTCCATTGTTACATATCGTCATCTTCTGCACCAATATCTAGGTCGGATAAATCCACTTCCTCCCCTTCCACTGTGCCTTCGTAGGGTGTGCCCTCCGCATCATAATCGATCGTTTGCCCCTGCTTGCCTTCGATAATCGCATCGGCTAGTTTGCCAATAATTAGTTTGACCGCGCGAATGGCATCATCGTTACTGGGAATGGGCACATCGACCAAATCGGGGTCGCAGTTAGTATCCAGCATTGCCACAATGGGAATTTGTAGGCGTTGACACTCCTGGACAGCGTTGTACTCCCGCTTCTGGTCAACAATCACCACGATGTCAGGGAGCTTGCGCATGGTTTTGATCCCACTGAGGTATTTGCGTAGGCGCTCTAGTTCTGCCCGCAGGCGGGATGCTTCTTTTTTAGGCAGCCGAGACAGGGCCCCAGTTTCCTCCCGGCGTTCTAGCTCCTTGAGGCGGTCAATTCTGGTGCGGATGGTAGCCCAGTTGGTGAGCATACCCCCCAGCCAGCGTTGGTTGACGTAATAGCTGTTGCAACGTCTAGCCTCTTCCTCGATGATCCCTGCTGCTTGGCGCTTCGTACCCACAAATAGGGTTTTCTTGCCCTGCTCCGTCATACGCCGCATGTAGTTGTAAGCCTCCTCCAGGCACTGAGCAGTCTGCACTAAGTCAATAATGTGGACACCGTTGCGCTCAGTAAAAATGTAAGGCTCCATTTTAGGATTCCAGCGGCGGGTTTGATGCCCAAAGTGAACTCCTGCCTCTAACAGTTCGTTGAGGGTAATAATTGCCATATTCGCTCCTTGTGTTCGGGTTTGACCTGGCATCTGGGCGTGACAAGCACCCGAATCCCCAGATGTGTGAATTGAAAAAACTCTATTAATTTAGCACAAATGGCAGAAATTGGGGAGCTTTTGCAGGGGCTGTGGGGGGGATATAATCGTGGAGGGGGGTAGGGAGAGCAATGATGAAGGGGCTAAGTTGGGTAAAGTGGGCGCAGTTTGGGGGGATTGGTCTAGGGTTTCTGATAATTCTTCTGGCAGTGACTAATCCTTCGCGGGAAGCCTATTTAGAATATGCCACTTTTAAGTTGGCTGACGATGTGAAAGAGGAAATTTGTGGCGCAAAAGACCTAAAGAATTTGTTGGGGGAAGTGGCTAATTTAATAGCAGGTATTTGTCGCACAGGGGTGGATGTCCAACGGGAGAAAATTCGCGATTTTATTAGTAATGCTTCCCGTCGCCGCAATTTAGTAATTTTTAGTATCTACCGCACGGATGTCCTCGATCGGCGTTATACCACTATTGCTATTTTGGGCAATTTTCACACTTCCGTTGCTAAAACAACCAGCCGAAATTAGCAGGATGGGGTTCTTGACTGCGGAGATACATTTCACAGTCTCTGATGGGGTAAATCATTCTGTCCCAACGGGTATCGGGGAGAGCGAGGGGGCGGGTTTCATCTAGGAGCCAACGACTAATTTGATCAGGGGTTGCCTGACAAGTAGGAGAAATTTCTATGCGTACTAGACCAAAATGTATGTCGTCCCCACTGCCTTCCCGTAAACGTAAGTACCAACTACAAACCGATCGGGGGGGGGAATTCTGATCAAATAAGATCAGCAGGCAGAAGGTGCTAGAACGTTCCCCCGCCTTGAGGTTTTGGATGATTTGTTGTTCCTGCCAGCTGAAGAATTGGGTGTTGTGGGTTTTGATGATGCCAATGACCCGATCGTGACTTGCTATTGCCCCTGTAGCCCTAATTGAACCATCTATAACTAACCAGCCTGGACAGTTCTGTTGCATCCAGGTGGCGGCGAGTTGGGTTTCTAGTTGTTGTCGATCGCTGCTGATTTTGTCCCTCGCTATTTTGGTCAGGTCGGGGGGAACTACTGTTGTTTCTCCTAGGGTATCAATGATGGGAATTTCTTTTAGGGCTTGGCTTTCAGAGCAGAGACGGGTGGGTAGGTAGAGGGCTTCTTGCTGGCGGTGTTGCCAGGTGGAGAGGACACGATCGGTTCTGGCTCTGATTACTGCCGCTGTATAGCCGTAATAGACAGGTACACCTTCTACATAGTAGAGCAACCAACTGCGCTGAATGCCATCGAGGAAGTGGGTAAAGGGGCTAGGTTCTGGCTCACCCACCGGAATGGCTCTGAAAGGGTGCTCCAGTAGTTCCGCGTCTCCCTGCTTGGGGTTGTCGGCAAAGCCCTGTTGTTCTTCGTACTGGCGAGGGCGGAGGAATTGGCGTGCACGATCGGTTTGTCTGAGGTAGCGCTGCAGGCGGCTGAGCAGTAGTGACATTTTTTGCTACATTAGAAAAGAACAGTCGGTAGAAACAGATGGAAGTTCTTCTTACTTATATCATCCTAGGTGGGGCGTATTTGCTAGTTATTCCTTTGCTATTGATGTTTTACTTCCAGGCGCGCTGGTTTAAGACCGGTTCTTGGGAAAGAGTCTTTATTTGTTTTGTAGCTTTCTTCTTTTTCCCTGGGTTGTTATTAATTTCTCCCTTTTTGAATTTTCGTCCTGAGGTGCGGAAACTGTAATGCGACGGATTGATGCGTTGCTCCTTGCCTTTGCCTTTTTCCTGTTTGGGGGGATGAGTTACATGGTCTTGCGCATTATCGGTCTCCCAGGGGAAACGGCGGGCATCTGGAGTCAGGTAATTGTCTTGCTGGGATTGCTGGGTTGGTTGTCTACCTATTTATTTCGCGTGGCAACGGGTAATATGACACTCCACCAACAGATGGAACGCTACAAAACCGCTCTGTTGCGCCAGCGTCTGGCGGAAATGACCCCTGAAGAACTAGCTGAGTTGGAGACCTCCTCTGAGGATTGATTCCCCTAGCGCCTCTGTTTCATCCCCGTGTTCTCCAGGAGCATTGCCTTAAGTTTGCCTACCCCCAGGATTTGACCGATCGGTTTGGTCTGTTTTGGGGGCAGCTGGTGGCAGCCCAGGCAAGTGATAATCCCCTGGACAAATGGCAGGCAATTCATGATTTGTTTTGCGGGGTTTTGGGCTACCGATCTCCCTTTGCTGAGGGTGACTCCTGGGAACTAGATTTAACCGATCGGATTTTTTGGGGCTATTTCAGCCCTAGCATTTATCAGCCCCAGGGTGAGATTTTAGTTAGTAGTGCCCCTGTGCCCCTCATTTTCCCTGCTAGTATCGATTGGTTGATTGTTACTGACCTCAATTCTATTGCCCTTTACTATCGGGAATATGGGATAGTCTTTAGCCAGGTTTTTCAGTTTGCCCAACTCCACGATCGGGAGCAATTGGAGCGTTTCTATGCCCTATTCTGCCGCCGCAATTTGTTAGGTAATCCCAGCCAGCCCCGTCAAGCTAAAGTCTATCAACTCTTGGAACTAACAGAGGCAACGGAAGAGGAATTGGGGCAAAATTTCTATCGTTACTGCACCCAACTCTACCACAATTTAACGAAAGATATGCACCATCGCCTGGCGCAACTGGGCGTCCTCACACCTCAACTAGACCAACAAATCACCCGTCTCCTCCTCCACCGTCTTTTGATCGTGCAAGCTTTTACCGATCGGGGTCTGCTTCCCCCCCGCCTCCTCCAGGATGCCTATAACTTTATTAACCCCTACGTCCATCAACCAGTATGGGTAAATTTTCGCGCTGTTTTTCGCTGGCTAGACCAAGGGAATAGACAACAAAATATCTCTCCCTTGGGTATTAAGTTTTTCCAGTTTAATGAAATACTCGATAGATTAATTCACATCGGGGATGAACTGTGCCGTCAAATGAAAGAAGTTGGACAATTTAATCTGCAACAGGATGTTCATCCCGTGCTACTGATCTTTATTTTGCAACGTATATACCATCACAAAAAGCTGACTCTCAAACGGTGGCGCAGTCACAAATTGTGGCAGCAAGCAACCAACACTTGGAATCGCCTGCTAAACCAACTACAAAACCGATCGGTGACTGAAATGCAGCAAGTTAAATTCTATGCCCCCCATCCCAGTATAGGTGTGTCTTTAGCAGTGGTGTTTGTCCTACTGCAAACCCTCTACGGCAATGCCTCTCCCCCTACAATTGTTCAACAACTCCGCAGTGACGACCCAGAATTGCCCTCCCTCTTCTTCTCCCTTGCCTTTGGTCAAAACTTACTCCCTAGCAACTCTATCCCAGGAGAGAGGGAAGATCAGCATTTAGTTTATCTGGACTGCGGCTAACATGAGCTATATTGGAGTCCTGGGGAGGAGGGGAAGCATGGCGGATGAGATGATTCGGGTGACAGCAGCCAACGGTGGCATCAGAGCGGTGGGAATCACAGGCAAGGGTTTTGTGGAAGAAGCCAGGAAACGACACAATCTCTCGGCAGTGGGCAGTGCGGCTTTGGGGCAGGCAATGATTGCTACTTTACTCCTGGCATCTGGGATGAAAACTCCCCAAGCACGAGTCAGCTTGCAAATTATGGGGGACGGTCCTTTGGGCAAAGTTTTTGCTGATGCAGGGGCAGATGGGACAGTGCGTGGCTTCGTCAAAAATCCCCAGGTGGAAATTCCCCTCAACGACAACAACGGTTTGGATGTGGGACAAGCGATCGGGCACAACGGCTTTCTCTGTGTGATTCGGGATGAAGGAATCGGCATTCCCTACACTAGTACGGTGGAGTTAGCTTCGGGGGAGGTAGGGCAGGCAGTAGCTCACTATCTTTACACTTCAGAGCAAACCCCCTCGGTAGTTCTAGTGGGAGTCCATGTCAACAGTGAAGGGATTGAGGCAGCGGGAGGAGCACTCTTGCAACTCATGCCCCAGGAAGCAGAGAATGATACCCTCATTGATTTACTGGAAGAGCGAGTGCGGAATTTCCATGGTTTTTCGCGGCTATTGCGGTCTGGCAGTTCCCCTGCCCAGATTCTGGTAAACATGTTGGATGGGTTGCACCCGGAAGTTTTGCCTGAGGTAACACCCTTGCGCTTTGCCTGTCCCTGTTCTCTCGATCGGGTTCTTAGTGCCTTGCGCATGCTCAGTATTTCCGAGCTACGGGAGATGATGGAGAAAGACGGTGGGGCAGAGGTAGTTTGTCAGTTCTGTGGCAAGGTTTACCACATCGATCGGTTTGACTTAGGCAAGATTATTATGAACATGGAGGCAAGGTAGGGGCAGGTGCATCATGTTTGCCATTGTTTATTCAGAAGAGTTCCTCCAACACAACACAGGGCGTTTTCATCCAGAAAATGGGGGCAGGTTGACAGCGATCCGTCAGTATTTATTGCAGCAGGACTGGTCTAATCAGTTGTTGTGGTTGACTCCCAGCGATCGGGATGTACTGCCGTTTATTCTACAGGTGCACAGCCGTGATTATGTTTTAGCGGTAGAGGCAATGTGTGAGAAAGGGGGGGGGTACCTAGACCACGATACCCCTGTTTCCAGAGACAGTTTTCGGGTGGCTTGTCGGGCGGTGGGGGCTTGGTTAGATGGAGTCGATCGGGTTTTAGCTACTAACCAACCAGTCTTTTGTCTCTGTCGTCCCCCAGGACATCATGCAAGGCGCACAACGGGGATGGGTTTCTGTGTGTTTGCTAATGCCGCCATTGCAGCTTTCTACGCTTTGCAGTTTGTCGATCGGGTGTGCATCCTAGACTGGGACGTACATCATGGCAACGGCACCCAGGAAATTGTCTGGGACGAACCCAAAATTCGCTTTATTTCTAGCCACCAATCTTTCTTCTATCCAGGCACAGGTTTTGCCGAGGAAAGGGGTAACCACAACAACATCTTCAATTTCCCGATTCGTGCTGGTACCTCTGGCAAGGCTTTCCTGGAAGTCTTCCGTCAGGAAATTCTTCCCCTCATGCAAGAGTTCCAACCTCATATTCTCATTGTCAGTGCAGGATTTGATGCCAATGCCGATGACCCCCTCGGTGGCTTGAAATTTTTGCCCGAAGACTACGGTGAAATGACTAGGTGTTGTTTGCAGGTGACTCCCAGAATTGTCTTTGGGTTGGAGGGGGGCTATGACTACGACAGCCTGTCCCGATCGGTGGCTTCTGTCATCTACAGTTGTTTAGGTGTTAGCAGCCCGTAGGAGAATGACCGTACAGGGACTACCCCTAGCAATAGTTTCGGGGATGTTGCCTTGCACCACTTGTCTGAGAAACCCTTCCCTGCTAGCGCCTAGGACGATCGTGTCAATTTCTAGTTGACGGGCACAGTCAATAATACTTTCCGCAACTGCAGGGGAGATAATCTTGTTGGTATGGACAGGGCAATGGGTTCTGGCTCGGAGGAAGTCAGCGTCAGCGTGCATCAACTTGTCATCTGTAATGTCCTGTTCCCGGCGGAAAACTTGACAGAGTTCAATGTGGGGGGCATTGCCCAATTTGACCAAACCTGGTAGAAACTCTTGAATTGCTACTTGGGCGTTGGGACCACCTGCCACAGGCACTAACCAGCGATTCCACTCCCCCACTGGCTTGGACTCCTTATCCAACCGCACCACTAACACATGGCAGGGAGCTTGGCGAATCAAGGTATCCACGACATCCCCAAATACTCGCCCCGGGGTAAAATCCTG
The DNA here is from genome assembly GCA_025055675.1 of Pseudanabaenaceae cyanobacterium SKYG29. Taxonomy (NCBI): domain Bacteria; kingdom Bacillati; phylum Cyanobacteriota; class Cyanophyceae; order Pseudanabaenales; family Pseudanabaenaceae; species Pseudanabaenaceae cyanobacterium SKYG29. Next base: position 88,662 of record JANWWT010000006.1, read on the forward strand.
CCCCCGCCAACCCAACAAAATTACACCGATGCGGTCTTCCCTGGTGACATCCAAAACTGCTTGTACGACATCATGAGCTGTGCGAATCTGGGTGTGCAAATCTATGCCCCATTGTTTTGCCCATTTCTGACAATCCCGCAACAACCGCCGCGCTTTGCCAATAGTTACAGGAGTTTCCATGGGGGCACGGGCACGATGGACAGTAATGACATGGAGACATTCGATTTCGTAATCCTGCACTTGGGCGATCGATCGGGCAATGTGCATCAGGGTCGCTACTGTCTTGGGGTTGTTGACCAGGACGAGGATTTTGCGCCGACCGAGGGAAGGAGCACGGGTTTGATAGATGCAGTAGGAAGGCTGGCGGTAATGTAGTACCTGCCCGCTCAATTTCTCCGACTCTGCCCGAATGATGTCACTGCGGGTGATGATGCCCACTAACTCTCGCCCTAGGGTCACAGGCAGGCGACTGATTTGATAGTGATTCAGTAAGTACAGCACTTCACGCAAAGAGGCTTGGGGAGGGACAGTCAGGGGATCAGGGGTCATCACCTCCCGGAGGGGGGTGTGGGGGGGTAAGTTTTTCCCCTGGGCAATAGCTAGGTCGGTCTCGGTGACAATCCCTACTAATTTGCCTTGACTGAGGACAGGGAAGCCACGATGGTGGGAGTTAGTAAAAGCAACGATCGTTTCTTCTAGGGTCATACTACTATCCAAGGTTTCCACCGCCTGCACCATTACGTCCCCCGCTGTCAGGTTAGCTAGGATGGATTCTTCCTTGTCCGCTTTGCTAGTGAGGTCAATGCCATTTGCCCGCAGAATGTGGTCGTAGATGGAGTTGGGATAGACCTTCTCCGCCGTGAAGTAGGCAACTACCGACACAATCATCAGGGGTAGGACAATTTCAAAGTTCCCCACCAGTTCAAAGATGATGATCACCGCGGAAATGGGTGTACGGGCCACACCACAGAAAAAGCCCCCACCCCCCACCAAAGCAAAGGTCTTGACATGATGCACCAAATGCCACCAGTTGGCGATATGTCCCACCAATAATCCCAAGCCACTACCAATAATCACACTGGGAGCAGTCAATCCTCCTGGGGAACCAGAGCCAAAGGCAATAAGAGTTAAACTGGTGTGGACAGCTATAGCCAAAGCAGTTAGGGAAATGTCAGTCTCGCCAGCACTAACTAGAGACTTCAAGCCCGCATGGTCACGGAAAGTGGGTGGTAGTGCCGCAATAATTGCTCCGCAGATAAAGCCCGCCACTGCTATCCTCGCTGGCACAGGTAGGTTAACTCCCCGCCGAAATACCTTGCTGCTGAGCATTAACGCGCGGTTGAATAGTGCCCCTCCCATCCCCGTCAAAACACCAACCACCACATACAGGGGTATCTCATTGGCGTAGAAATGAATTCCTTCAGCATAGCGACTAGCAGGTGTACCATTTAGGGAAAGCTCTTCTCCCCCCAGATAGCGAGAAATCAAAGCCCCAATGAAGGCTGCCAGTACACCTGTACCCAGGGAAAAGCTAGATGCGTCCTGCAACAGAGCTTCCACCACAAACAGTACCCCAGTAATAGGGGTATTAAAGGCTGCTGCTAACCCTGCACTTGCCCCCGCCGCAATCAATTGCCGCCGATACTCAGGAGAAGTAGGAAACCATTGACTTAACTGTGCTGCCAGTGCCGCCCCTACCTGAATCGTGGGGCCTTCTCGCCCCAGAACAATCCCCGACCCGATCGATATAACTGCTGCCAACAACTTGCCCAGGGCTATGCGCAAGTCCAACACTAAGGGCACACGGGCTAACACAGCTTTCACCTGGGGTACACCACTACCATAGGCTTCCGGGGCTACCCATTGGATGATTACCCCTGCCAGCAATCCACCCAGAGCACCCCCGATCGGTAGCACGTACTCCGGTAAACCCATCCCTGCCAAGCGCACACGCCAGCCCCCCAACCAGCCAACTCCTGTCTTAATGACAATGGCTGCTATCCCTGCCACAATCCCAATCACCACTGCTTCTAGGAGAGCAAACCGCTTGGGCAAAAACAGACGGCGAATTTGACTGGGAATTTCCGAATGGTAGGACATGGCAAGTTTTAGTTCGCTGTAGCCGCTGTAGCAATTTTTCCCTTCTTTTAACTGTATGATGAAGCGGTATCCTCCTGTGCGCCTATGGTCTCAACTTTTACTCCTGCGGAAGTCCTATTTCTAGAAGGTGCAGACAAAGTTGATCTGTTGCAATTGCAAGCCCTATTCGATCGCTCGGCTTTTTGGGCGCGGGGAAGGACAATAGAAGATTTGGCTACTGCCTTGGGCAACTCGGAACCTGTGATTACGCTCTGGCACGGGGAGAAATTAATTGGGCATGGACGGGCGACTTCCGATGGAGTGTATCGGGCAACTATTTGGGATGTGGTAATTGCCCCTGAATTTCGGGGTACAGGCTTGGGGCGGAAACTAGTGGAAAAAATTCTCGCCCACCCCAAAGTCCACCGTGTTGAGCGGGTCTACTTGATGACCACCTACCAGCAAGAATTCTATCTACGCCTGGGCTTCCAGTACAACCAAACTACCACGATGGTGCGTTACCAAGCCCCCTGAGTTCCGGGGCTAGTGCCACAACTTTGCCAATAACCACGATCGCAGGGGGTTCCAACTTTGCTCCCATATCCAACACCGTACCGAGAGTGCAGTAAAAGTTGACTTGTTCGGGCAATGTTCCTTGTTGAAGGACTGCTACGGGGGTTTGGGGAGATAGTCCTGCTTCTAGGAGCGTGGGCACAATCGTGGGCAAATTGTGTAAACCCATGTAAATCACGATCGTTTCTGACCCCTGGGCGATCGCTTGCCAATTCACAGAGGGACGGTATTTCCCTGCCGCTTCGTGCCCCGTGACAAAAGTGACACTAGAACTAAACTCCCGATGGGTAATGGGAATACCCGCATAGGCTGGTACAGCAATCCCCGCTGTGATCCCTGGCACTACCTCTACGGCAATCCCTGCCCTAAGCAAATCCGCCATCTCCTCTCCCCCCCTGCCAAACACGAAGGGATCGCCTCCCTTCAAGCGCACGATCCTGTCATGACTGTCTGCTAGCTTAATTAACAGAGCCGTTGTTTCTTCCTGTAGCAGCGTGTGCCTGCCCCTCCGTTTGCCCACAAAATAGCGATCGGCTTGGGGGTTAATCAGCGCCAAAACACCCTCACTCACCAAGGCATCATAGACCACCACATCACAGCTCTCTAGGAGACGCTTACCTTTTAGCGTAATTAACTCAGGGTCGCCCGGACCAGCTCCCACTAAGTAGACCTTTCCTTTCACATCTCTTCCTTGGGACTAGGTAGAATATTCTAGCCTTACTAGTCGGTATGCTGTACTAATAGAGAACATCTAGGAGTTTTGGCGGTCAATGTTACTTTAGCGCTTTTTAACGGGAAAGAGCAGGTGACTTGTGTTAAATGCTGAACTTTGTGTCCCGATCGATTGGAAGCTGGTTCCCACAGCCTGATAGGTTTAGCGCCACAGCAACATACAAGTGCTGTACTAGCATTCTGATATTTTCCTTGCAAGAAATCCCACCAATGCATCCTTATCCATTACCTGGTCGTACATCTCTTTCCTCACTTCTTTAATACTCATGTCTGTTTTTATCCGCCACAAAAACTCACTGAAGTCTGGATTAATCCTAGATAACTTGTTTACAGTATCCCAATCAACAGTTTCTTTTGCCCTCGCTGGGAGAATAATTTCTGTAGAGTCAGGGTCACGAATATCTAACTTAATAATACCTATACCAAACGCTGTTGATAGCCTCTTTAACTCACTCATAAAGTCATCATCTTCATTGTCAATATTAGCTGCTGCCAAATATCCTTCATTTGCCCATGATGAATTGGAAACAGCCTGAAAAAATGCTTCTCGTAAATTACTAACTGACAATTCTCGCTTTAGTTCAAATGAGTAAAGCTTGACCGCAGTGTTTCCCATCATATTGCTGAGTTCTACCACTTCCCTATCCCAATCATGAAAAGGAAAGTAACAGCCAACAATGTCTGGATGAACCCATTCACCGAAGGCTTTTTTGTCTGATTTATTATGGTTGATTGTCTTTAGATACGCTTTCAAGTAATAAAAGCCATAATAAACCATCAAGGGATGCAAATCTTTTTCGAGTAAAGTTATACTCTTAGGTCTTGTTGGTGGCGGGTTTGTTCCCGTTATGTTTTGACCCTTGAGGAAAAAACGCCTTGGTCGTCCCTCAATTGTCTTAAACACTGTTGAAGGGTTATCTCGTACATCCACATAGAGTCTTGCCCCTAGGGTCTTCTCAGGTGTTTTACCTTTGTAATCAACCAGCTTGTCATAACCTTTACTTACAGCATTTTGCCAAATTTCCAACACTGTAAGGGGTTGTTTTACTTCCTTCAAAATCTTTTGCGCCATCTCTAGAAATGTCATTGACATTTTGTTATTACCTCATCGCCAGAAACAGGCCAAAAATGTATCCATGTCTATCACAATACCCTGTCTTATTTTGTAAATTCTTTCACCGACACATTATGACTGGACGCCTGACAGTAGTCATCATCTACTGCCCTCGATCGTTTTAACCTACCAGTGGCAAGCTGGGAACAATTAGCCAATGAGTTTTTACTGTAGCCAGATTGTCTGGCGTGGTGGTTGCTCACCGCCTGTAGTTCTTCCTACCCTCTGTTACTCGCTTGGCTCAGCAAATGTACAACGAATCCCTTTTTCACGACAAACTTTGCGGATTAAGGTTTTATTTTTAACTGTGCCGAACAAGTGAATGCGCAGACGGTGATGGGGATATGCCTGAGCATAAATTTGCACTTGCCCAATTGCTTGTTTCCATTGAGTTGCTCGCTTCACTTCGATCACTTCTGTCGGTGTGAGAATGTCAATCCGACCATAGGGCGTCGGCACCTCAATTTGACTCCCCGGAATCCTTTGAGCGAGATGGTCGCGAACAACAGCTTCTGGTGAAGGTTTATGCGGAGATGGGACGGTAGTAACCTGGCGGACCAACTTGCCTGCCAGTCGCTTGTAACCTGGGGGTGCTAGTACTTGCGCAATGTCAGCCCAGAGATTCATGTAATCTCGCTGCGTAATTTGTCAAGATTATAGCGCAGAAGATTGTGTGATAGGGAAAATCGGTAGCACCCACCCACTGTTAATTATTGAAGCTTTGCAGTATATATCAATTTTCAGCGTGTAAGTGCTGAGGGCAAAACTGGGCACAATTTCAACCGATCGGTTTCCCTTGCCAACGGGAAGACAAAGACTTTGCAGTAAACCTCCTAATCTGCGAGGGGCATAGCAGACGTGCTAAACTACAAAACGGTGCGAAGCCCAAAGCTGTGAACTTTTCGTCCTTGGATTTCTTTCGCAACCTCCGCAACGAAGCTCCCCGCCAGTTTGCAGTAATTGGTTTGGGGCGCTTTGGCAAAGCTGTTTGCAAAACTCTCCACTCCCAGGGCTATGAAGTCCTGGCTGCCGACAAAGACCAAGAGCGAGTAGACCAAATTTTGGCAGAGCACCTGGCTTCCCACTGTATTCAACTGGACAGCACTAACCCCCTCGCTCTCAAGGAGGCGGGCATTTTGGAATTTGAGACAGTGATTGTAGCGATTGGCAACTACTTGGAAGAGAGCATCATTACTACCCTCAATCTGAAGGAAGGGGGGGTGAAGTGGGTAGCAGCGAAAGCTTCCTCGGAAATTCACGGCACATTGTTGAAAAAAGTGGGAGCAGACCATGTGGTCTATCCTGAAGCAGAGATGGGTTGTGCCCTTGCCCGTTCCCTCACCCAACGGGGTATTCTAGAGCGGTTTGAATTAGACCCCGACCATAGCATTGTGGAAATTGTGGTACCCGAAGCCTTCAATGGTAAAACTTTATTGGAATTGAACCTCCGCCGCCGCTATGGAGTCAGTGTCCTAGCAGTAAGCCGCGATGGCAAGTTTGAAATTAACCCCGACCCCAACGTGAAATTGCAGGCAGGCTCAGCGATCGTGGTAATTGGCAAGAACAAGGACATTCAAAAATTACCCACTGTGGATCATGTCCGTTAAATTTGCTCTGCTTTCCCTGCTAGCTCTAGCCCAGGTACAGCCCGATCGGTTTTGTGCTCCGCCCCCCCTGCAACAAGTCCGCCCCCACACTGTCCAACCGGGAGAGACTCTCGCTAGCATTGCCCAGACCTACAAACTCTCCCCTGCCAGTATCATGGGCTTGAACCCCCCTGTGCGCAACGGGCAAGTCAAACCAGGGCAAATCTTACAAATTCCCCCCGCCGATGGCATCTTCCATCACCTTAAGGACGAAGAGAACTACAAAACGATCGCTCAGACCTACAACACCCGCCCCGATGTCCTGTTTGAGAAGAATGGCTGTCAGCCCAGTCCCGAAGTGGTGTTTGTCCCTGGCGTACTGTGGAAACCCAAGCCCGAACTCCCCCCCCTGCCCAACTTCACCCCCGAAAGCGCTGTTGTCATCATTGCCAGTGGCGGCTACCCTCTCCCCTACGTTGTCCCCGTCACTTCTGGTTTTGGCTGGCGCACCAATCCTGTTACGGGAGAATGGGCATTCCATAGCGGCATTGACCTTGGCGCTCCCCACGGCACACCGGTTCTAGCTACTAGCGATGGCATTGTGGAATTTGCTGATTGGGCAGGGGGCTATGGCAACTTAGTAGAAATTCGACACAGCCGCGCCCGCACCCGCTATGCTCACCTCTCCCTCATCACCGTCCGCCCAGGGCAGAAAGTTGTCCAAGGGCAACAAATCGGTCTGGTGGGATCAACAGGGCGATCGACGGGACCTCACCTCCACTTTGAAATTCTTTCCCCCACCGCTGATGGCTGGATTGCTGTCAACCCTGCCCCCTACCTCGATCGTTTAGCCCTGAGCCGCTAGGATCATATCATCTGTAGCAAAGCTAACCCCCGATCGGTCTTGTTGGAGGTAGTCCTGCTCATAGGAAGTACGTAGCCCTGAGACCAAGTCGTATTCTGGCTCCCAGTCCAGGTCATTGAGGGCTTTATCGATGGAACAGAAGAAATGTTGCAGGCGAAAGGGAAAAGCTTTGCGTTTACCAAAGTCAAATTTATCGGGGTCATAGAAAACAAACTCCAGGTCATCCGGGGATTTACCCATCGCCTCTGCGCAAGCTCTAGCAATGCCTATATAAGTGACATAGCGCATGTCCGAGATATTGTAGACTTCTCCGATCGCCTGGCTATTGCCCAACACTGCCACCATGGCTGCCGCCAAATCCGCCACATGCCCTAACTGGGTAATGAACTTACCGTCGCCGGGGATAGGAAGTGGGCGCCCCTGACTGATGCGGTCAAAAAACCACGCCTCCACATCGTTGTAATTGCCTGGACCGTAGATGTAGACAGGACGAATCGCCGTATAGGGAAACCCATTTTCCTGGTAAGCCTGGTGCAAATACATTTCCGTCTCCCACTTCCCCCTGTGACGACTCTTGGGGTCAATGGCATCCCCCTCAAAGTGGGGCAACAGCTCCGACTCCTGATACACCCCCGCCGAACTGACATAGACAAAATGACGAATCCGATCGCGGAATAACTCCACCAACGGCTGCGTATCCCTCAACTCCCTACCGCTGTTGTCAAAAATAGCATCGAAAGACTCATGGGCTAGGGCAGCCTTCAAAGCCTCAGGTTGCGTCCGATCGCAAATAATAGTACGTAGTCCAGGTACAGGCGGTGGATTATTCCCCCGGTTTAACAGCACCACCTCATGTCCCGCTGCTACTAGCAACTTCGTTAACGCCACCCCAATAAACCGCGTACCCCCCAAAATCAAAATACGCATACTCACCTCAGCAATAATTCCAGGTGGAGTTTAGCATCTACACCCCCAGGAAAAAACGATCGGGCGATCGGCTAGTTTTTGATCTACAATAGAGTTTACTGTTCAAAAGCCGTGCCATCGGCTCAATTTAGTTTGGGGGTAAAGATCATGACCAAAGGAGAAGCTAAGACAACCATACAAGAGCAAGAAAAGAAGCCAAGCTTTGTCTTAGTCGATTTTCTCCGCAACACCAAAGCAGAGTTGGACAAAGTTGTGTGGCCCACCCGCCAGCAACTGATAGCTGAATCTGCCGTGGTGATTATCATGGTTGTGATCGCTGCCCTCCTGATTACTGGAGTTGACTGGATTTTTGCCAAACTCGCCCAAATCATCTTCAAGTAGGTTATGCAGGCTGAAGCTGAAAACCCCCAAGGGTACAATTACCGTTGGTATGCCGTCCAAGTGGGGTCGGGTTGCGAAAAACGGGTGAAAATGAGCCTGGAACAGCGCATCCCCACCCTGGAGGACTACTACGAAGACCTGCGGCAAAAAATTGTCCAGATCGAAATTCCCCAAACTCCTGTGGTCAAAATCCGCAAGGATGGTTCTCGGCATACAGATCAGGAAAAGGTCTTCCCTGGCTACGTCCTGATTAGAATGCACCTGGACGATGACACCTGGCAGGTGGTAAAAAACACTCCCCATGTGATCAACTTTGTGGGCACGGAAAAGCGCCGCCAATCAGGCAAGGGCAGAGGGCATGTGGAACCCAAGCCCCTAAGTGACCAGGAGGCAGAGCGTATCTTCCGTGTAACTACAGAGCAAGAACCAGTTGTCAGGGTGGATATGGCTCCAGGAGACAAGATCAAGGTATTGGCAGGGCCGTTCAAAGATTTCTGTGGGGAAGTGATCGAAGTCAGCCCCGAACGGAACAAGCTCAAAGCCCTGCTTTCCATCTTTGGGCGGGATACGCCCGTTGAGTTAGAGTTCAATCAAGTCGAGAAAAATGGCTAAAGAAGTTGTTGCTGTTGTTAAGCTTGCCCTCACAGCAGGAAAAGCTAACCCTGCTCCCCCTGTAGGTCCCGCCCTTGGTCAGCACGGCGTAAATATCATGGCATTTTGCAAAGAATACAACGCCAAGACTCAGGACAAAGCAGGGATGATCATCCCAGTGGAAATTACTATCTACAAGGACAAAACTTTCACTTTCGTCCTCAAGACTCCCCCCGCCTCGGTGCTACTGGCTAAGGCTGCAGGTGTGAGCAAAGGCTCGGATACGCCCAACCGTAAGCGCGTCGGCACAATTACGCGGGATCAACTACGGGAAATTGCCCAAATCAAGATGCCTGACCTCAACGCCAACGACATTGAAGCAGCGATGCGCATCATCGAGGGCACAGCCCGCAATATGGGTATTGCTATCGTCTAAGTTTCTGCTATTATTAGACTTTGTTCCATTTAGGGAGGGAGGGGGTAACCCCCGTCAGTACCTCTAGGAGTTATGAAACGAGTATCCAAACGTTTTAAGCAAGCCCAAAGTCTGGTTGAAGCGCGCCCCTATGAACCCCTAGAGGCAATGAAGCTTCTTAAGCAGACAGCAACGGCGAAGTTCGTGGAATCGGCAGAAGCCCATGTCAGGTTAGGGATTGACCCCAAGTATGCTGACCAGCAGTTGCGGACGACAGTCTCTCTACCTAAGGGTACGGGTCAGACTATTCGGGTAGCGGTGATTGCCAGAGGGGAAAAGGTCTCAGAGGCAACGGCAGCAGGAGCAGATGTAGCTGGTTCAGAAGACCTCATCGACGAAATCAGCAAGGGCAGGCTGGACTTTGACCTCCTGATTGCTACGCCCGACATGATGCCCCAGGTGGCAAAGTTGGGTAAGTTACTCGGTCCTAAGGGTCTGATGCCTTCCCCCAAAGGTGGTACGGTGACTTTTGATCTGGCTACTGCTATCTCGGAGTTCAAGAAGGGTAAAGTGGAGTTCCGCGCCGATCGCACTGGTATTGTCCATGTCATGTTCGGTAAGGTGGACTTCCCGCCCGAAGATTTACTGATCAACCTCAAAGCACTGCAGGAAACGATCGACCGTAACCGTCCGTCGGGGGCGAAGGGCAAGTATTGGCGGTCACTGTATGTGGCAGCTTCCATGGGTCCATCCATCGAGGTGGACGTGCAGGCATTACGGGAAATGAAAATAGGAGGGGCATAGACGCAACAGTTGAGTGTCTCTACAACTGCATAGACCGCAGACAGCAGGGGTAGTTACTACTTAAAAGTTTCCTGCCGAGGTCATTTCCAAGGGTAATACACCTGAGGGGGTGTCTCGGTACCATTTGTGAAGCCGAGATTTTTTATTTTAAGGAGGTGAGAACATGAGCCGCAGTCTGGAGAGCAAAATTGCCTATAGGGAGGACTTAGAAAAAGAACTAAGTCAAGCCCAAATGGTGATGGTGGTAGATTTTACGGGTCTCACAGTGGCGGAAATTACGGCTCTACGGCGCAAACTCCGACCGATCGGGACTTCTGCCCGTGTTACCAAAAACACCATCATGAAAAAGGCGATCGCTGAGCAAGCCAAGTGGAAACCGATCGAGTCCTATCTCAAGGGACCGAGTGTCTGTCTATTTGTGCGCAAGGACATCGGGGAGACCCTAAAAGCCTATCAAGCCTTCGCCAAGGAAGTTAAAAAGACAGAATTACGGGGGGGAGTATTTGACGGACGCGCCTTTGCCCCTGACCAAATCAAGGCTGTAGCGGACTTGCCCCCCAAAGAAGTGCTCCTGGCTCAGATTCTGGGCTTACTCAACAATGTGCCTTCCCGTTTGGCGGGCACTGTCAAGGAAGTACCTGCATCTGTGGCGCGGAGTATCAACGAAGTCCCTGCCTCCCTGGCACGGGCAATCAAAGCCATGCAAGAAAAGCAAAGTGCTGGTCAACCTGGTTAGTTTGGTTCATTTCGTTTAAGGAGGAGATCATGTCCAGAGTACAAGAAGCGTTTGATTTGATTACCAGTCTGAGCGTGTTAGAGGCCGCTGAGCTGGTTAAGTTGATGGAGGAAAAACTGGGTATTTCTGCCGCTGCTCCCGCGGGTGTACCTATGATGGCCATGCCGGCTGTGGCTGGTGCCCCTGCTGCGGCGCCGGCGGAAGCTCCCCCTGAACCCGTAGAAGAAAAGACCGCCTTCGACTTGGTGTTGGAAGAAGTACCAGCGGACAAGAAGATTGCTGTTTTGAAGGTAGTACGGGAATTGACAGGCTTGGGTCTCAAGGAAGCCAAGGAAGCGGTGGAATCTACCCCCAAAACTGTCAAGGAAGGTATTCCCAAGGAAGAGGCAGAAAAAGCCAAGAAGCAGTTGGAAGAAGCTGGTGCCAAGGTCTCCATCAAGTAGGCAGGAGGGGTGGTCATGTATCGTATCGTTTTGCTCCCTGGGGACGGTATTGGTCCCGAAATCATGGCGGTGGCAGAAAGAGTCCTAGCTGCGATTGCCCAAAAGTTCCAGCTTGCCTTTGACTGCCAGACTGCTTTGGTGGGGGGGGCGGCGATCGATGCTGTGGGTCACCCCTTACCGCCTGCAACTCTGGAATTGTGCCAAAAATCTGATGCGGTGCTGTTAGCTGCTGTGGGGGGGGAGAAGTGGGATAGCTTGCCCAGTCACCTCCGCCCCGAACAGGCATTGCTGGGACTCCGATCGGGTCTACAATTGTTCGCCAACATCCGCCCCGCCAAAATTCTGCCCCAGCTGATCGATGCCTCTACGCTCAAACGGGAAGTAGTGGAAGGGGTGGATTTAGTAGTAGTTCGGGAGTTGACAGGGGGTATTTACTTCGGTCAACCGAAGGGCATTTTTACTGACAGTCATGGCGTGCGGCGGGGGGTCAACACTATGGCTTATTTGGAGACAGAAATCGATCGGATTGCCCATGTTGCCTTCCAAACAGCCAGGCTTCGACGAAAACAGGTTTGTTCGGTGGACAAGTCGAATGTCCTAGAAGTTTCCCAGCTCTGGCGAGAACGGGTGACAGCTGTTAGCCAAGCATATCCTGATGTAACTCTGACCCATATGTATGTGGATAACTGTGCCATGCAGTTGGTGCGTAACCCCCGCCAGTTTGATGTGATTTTAACAGGAAACCTATTTGGCGACATTCTGTCTGATGAAGCTGCCATGCTGACAGGGAGTATTGGTATGTTGCCCTCTGCCAGTTTGGGGGAAGCAGGTAAACCAGGTCTATTTGAGCCTGTCCATGGTTCTGCCCCTGACATCGCTGGTAAAGACATCGCTAACCCGATCGCTCAAGTCCTGAGTGTGGCGATGATGCTGCGCTACGGACTCCAACAACCGCAGGCTGCTGATGCCATTGAACTAGCCGTTAGTCAAGTCCTCGATCAGGGTAAACGTACAGGCGATATTATGGCTCCTGGTTGTGAACGGGTTGGCTGCCAGGCAATGGGAGAAGCGATCGTGGCTCAAATTCAGGCTTTGTAATTCCTAACTTAGTCCTTGTCGTTATATATCTTCCAATTCTTGCCCAGATAACACTAGATGAAGGTGTTCTCACAAAAACTGGGATGGCAAGGGTTTTATAATGTGACAAGAGAAATAATAGGGGCTATTACTATCAGTTTGTGGGTGCAGTAGGGTCGATTGCTTTAACTTTGTCAGTAAACTAGAGATAGATGAGTACAGGTATCAGCCACTGACCGTGCCAGAACTTTTGCCGTGCCCCAGGGTAAACACCTTTCCTGTGTTACCCATAGAATTTAGGGAGCGTTGCCATCATTCTAGGTAGGAATTGGCAGTGCTGTTGTACTAGAAACCTGCAGATTACTGTTAATGGTATGGGTGGACAAATACAGCCTGATAACCGCTCGATCGTGCAGCGGGTCTTATTAATTACTTTGGGGTTAAATCTGGCAGTTTTATGCTTAAAATTGGCAGTGAGCTGGGCAACAGGTTCATTGAGCTTATTCGCTGATGCTTTGCACAGTGTCACCGATAGTGCAAACAATATTGTGGGGCTAATTGCCGTTAGGTTTGCTTCCCCCAGACCCGATCGGGAACATCCCTATGGTCACCACAAGTTTGAGGCAGTGGGAGCCTTTGCTATTGCTGCCTTTTTAGGAGTTGCCTGTTTAGAGATTATTAGGGGAGCAATTAGTAGTCTGGTTGAGCAAAAACACACTGTCAGTTTGGGGAAATTTGACCTTGCTTTGTTACTACTGGTACTAGCAGTCAACATTTTTGTGGCTTGGTATGAGCGGTGGGTGGGCAAAAAGATCAATAGTCCAATCCTGCTCGCTGATGCCCATCACACTTTGGGGGATATTTGGGTCACGATCGGTGTAATTATGAGCCTAGTTATCGTCAGCAGTGGTATAGACTATTTGCAATGGCTGGATGTGATTGTGGCAATTCCTGTGACTGGTCTAGTACTATGGAGTGGCTATCAAATTTTGCAAGCTAATTTACCTATACTGGTTGACCAGGCAGCTATTCCCCCGGAAAAAATCTATGACCTGGTCATGACGGTGGAGGGAGTAATTAACTGCCATGATATAGCTTCTAGGGGAATATTGGGACAACAAGTGTTTATTGAAATGCACATCGTGGTTGCGGTAGAGGACATAGCCACTGCCCACAGCATCACTGATAAAATTGAAGCAATCCTCGACAGTAACTATGCCCCTGTAAGAGTGACTATCCACGTGGAACCGCCCGATTTTATCTCCGATCGGATTACCTATGAGTAGTGATAGAAGCGATCGGAAACCAGCATACCTACTGCCAGGCAGATTAACAGTAAGCGGATAATTTGTTTGAAGCGATCGGGTTGAATTTTAGCCCCCCAATACTCGCCGATAAACGTACCGGCTACCGAGGCAGGGATAGTATAGAAAAAGTATTGCCAGACGGGGAAGGTAAGTAACCCCGACACTTGATAGGCTAGCAAAGAAATCGCACCCGTGATACCGAAATAAGCGGGTAGGTTGCTGCGGAATTCATCCTTATTCCAATCCTGCAGACTGGCCCAAATTACCAAGGGAGGGCCGTTACTACTCAGAGCCGCCCCCAGACAGCCGGCAACAAATCCTACTGCCATTCCCCACCAGTTGGATAGATGTAAATGCACTTCCGGTTGCCAGTAGGAATAGACAGAGTAGGAAATGATGAGCACAGCCAAACCAAATTTGAGCACATCAAGGGGGGTGTAGTCCAAAATTAACACACCAAAAGGTATACCCAAAATCGCCCCCAAAACTAGGGGAAGGAGATACTGGGCGCGGAAATATTGCCTTAAACTAAACACTAAACGGGAGTTGATCACCAAACCCGACAGGGTAACCAGAGGTGCAACGATTTTAGCGTTATCTAGGAGGAGGAGCAGGCTAGGTACAGCAATCAGAGAAGAACCAAATCCTACCAAAGCCTGAACTAGGGAGGCGACGAAGGCAATCACCTCCAGCAAGACAAAAGATTCGAAGGACATAAACCTAGGGGACAGGGGACGCTAAAGGCTATTATAGGGACACGTTGTTGTCGTTTCTTTGTTCTGTTTACCGACCTATTTACTGTATGCGTACTCACTATTGCGGACATCTCCAGGAAGCCCATATCGATCAAATTGTGTCTGTCTGTGGCTGGATCGATCGTACCCGTGATCACGGCGGCGTTATCTTTTTAGACGTGCGGGACCGCAGTGGCATTGTCCAAGTAGTGAGTGACCCCAGTCGGACACCTGAGTCTTATCCCGTTGCCGGGCAAGTGCGCAATGAATATGTGGTGCGGGTAACAGGGAAGGTTTTGGCGCGCCCCCTTGATTCCATCAACCCCAAACTGGCGTCAGGTAAGATAGAAATCTATGCCGATCGGATCGAGATTCTCAACCCTGTCCATCGTTCCTTACCTTTTCTCATCTCCGACACAGGGGAAGTGCGGGAGGAACTGCGCCTCAAGTATCGCTATTTGGACTTACGCAGCGAGAGATTAGCCAACAATCTGAATTTACGCTGTGAAGTAGTCAAAGTCATCCGCCGTTACTTAGAAGATGAATGCGGCTTTCGCGAAGTAGAAACACCCATCCTCTGTCGCTCGACCCCCGAGGGAGCTAGGGATTATCTTGTGCCCAGTCGCGTCCACCCAGGGGAATGGTATGCCCTGCCCCAGTCACCCCAGTTGTTTAAGCAGTTGTTGATGGTGGGGGGTTGGGACCGCTATTACCAGATTGCCAGATGTTTTCGCGATGAAGACTTAAGAGCCGATCGGCAACCAGAGTTTACCCAACTGGATATGGAGATGAGCTTCATGTCCCAGGAAGAAATCCTGCAGTTGAATGAGGGGCTAATCCGTCACATTTTTAAGAAAATCAAGGGTATTGACCTGCCACCCTTTCCCCGTCTGACTTATAAAGAGGCAATGGACCGCTATGGCTGCGATCGTCCGGATACCAGGTTTGGTTTGGAATTGGTGGATGTCTCTGATTTATTTGCCAACTCTAGCTTCAAAGTGTTCAGCAGTGCCGTAGCAGCGGGGGGCATTGTCAAAGTGTTGCCCGTGCCAGGGGGAGATAGTGCCATTTCCAATACCCGCATCAAACCAGGGGGTGACCTGGCTAATTTGGTGGCTCAGTATGGTGCTAAGGGACTAGCTTTTATCCGCGTGCGTCCAGGGGAAACGATCGATGCCATCGGTGCTTTGAAAGACAGTCTCACCCCTGAAATAAAAGCAGAGTTACTACGGCGGACGCAGGCAGAAGCAGGGCATCTGTTATTGTTTGGGGCAGGACCGAGTGGGATCGTCAACGAATCCCTCAATCGTCTGCGGTTAGCTCTGGGCAAGGAGTTGGGTTTGATCGATGAAAACAAAATCCACATCCTGTGGGTAACAGACTTTCCCATGTTCGAATGGAATGAAGAAGAACAACGCTTGGAAGCTCTCCATCACCCCTTTACTTCCCCCAACCCGGAAGACCTCAAAGACGGTAAGCCCCTAGGCCTAGAAACCCGTGCCCTGGCTTATGATCTAATTTTCAATGGCATAGAGGTGGGGGGTGGTTCTCTCCGTATTTACCAAAGGGATATACAGGAAAAGGTTTTCGCTGCCATTGGTCTTTCCCAGGAAGAAGCGAGGGATAAGTTTGGCTTTTTACTCGATGCCTTTGACTTTGGGACACCCCCCCACGGCGGCATTGCCTACGGTCTCGATCGTTTAGTCATGCTCTTGGCTGGTGTTGATACAATCCGAGATGTGATTGCCTTCCCCAAAACCCAGCAGGCAAGGGATTTACTCACTGAGGCTCCTGCCAGAGTGACAGACAAACAACTGAAAGAATTACATGTCAAATCCCTAGCATGATTCCGATTTACTACGTAGATGCCTTTACCGATCGTCTATTTACAGGCAACCCAGCAGCAGTCTGTATTTTGGCGGAGTGGTTACCCGATGCAGTTTTACAGGCGATTGCGGCAGAAAACAATCTCTCGGAGACCGCCTTTGTCGTACCCCAAGAAGAGAGGTGGGAACTGCGATGGTTTACGCCGACTACGGAAGTGGATTTGTGCGGTCATGCTACCCTAGCGACAGCTCACGTTTTGTTCCATCATTACTGTTGCCAGGGGGAGCGCCTAATTTTTCACACTAAAAGCGGTGATTTAACTGTCCTGCAGGCTGGAGATTTCCTTACCCTAGATTTCCCTGCTCTGCCCCCCCGCCCCTGCTCTTATCCTTCTTTGTTAGTGGCAGCCCTGGGAGAACCACCCCTAGAGGTACTCTGTAGTCACGACTATTTAGTGGTGTATGACCAGGAAGAAACGATCGTTAACCTAAGACCTGACCTGGCATTACTGCCACAGCTAGATTTGCGGGGAGTGATTATCACAGCTAGGGGAAAAGAGGTAGATTTTGTCAGTCGCTTCTTTGCGCCCAAGTTAGGCATCCCTGAGGACCCGGTGACAGGTTCTGCCCACTGCACCCTCATACCCTACTGGGGGGGAAAACTAGGCAAGGGGAGATTAAAAGCCCGCCAACTTTCCCGGCGGGGTGGTTACCTAGAGGGAGAACTGCAGGGGGAAAGGGTGCTCCTCGCCGGACAAGCAGTCACCTATATGCAAGGAACTATTGACTGCCCGCTAAGCGCAAACCTTCCACCGACTCCCTGAATTTTTGCACACTGGCGGAGAAATCGATCGGTAATACCGCCACCACATTTTCATGGGGACGGGGAATAATTACCCAGGATTCCAGCACACCACCGTAGCAGCTTTCTGCCGCCACAACCCCTGCATCCATTGCCATCTTCACTTCTGAGACATCGCCGCGGATCATAACGCAAAACCGGGCACTGCCACAGCGCAAATAGCCCACCAGGACAACCCGACCTGCCTTGACCATCGCATCTGCGGCGGCTAATACGCCAGGAAAGCCTTTTGTTTCTAATGCGCCGACTGCCTGTTGACCTGCCATATTGTTAGTTCTCCATAAATGCCTGGACTTTTTCACTAAAGTTAATGGGTAACACTTCTACCACATTGTCAGTGGGGTTAGGAATAATGTAATAGGTGATAACCTGACCGCCGTGGGAGTTGTTGCCCGCCTCGATCCCCGCTGCCACCGCCCGCTTTACCTCTGCCACAATACCTCTTACCGCCACAAAAAAGCGCGCACTTTCCGCCATTTCAAAACTGACCAGGGTTACTCTTCCCGCCTTGAGCATGGCATCCGCGGCTGCCAATACCGCAGGAAACCCCTGGGTTTCAATTACACCAACTGCTAGAGCCATTTTGCTAAAACAGACATCGTAGTTATTTTAGAACTGATGCCCAGGTTTTGGGGTATTTTTGTCAGTTTAGCAACAGTGATAAAGCAGATTTGCCAAAATTATGAACTACCTTTTACACTCCTAGACCCATCGCTGTTTGTATTGAACCTAGACCGAGGGAATTTTGCAGTATCTTAAAGACTAGCTGTTAACGGATTGCCTATGCTCCCCTCTCCCATCTATCCCTATCCTGCCTATAGCTTGCGTGGACTAGCCTGGTATCAGGGGAAAGCGGTCTGTGTGGATAGCTATCGTGGCTACTTGTTGGTAATTGATCCCCAAACGGAAAGCACGATCGTGATCAACCAACTTACCACGCGGGAATTTGTGGATGTGACGGATATAGCCATCAGTGAGCAGACAGTCTGGGTAGTGCGGGGTAGACAAATCAACTATTGTCAATGGGGGGACTTCTGTCTACAGCTGTATTTAGAACTGCCGGAACCCGTAGAGGGGATTACCGTCTCAGAAGGGGGGGTTTACGTCAGTTGTAGCAAGAAGGGGGAGATTTTAGTATTTGGGCGCTCTACCCGTAATCTACTCCGCCGTATACCCGCCCCTGGGCAGGGGGAGGAAAAACTAACCTTGCGGGGGCAGGAACTGTGGGTAGCTGATAATCTAGAGGAAACCATCTATTGCCTAGACAGTAAAACCGGCTATATCCGTCACCGTGCCCTCACTCCCTATCCCCACCCCCAGGGCTTAGATTTTCACAAAGACCACCTCTATGTGTTACAGAGTGGAAGGGAATTCTACGTCCGTGACAATCCCAATGACCCTCGCCATCCAGAGATAGAAGAGCGGGATAAGTCCTTCATTTACCCCCAAGTAGTTATTCCCAAGGGCAAATATACCCTCTCTAATGGCTATCTGGTGGAAATGACCTATGTGGAGGAAATTCTGCCTGAAGAACCGCGCACTGTTGACCACCTCACTTGGAAAATTGCTCTGCCTGCCAATACCCACCGCCAAAAGTTACGATCGGTAAAGTTTATGGGACATCCGTTTCAGACCGAGGAGGTAGGAGACCAACAGGTCGCCGTTTTTACCCTGGGGAAATTATTACCCCATCAGCGTTGTTGTTTTGGCTGGAAGGCGGTCTTGGAACTGCGGGGCATTAAGTACGAAATTGACACGACCCAACTGGAACCCCAGCCCGTACCGCCAGACTTGCAAGCCCGCTATTTAGTGGATGACGATGACTTGAGCATGGACCACCCTGTGGTGCGGGAAGCTGCCAGAGAAGCGGTAGGGGATGCCCAGGATGTGGTAACCAAAATGCTCAACATTCGCAACTATGTCTACGATCGGTTGGAATACCGCATGGAGTCCTTTGACAGCCCTGAGGTGGTGCTGAGACGGGGTTATGGCGGCTGCGGCGAGTATGTGGGAGTCCTACTGGCATTAGCGCGCCTCAATGGTATTCCCTGTCGCACAGTGGGGCGCTATAAATGCCCGCAAGTGGCGGAACAGAAGGGTGTAATTTTGCATCAATACTACAACCACGTCTGGCTGGAGTTTTATATACCAGGTTATGGCTGGGTGCCTCTGGAATCTAATCCCGACGACACTGGTCGTCCCCCCTATCCCACCCGCTTCTTTATGGGGTTACCCTGGTATCATGTGGAGCTAGGTAAGGGCATCCCCTTTGAAACGATCGAGCCGGCTGACCTCTCTATTGGCTCCCTTGCCATCAACCACATTCGCTTTCGTATCTTGGAGGAATTGGATTGAAGGCGTAGGATTGACATTGGTTGTAGGGGAACTAGCCAAATTTGGCATGGCTTTCCAGTGCTTTACTGTTAAGGACATCCCGCTTCTATTCACTTTGTTAATCTGGCAAAATTCCCCAAGGTAGTAAAACTTTGTTTTGCGTGCCAAGTAATATGAGGCTGATCAGAATTGCTTACCTATTTTTGTCCAACCCCATCTAGTTCTTGTTGCCAACTCTGTCAGTATTTTGGCGAAAAGCTTGTGCGTCTGCCATAGCAGCAAAGACCTGAGACTCGGTTAACTTAGATTTTAGAAAGACGCTGACAAACTGTTTTTCCACTACATCTTTGATAGTTTCCATATCCACAGAGAGGAAGTCTACTACATTGGCAACTGGACAATCAGGAATACCACAGGGCACGATCGGTTGAAATCCCTCCTTATCCACACTGACATTGAGGGCAAAACCATGCATCGTAATCCAGCGACTGACCTTGATACCGATTTGGGCAATTTTCCCTGTCTCCACCCATACTCCCGTCAAACCTGGTCTTCTTTCTGCCTGGATACCAAGTGTTGCCAGTGCCTGGATGATTACCTCTTCCAAACTTCTGAGATACCAATGTAAATCAGGTTGATAATGGCGCAGATTGACAATAGGATAACCCACCAACTGACCAGGGGCATGGTAAGTCACTTCTCCCCCCCGTTCCGTCTTGATGTAGTCCACGGATTGTTTGAAAAATGCCAAATTACTACCTTGACCGATCGTGTATACCGCTGGATGCTCCAATAGCAGCAAGACATCTGGCAGATGGGGGTTTTGTTTCCGCTCCTGCACCAATTCTTTTTGCCATTGCCATGCCAGGTGATAGGGAATCAAGGGGCGACAGCGATAGACCAACAGGGTCATTACTTCTTCTCAAAAGTTAGCCAGGTCAAGAGGAAATACAAACTCTGCACCAAAAAGCCAAACAGCCCCCACAGGTGGTAACGGTACCACAAGATATAAAACTTAGCTTTCAGATTGAAGGGAGACTTAGGATGGAAAAAAACTGCCCTAAAACTGCGGTCATTCGTCTGCTGCAAATACTTAGGAAAAGGAGGGACAAACTGATAACTACTGAGCACAGTTGCCATCGCCGTTCCTAGAATGATCCCCTTGTACCCCGCCCTAGTTGCCCGCAATGTGTAAATAGTATCAGCGCCATAGTTAGGAATTTGTCTGGGATTGGGCGTGCCAATCTTGTCGACGATCGAGCTGGGAAAACCCACACAAAAACCATACATACTCTCTACCAACACATCTTGCCCCTCCCTGAAGGCAATCGGCGTGCCCCCCCGTAAACCCGTAGGCAGCAAACGGGCATCTGTTTCGCTATAGCAACTGGCACTGACATAGGCACGCTCCTGACCCCGCAAATATTTCAGCAATTGGGTCAAAGTATCAGGGGCAGGTAGACAATCGGGTAACAACCAAAAAATATACTTAGTATCCAGGGTATGAGCATATTCCATGCCCCTAGCGATCGCTCCTGCCCAGTACAAACTCCCATCCCCCCGCAACAGGGTCACATTCCCGTAGCGCTGCCGAATAGAAGCTTCTGTCCCGTCCGTAGAGCCATCGTCTACGACAATTACTTCAAAGCGATTTAATTCCCCCAACTTTTGCAAGTGATCAAGACAGCGGAGAGTAACCTGCTTACGGTTTTGCACAGGAATAATCAGACAGGGGAGAGACTCTGCCACAGATTAATCTCCGTAGTAAAAGGCAATCTCCTTGTCTTTGAGGGGCGCAAACCCCGCCTCCACCAGCATGCTATTTAATTCCGCTTGGGGGATATGCTTTGCCCCAATCCTGACAATCCGCGATCGCATTGTATTCTTCACACCGCTGCGTTGCCGCCCTGCCTCTAGTTCCATGACCTTGTGATAGAGAGCTAACATGGCGGGGGGAATGGGTGTGCCGTCAAAGTCCACGCCTTGGGCAATGGCTTGGTCGACTGCATCAGCACCTGTACTCATAGTCATTCAAGATAGGCTTTGCCGTATTTTACCACTTAAAGGAAAAACTCCCCTGGCAGTCAGGAGAGCTAGTGGGACGGTAACTATGACAGACAACAATTCAACAATCGTAGTACAGGGCAAATTCGTAGGGGTGGGGACGGATACTAACAGGGATAACCTCTGTGTCCAGTTTGTAGGAAATCCAGGTTTTAATTAAATCTTCCGAGAAGACATTGCCCTGCAACAGGAATTGGTGGTCTTTCTCTAGGTTTTCTAGCGCTTCCAACAGAGAACCAGGGGTAGAGGGAATCGTAGCTAGTTCCTCAGGGGAAAGGGAATAAATATCCTTATCCATGGGTGCCCCAGGGTCGATCTCATTTTTAATGCCATCAATTCCTGCCAACAGCATAGCCGCAAAGGCAAGATAGGGGTTACAGCTAGCATCAGGGCAGCGGAACTCTAACCGTTTCGCCTTGGGATTGGTGCCCGTGAGAGGAATACGGATGGAAGCCGATCGGTTGCCCTGGGAGTACGCCAAGTTAACAGGAGCTTCGTAGCCAGGCACTAGCCGCTTGTAGGAATTAGTAGTCGGGTTAGTGATTGCCAGCAGAGCAGGAGCGTGTTTGAGGAGACCACCGATATAATGCAGCGCCAGTTTACTCAAGTTGGCATAGCCGTCACCGTAGAAGGTGGGTTGCCCGTTCTTCCAGATAGATTGATGGGTGTGCATCCCCGAACCATTGTCCCCAAACAGGGGCTTGGGCATAAAGGTGACTGTCTTACCATGCTTCTTGGCAACATTTTTAATCACATACTTGTAGGTCATCAGGTAGTCTGCTGCCTCCACCAGCGAAGCAAACCGGAAGCCTAATTCTGCCTGTCCTCCCGTCCCCACCTCGTGGTGGTGCTTTTCAATGGGCAAACCGCACTTCTGCATTGTGAGTAACATTTCGGTGCGGATGTCTTGGTAAATATCAGAAGGGGAAACAGGGAAATAGCCCTGCTTGTTGCGAATCTTGTAACCAAGGTTGCCATTGGCTTCCTTACGCCCTGTATTCCAGAGACCTTCCGCCGAATCCACTTCGTAGTGACCAAAATTGATGCCTTGGTCGTAGGTCACGCTGTCAAAAATATAAAACTCCGCTTCCGGACCAAAGTAAGCCTCATCCCCGATGCCAGTTGCACGCAGGAACTCGATCGCTTTTTGGGCAATACTGCGGGGGCACCGCTCGTAAGCTTGACCGCTGCGGGGTTCTTTGATACTGCAGATCATACTGAGGGTGGGAACTTCCATGAAGGGGTCAATCCAGGCAGTATTGGGGTCAGGTACCATTGCCATATCCGATTCATTAATGGTCTTCCACCCGCGAATACTAGAGCCATCGAAGGGTACGCCGTCCGTGAAGGAAGATTCCGATAACTGGTCGTAATAACAGCTAAAATGTTGCCAAATTCCAGGGAGATCAATAAACTTGAGGTCGATCATCTGGATATTTTGGTCGCGAATCATGCGCAGAATGTCATCGGGGGTCTTGGTCATGGGGTCTTTTCCTTACTGTTGTGATGCTTCATCCTAAACAGCAGTGTACAGAGGTTTTGTAATCTGCTATACAGTTTCTTTATATTCTTGGCAACTAGCTATAATAACCCTAGACACTAGCGTAGGGACATGACAGCAACAGTTAATCCACCAAAACTTCCCCTCAGGGAGATGTTTCGCCTTGGTCTGTTTCAGCTGGGCTTGGGTATTATGAACCTCCTCACCTTGGGTTTACTCAACCGTGTCATGATCAATGAATTGGCAATTCCCCCAGCGATCGCGGCGGGTTTGAGTGCTATTCCCCTGTTTATGTCCCCAGCGCGGGTGTGGTTTGGGCAGTTGTCAGACAGTAAACCTCTGTGGGGGTATCACCGCAGCAGCTATGTCTGGTTGGGTTCAGCCCTGTTTAGTTTTTCTGTGTGGTTAGCCTTGCAATCTCTCTGGCAATTGGGGGAAAGTTTATACACCCAGGATTGGTCTGCTTTGACAATTACTTGGTTGATTGTACTAGCTTTGCTGTTTGCTGTTTTTGGTCTGACCTTGAGCATGAGTTCTACCCCCTTTGCTGCCCTACTGGTGGACATTACCGATGAGGAAGAGCGATCGCGGCTAGTAGGGGTTGTCTGGTCTTTGTTGATGGTGGGAATTGTCATTGGGGCAATCACTGTTGCCCGCTTGCTGGGTACTCCCGCTGCCGAAGTGAACCCCAAAGAAGCGATCAGTGTCTTTAGTGATCCCATTAGAGCCACGGCGTTGCGGGGAGCGATCGATCGGGTGTTTATTATCGTTCCCAGTGTTGTGGTGGCTTTGAGTTTCCTGGCTACCTGGGGCATAGAGAAGCGCTATTCCCGCTTTGGGGAGCGCATAGTCGATCGGGAGGATCAAATTGGGTTACGGCAAGCCCTGAAAATCCTGACCACTAGCCGCCAGACCACCAAGTTTTTTGTCTTCCTCATATTTATGACCCTAGGAATATTCATGCAGGATGCGGTGCTAGAACCTTACGGGGCAACAGTTTTTGGTATGAGTATTGGGGAGACCACGAAGTTGAATGCTCCCTTTGGTATTGGCACCCTACTAGGGATTAGTTTAAGTGGCTTTTTAATTGCCCCCAGCATCGGCAAACAGAATACGGCTCGCCTAGGTTGCACATCCACAATAGGGACATTGATTTTATTGATCCTAGTAGGAGAAACAGTAGACAAGAATTTACTGCGCCTAGTAGTTCTGTTCTTTGGTTTTGCCTCTGGCATTACTACCACAGGGGCAATTAGTTTGATGTTAGATTTAACAGCAGTCGCCACAGCAGGCACCTTTATTGGGGCTTGGGGGTTAGCTCAGGCAATTGCCCGCGGGTCAGCAACCTTTTTGGGCGGGTTAACCTTAGAAATCGGTAAACAAATTTTTCCCACTCATCTTTTTCCCACTCCTCTGCTTGCCTACAGCTTTGTTTTTAGTTTACAAATTGTAATGATGGCTTTGGCTATTCTCTTGCTCAATCAAGTTAATGTCAAGGAATTCCAGGAAACTACTAAGAAGGCGATTTTGGAGGTAATTGCCAGCGATGTAGAGTGACTATTTCCAGTTAAGAATTCGGGCAATTTGTTCGGCGAGGTGGATAGCACTAAAGGGTTTAGCAATGACCCCTGCCACGTCTAGCTCCTGGTAACGCTTATAGTCTTTGTTACTGACTTTAGCAGTGATGAGAATAACTGGTATGCCTTTTAATTTATCATTTTCCTTTATTCTTTTGTAGACGGAAATACCGTCCAAGTGAGGCATGGACACATCTAGTAAAATCACATCAAAAGTAAATGTATTTAGAAAATCTAAACCTTGCTCTCCTGAATAGGTACTGACTACATTCCAACCCGCCAGTTCTTCCAGGGCGGCTTGAATAATGAGGCACATGTCAGGTTGGTCATCAATCACCAGTACATTCTTATTTTTAGGTACCATATACCCTCAGCGTCGTTGGAATAGATTTTTCAAAAAAGGATTAGCTTCCCCACTGCTAGGTTGGTGAATCTGTTGAGCGATCGCTTGGTAGGCTTGACTTAAAACATGGTCAGGGTAACGTAAATAGAATAAATCCCGACTTGCCAATTCCATCATTTCTTCGCTGTTGGGCAACAGAGCAGCCACTTTCGCTTGATAGGTTTTTTCCACTTGTTCTTTTACTTGTTCTGGTATGAATTTAGCTGGTACACGATTGACTACTAACAGTAGACGATTGACATTCAACCGACGGGCAATATCGACAATTACGGCTGTCCCCTGAAAATCTTGCTGGTCAGGGCGCAGTATAACTACTAGGGTATGGGCTAAGCTAAGGGACAGGAGTGTTTCTTCATTGATGCCAGGGTGAGTATCAATAAACAAATAATCTAATTTCAATTGCTCCCCTACCTTCTTTAAGCCGTCCTGTAGTCGTTTAACATTGTAACCGTCCCGTAAAATCTTGCTGATTTCCGAAATATCCATACTGGCGGGGATCAGGAGAATTTGCCCCTTTTTTGCCTTGATCGGTGCAGGGGTGACATCGTAGCTGCTTTCCTGCAGGGTACAGCGATTCCACAAATAGTCATTTAAGGTCTTCTTCACACTTTTAGGGGAAAGGTTGAATAAAATATGAATGCCCGGAGATTGAATGTCCGTGTCTATGATCCCCACTTTCTGTCCCATCGCCGCTACAGCAGTAGCTACATTAGCGGTGGTGTTAGATTTGCCTGTCCCACCCCGAAAAGAATGTACTGGTATAATCTTAGTCATAGGTTTATGGTGCTGTAGATTGTGCGGTAGCCCCGATCGCTCGTTGCAAAGCGGCAAAAGCGCGGTTGTAGTCTAAAATAGCACGGCTGAGGTTCACCTGCGCCTGGGTTAACTGAGTCTCCGAAGTGAGGGTTTCAATTTGCGTACCTACTCCTGCCTGGAAGCGGAGACGAGCTAAACGCAGGGCATTCTCCCCCTGTTCTACCACTAAGCGAGCTGCTTCTACATTTCTGGCACTGGCTTGCAGTTGGGCGTAGGCTTCCCTTACTTCCCGTTGGATTTGGTTCTTAATTTGTTCTAGGCGTAGGAGAGCGATTTCCTGGGACTTGTCCGCCTGTTCAGCTCTGTTTTTTGCCCTGCCCCAGTCAATTAAATTCCAGGTTAAATTTACCCCTAGGGCATAACCTGCTCCTAGTCCCCTAGCAGCACTCTCACTCCTACTATCAGTATTAGTAAATACGGTACTAAAGGAAGCGGATAAATTGAGATTGGGGGAGAGTTCCGCCAGGGCACGGGCTTTTTGTTCACGGAAGAATTGACTCTGCTCTAGTTGTTGCAGCAGTTCCAGGCGGTTCTGTAAAGCTAACTCGATCGTTTCCGCTAAAGTTTTATCCCAAGTTGCCGCCAAACGGGTCGGGGGATCCGCGGGTTCAGGCAGGACATTAGGGGGCAAATTGAGTAACTCCGCCAGACGACTAGCAGCTATCTGTACTTGGGACTGGGCCCGTACTAACCTTTGTAAAACGTTCCCCTGTTGCACAGAAGCACTCAGTTCATCAAATCTAGTGCCCAAACCTGCTTCCTTAAGGGCGGTAGCATCTGACCTACTGCGGTTGGCTTCCTTGAGGGCAGCTTCCTCAATGCGGATTTGTTCTTTGGCATCCTGCAGTTCGTAATAGGCATTGCTGATATTTAACCGCAAATTCGCCCGAATAATTTTGACTGCCAAATCGGCAATATTGACCTGAATTGCTGCCGCTTTGACATCTCGTTCCCGCCGCCCAAAACTGGATATGTTGTAGGAGACAGTAAAATCCGCCTGCACTCTGGTTGTGGGAGATGCCCCCCCACCGATAAGACTTAAAGCCTGACTTTGCTGTTGCTGGGCATTATTCAGTTCTTCTCGAATAGCTTGTAGTTGTTGTTCCCGTTGCATGAAACCGATCGGGTCAGCAAACTGGTCTGGCGCTGGCTGGGACTGGAGGAAGGAGAGCTGATTATTGAGTTCACCTATCCGTTGTTGGGCAAAGCTGAAATTGCGCAAGCCTTGGGAGCGACCAACCTGGGCGGCAATATCTTCATCAGCACTGAGAGTACGATTTAGACCTAAGTTAAAATCCAAGCTAGGGAAAAATCCCAGCTTAATTTCCTGTAAACTTAGTTGCGCCCGTTCTAATTCTTTGCGGGCAATTTTTAATTCCTGACTTTCTGCCTCTCCCCTGGCGATCGCTTCCTCTAGAGTGAAAGGGATCGTTTCTGGTTTGGCGGAAGCAACCTGAGTAGGTACAGGGTCGGAAGGGGATTTATTAATAATCGTTGGGTCGCTGCCACCCCGTACTATATCTATCTGCACTACCTCGATCGGCATAAACTCCCCTGCCAGGATCAAACTTGGTTCGTATACCTCTAACCACCGACTATCAATCTGTTCCTGTAGTCTCTCGTGAGTTAGCAAAACTTGTGTTGCAGGTTGACTGCCCAGGGGTAGTTGCTCCTTACCTAAGCTCCCTATCTCGGCTCCCACTGGTAAACTCGGCTCGTAGATTGCCTGTGACCAGCTATCGATTTGCTCCCGCAGAACTAGCCTAGGGAATAACTCTGCTCTTCCAGCTCCCACCCATCCTAGCCAGAAGAGCGACATTCCGGCTGCCCACCAACTCCTCATCCCGGAAAATCATAAACCACCGTCAAAATCTTACATTAGTTCGGTTACACCAGTCTAGCTAGCACTTCCCACCTAGCTCCCCCTATTAGTTCAAGGAAATTTACATCAATTACAGTTAGTAACTTGATAAAAGTTAAGCAAAATTAAGAAACATTACGCTATACACCAAAAAATAAAGAAAACAAGAAATATACTGCCAAAGCCAATCGATCGGAGTAAAGATACTCATAGAGCGCTAAATAACAGCTATGACAGTCGCAACCTTTGCTGAAAAGGAGACCCTCTCCCCCGAAGAACTAGAGAAAATACATGCCTACTGGCGTGCCTGCAACTATTTGGCAGTGGGGATGATCTACCTGCGGGACAATCCCTTGTTGAAGGAGCCATTAAAGCCAGAGCACGTCAAGTATCGGCTGCTGGGACACTGGGGGTCAACACCGGGCTTAAGTTTCATCTATGTCCACCTCAATCGTTTGATCAAGAAATATGACCTCAACATGATTTTCTTGGCAGGGCCTGGGCATGGGGCACCCGGCGTATTAGCGCCTGTCTATCTGGAAGGTACTTATTCCGAGGTTTATCCCGACAAAAGCGAAGATGAGGAGGGAATGCAGAAATTTTTCAAGCAATTTTCCTTCCCAGGGCACATTGGCAGCCACGTCACCCCCGAAACCCCCGGCTCTATCCATGAGGGGGGCGAACTCGGTTACAGTCTGTCCCATGCTTTTGGTGCTGTATTTGACAATCCTGACCTCATTGCTGCCTGTGTAGTAGGAGACGGGGAAGCGGAAACAGGACCCTTGGCAACAGCTTGGCACTCTAATAAATTCCTCAATCCTATCCGCGATGGTGCAGTTTTGCCTATCCTGCATTTGAACGGGTACAAAATTGCTAACCCCACCCTGTTATCCCGCATTTCCCATGAGGAATTAGAGTCCCTCTTCCGTGGGTATGGCTACACCCCCTATTTTGTGGAAGGGTCAGAGCCGATGGAGATGCATCAAAAGATGGCAAGGGTGCTAGAGGATTGCATTACCCAAATTCGCCAAATCCAACTAGAGGCAAGGAGTACGGGCAAGCCCTTCCGTCCCAAGTGGCCCATGATTGTCCTCCGCACCCCCAAGGGTTGGACTGGTCCCCAGGAAGTAGATGGTCACAAAGTAGAGGGATTCTGGCGTTCCCACCAAGTACCGCTGTCAGGGATGCATAAAAATCCTGAGCATCTTAGACTCCTGGAACAGTGGCTAAAGAGCTATAAGCCAGAGGACTTGTTCGATGAGAACGGTCGCTTACGCCCCGAACTAAAGGAACTGGCTCCCAAGGGCAATCGCCGTATGAGTGCCAATCCCGTCACCAATGGCGGTGTCGTGCGCAAGGACTTAGTGATGCCTGATTTTCGCGATTATGCCGTTGATGTTCCCAGCCCTGGGGTGGTGGAGGCGGAAAATACCAAAATTATGGGCATCTTCCTGCGGGACGTGATGAAGAAGAATATGCACAATTTCCGTGTCTTCGGTCCCGATGAAACAGCTTCCAATAAACTCCATGCCCTCTACGAGGTGACTAAGAAAGCTTGGTTGGCGGATTATTTACCGGAGGATGAGGACGGTGGTCATCTCTCCCCCGATGGACGGGTGATGGAAATGTTGAGTGAGCACACCCTAGAAGGTTGGTTAGAGGGCTATTTGCTCACGGGGCGGCATGGCTTATTCCACACCTACGAAGCTTTTGCCCATGTGATTGACTCCATGGTGAATCAGCACGCTAAATGGTTGGACATCTGTCGCCATGAAGTGCCTTGGCGTTCCCCTATCTCCTCATTGAATATCCTGCTATCTTCGGTGGTGTGGCGGCAAGACCACAATGGTTTTAGCCATCAAGACCCTGGGTTTATTGACCTAGTTACTAACAAAAGTGCAGCTGTTACCCGCATCTATTTGCCCCCGGATGCTAACTGTCTCCTGTCGGTCACGGACCACTGTCTGCGCAGTAAGGGCTATGTCAATGTCATTGTCGCCGATAAGCAAATGCACCTGCAGTACCTGACGATGGAGGAGGCAATTAAGCACTGCACCAAGGGGATCGGTATCTGGGAGTGGGCTAGTAATGATGACTGCGGTAAGGAACCGGATATTCCCGATGTGGTCATGGCTTGCTGTGGTGATATTCCCACGATGGAGTCTCTGGCAGCAACGGCAATCCTACGGGAGGAATTCCCTGAGCTGAAGGTGCGCTTTATAAATGTCGTGGACTTGTTTAAGTTGCAACCGGAAACGGAACACCCCCACGGACTCTCCGATCGGGATTTCGATACCCTATTCACACCCGACAAGCCGGTTATCTTCAACTTCCACGGCTATCCCTGGCTCATTCACAAGCTCACCTACCGCCGTACTAACCAAGAGCGCATTCATGTGCGGGGCTACAAGGAGGAGGGGAATATTAATACGCCTTTGGAACTAGCTATCCGCAACCAAATCGATCGGTTCAACCTGGTCATTGATGTCATCGATCGGGTGCCGAAGTTACAATCCCGCGCTGCCTATGTCAAGGAACGGATGAAGAACGCCATCATTGACAATCTCAACTATGCGCGGGAGCATGGCATTGACAAAGAGGAGATTACTAACTGGAAGTGGCCCTACGGTCGCGAGTGTTAGCTAGTTTTTATTGCCAAACTGGGGGAGCCGCTAGGCTCCTTTTTTAGTCTAGAAAGCAACATTTTTGCTTGATTGCCCTCTGCAGCAGCTGGCGGTATTCCCTATCCGGAATTTCGTAGGCACCAAAGCGGGCGAGATGGGGATTCATCAACTGGGCATCAAAGAGGAGAAATTGCCGTGCTCGTAGGTGCTCTACCAGCTTGACCATAGCCACCTTGGAGCCATCGGGAATGCGGTAGAACATCGACTCACCAATGAAAGCACAGCCGATCGTGATCCCCAGAATCCCCCCCGCTAATTCCTCTCCCTGCCAGGTCTCAAAACTATGGGCATAGCCCCGCTGCCGTAACTCCCCGTAAATTTGCTTCAGTTCTGGCGAAATCCACGTATCTACCCGATCGGCGCATCCTTCTACTACCCGAGGGAATGCCTGGTTGATCCCCACTGTAAACCAGTTTTGGTTGAGGGCACGACGCAGGGATTTGGGGTAGCGAAACCTCCCATCCAGGGGGATCAAGGTACGTACTTTGGTGCCGTACCATCCCAATTGCCCCCTTTCATCCGCCATGAGGAAGTAGCCCTGGCTATAGCCCGCTAAAATTTCCCCTATTTCCAAGCCCCGCTCCCACACTAAAAAGGGGGATAAAAACACGCTCCCCCACGACATACTATATTGTTTTTGACGTTCAAGACCTTTATTAAGCTGGTCCCGTTTGAATCTGTACTCATTCTGACGTAAAAATTTGCTAACCTGGGGATCACTTAATCTTTTTTTTATATTCCCCTAGAGGGATGATATTTTAGGTCAAAGTACTTAAGCCCTTGGGTAGGGATCGGCGTAAGGGGGCAGATTTTGTCTATAATAGGAAAGCAATCTAGTAAAAGGACTGTATGACCCAGATCATTGTCGGGGAAAACGAAGGGATCGAGTCGGCACTGCGGCGGTTTAAGAAGAAAATCCAAAAGGCAGGCTTAATTGCTGATGTGAGACGGTGTCAGCACTACGAAACTCCTGCCGAAAAACGTAAGCGCAAAGCCGAGAATGCCCGCCGCCGTAATCGCTTCCGTCGCCCGTTGTAGGTTTAACTAGCAGCTACATCAAACAAAATATAACGCAGGGGTAGGACTGCCAAGGGGTCAAGGAGTTGCTCCTCTTTAATAACTTCAAAGTGCAAGTGGGGACCCGTGCTCCTGCCAGTGCTACCTACCTCCGCGATCGGTTGCCCCTGTTTAACGGTCTGCCCTACACTGACAAACAAACGGTTGTTGTGGGCATAGAGAGTTTCCGTGCCGTCAAAGTGCCTAATCACTACTTTGTTGCCATAACCGCCGTCATCCCAACCTGCTTCCTTGACTACACCGTCGGCAGCGGCAAGGATGGGAGTACCGATGGGAGCAGCAATATCAATCCCTTTATGTAGTCGTCTGTCCCCTGTGATGGGATGAATCCGCCATCCAAATCCTGCTGTTAATTCACCAATAAGGGGCCAGATAAAACTACTCTTTACCCTGTGGTGCAGAGCTGCTACCTGGTTGGGTAACTGGACTGTCCAGTGTTTGGGGCTGAGGGGTGTTAAATAAAGGGGATCATTGCCGATCGGGAAATCGGGCGCAAATTCGACCACCAGACGGGTCGTGCCTGGTTCAGGTTGTCCCACACGCACTTCCTGGATAGCGTTACCAATGGGGCGTTTGACCGTAGGACGATGGAAAACTGTCCCTGGCAAATCGATGACCAATCTAGTAGGGTCAGTAATCACCATCCCCCTGGGTTGTACTTCTGCCTGAGTGGAAAACTCAAGACGATTTTCTGACAGATTGAAGACAAAAGTTTCTAACCGATTGGATTTGGCAAGGGCTGCATCAGCCGCCATAATGGCTCCCGCACAGGTAGCAGAAACTAGAGACAAAAATTTGCGCATCATAGTCTTTCCTGTCGGTATGGGGACAAAGGCAGGCAAATTTGCCAGAAAGGGCACTGCCTAATCCCGTGTTAGCATACACCAAGTTGCCGAATGTGACTACTGTTTTTGGCAAAGTCAGGAGAGTAATGCTCAGCCTTTTGGCAGGGGTGCCACATCCTTACAGGGGAGGGTCATTTTCAGGGTGCCCAGCCGGACGGAGATTTCCCCTGCCCCATTGGGAGCCGTAAGGACTTGTCCAACTTTATCAAGGGGAATAATCTTCACCCGATCGCCTACCTGGGGTATATATTCCTGCTCTGTGGCTGGGGGAGGGGGAGGCAGATGGCGTTTTTGCAGCTCTTCCACTCGTTTTTCTGCCCATTGCACATCAGCCACAGTTTGATTGCTGTTTTGCAGTTTGCGGATGACGCGGGCAATTTCCTTTTTCGCTTGGGCGATTGCCTGTTTAACTTCCTGTTCCTGCTGGCGACGTAGTTCCTGGTACTGAGTGCGCAGATTACCCGACTTGAGGAGAATTTCCTGATGGAGGCGCTCCGTATCCTTGAGGAGTTGGGTGACCAGGGCGGTTTTTTGCTCCTGTTCCCGCCGTTGCTGTTCGAGGGCACCGATAACGCGGTTAATCTCTTCTGTCCCCAAACCGACTTGCGCCTGCGCCCGTTCTAAGATGGATTGTGGTACCCCTAATCTCTTAGCAATAATGAGGGCTTTCGATCGTCCTGGGATACCCCATAGGAGGCGATAGGTGGGAGCTAAGGAAACATCGTCAAACTCAACAGAAGCGTTTTCAAAGCGGGGGTCGCGATACTTGAGGGCTTTCAGTTCGCCAAAGTGGGTAGTAGCAACGGTGAGGCGAGCATGCCCAGCAAAGTGTTCGAGGAGGGCGGCAGCCAGAGCACTGCCTTCTGTGGGGTCTGTACCCGCTCCCACTTCGTCCAACAGTACTAGAGATTGGGGAGTAGCTTGGTGCAGTATGCGCACAATGCGAGTGATGTGCCCCGAAAAGGTGGAGAGGTTTTGCTCCAAGGACTGCTCATCGCCGATGTCGGCTAATACATGGTCAAACCAGGGCAGACAAACTGGCTCCTGGGCAGGGATGAATAACCCCGCCTTTGCCATCAGGGCAGCTAGTCCCAAGGTTTTGAGCGTGGCAGTTTTCCCACCTGTGTTGGGACCAGTGATGACAACAGCGGTGACTGTGGGCGGGATTTTGATGTCGATGGGTACAACGGGGTGTCCCTGTTCATGGCGTTCTTGCCATACCAGGAGTGGGTGACGCAGTTGCTGGAGATTAATAGGTGTATCCCGATCGCCAAACTGAGGGGGAGATGCCTGTAACCAATAGGCGTAGCGGGCACGGGCAAGGGCTAGGTCAATCTTGGTGACCACTTCCACCATGTACAGGAGATCGGAGGCAACAGCGGTGACTTTTTCGCTGAGATGTCGTAATATCTGGGCAATTTCCCGCTCTTCCTGGGCTTGCAGTTGCCGTAGTTGATTATTTTTCGGTACGAGGGCTTCTGGTTCTACAAATAGGGTCATGCCACTACTAGAGCTGTCATGGACTACCCCTGGAATTTGGTCTTTATGGCTGGCTTTAACCGCAAGGACGTAACGATCGTTTCTCTGCATCACCACCAATTCCTGTAGGGCGGAGGCTTTCCGCTGCATGAGGGCTTGCAAACTTTGCCAGATGTGGTCTTTGAGGGTGCGTAGATTCTGGCGGATGCTAGCTAACTTATCAGAGGCTCGTTCCAGAACAGTGCCACTTTCATCAATACAGTGGTAGATTGCCTGCTCTAGTTCGGGATAGGTACGCAAGTCACCCACCATACTTTGCAACAGGGGAAACCCATCCCGATTTTCCAGGCTGCGGCGTAACTGGCGTGCACCATTGAGGGTACTGGCTATATCCACCAGCTCCATGGCTGAGAGGGTTCCCTGCCGTTCTGCCCGCTTCAAGGCATCGGTAATGTCGCGAATCCCCTCTAGGGATAGACCACCTGGTACCACTGCATCTAGGCGGTAGCACTCCGCCGTCTGTTGCAAGAGGATTTGACTGGTCTCGATCGAGTCTGGGATAGCCAGTGCCAATGCGCGATTTCTGCCCAATTTGGTGGTGGCAAAGGTAGAAAGATGTTTACATAGGCGTTGCCACTCCAGCAGTTCTAGGGTTTCCATCCAGTCTTGTGTAGGGTTATCTCATTATAAGATTGCCCTCAATTCCCCTGCGACTCTTCTGCAGTTGCCTCTGGGGGCGGTGCTGGCTTTGGGGGCTGGGGCTTGGGACCACGCACGAGGGCAGGGGGGATGGCAGGTTTGGCGGCTTCTCGCTTCTGGTTGCGATCGCGGGAACGGGGTTTTTTACGGTTACGGTCTTGCTTTTCCGTTGGGGCAGGCTGATCAGTTGCTTCCTGGGGGGGCAAGTCAGATTTTTTAATGGGTCGCTCAACCATAAAATTTTTGTTAAAAGCAATACATGCATCTTAACCTAGGTTTGCCTAATTCCCTTGCCCAACATCAGCAGAACTGGCTAAGGTAGTAAACTTTGTCAACTGGGAAGTTTTCCAGGGGGAGTATCTGCCCCTAGCTCCCCTGATAATAGGTTACTCCCCAAAACTGAGGGACTGCAATATAAGTTAACAAATTTCTATCTAAATTCTGTAGTTTTTTTGTCTGCAGAAAAAGAGGGGCAAAATGGAAGAGACCTTAGGCAGTTGTTATGGAATTTGACCTGCAACCGTTTCTGGAAGCCTTGCCGCTGCCTGTCATGGTGCGGAGTGAGCTAGGTATTATGACCAATCAGTTGTGGCAAGAACACTGTCGTGGGGAGCTGAGTAATTGGGAATTACACCAGGGCAAGTTAGGCGGTATTTTTGCTGATTGGGAGATCATTGTTGCTCAGCACAAACCTGTCTTTGACAACAGCGCCCAACAGGGGAGAGTAAAGCCCGAATTGCTAACCTGTGTTACCCATGAATTACGCTCCCCTTTGACGGTAGTTTTGGGCATGACAGAGCTCTTGGAGCGACAACTACATCACCACCTCACTGAACAACAACGGCATTACCTGAAAGCTATTCACCGCAGCGGTCATCGGCTAGCACAGGTCATCAGCACAATGGTGGATGTCACCCAGGCGGAAACGGGACACCTCAAGCTGCACCTGACGACGGTTAAAATTCTTCCCCTCTGCCAGCAGGTCATCCAACAACTACAACAGCAGGACTTACCCCGACCTCCCCGCATCAACTTGGCAATTGCCCCTGACGTTGACACGATCGTGGCTGATCCCTCTCGGCTGCAGCAAATGTTAGGGCATCTATTGCACAATGCCTGTCAGTTTAGTGCTAAAGACCAGGTGCCAGAAGTGGAACTCAGAGTAGAGGCATGGCAGAACTGGATGGCTTTCTCTGTGTGGCACAGAAGCATTGCTAAGGGAGACCAGAGGTTGCCGCCGGGGGGAAATTTTAGTGACCCAGGCTTGGGGTTAATTCTCACGAGACACCTAGCTCGCTTGCATGGGGGAGATGTGACGTTTCGTTCCTACTCAGGCAAAGGCAATGAGTTTACCCTGCTGCTGCCCTCGGCTCCCCTCAGCTGTCCCTATCGCCAGTTAGTCCTAATTGCCGAAGTCAATCCCCAGCAGATTACCACTATTGCCGACGCTGTTAGCCAAGCCCAGTTCTTCCCTGTGGTTGCCCGATCGGGGGTTGAAGCCCTCGAAAAAGCTCGCCAGTTCCGTCCTGTGTGTATTTTTGCCAACTACAACCTACCGTTATTGGGGGGCAAGGACATAAGGTATCTGTTGCAGCAGGATAGCCAGTGCCGATCGATTCCTCTCAAACTGTATCAGCAAATTAGTGCCGACCAAGTACGAGAATTCCTACCTAAAAGGACAGAAAAAATTCTCTGCATCGCTTGCCAGGATTGGACAGAAACCAATAGCCTGCCCTTCCGTTGTATGACCGTCGACGATGTGGAGCAAGCAGAACGATTTGCCCCCCTCTGGCAACCTAACTTGATTGTACTAGGGCAGGCAACAATGCTCGATCGGATTTACACAAACACTTACCTAGGTCGTGTACCGATCGTGGTGAGAAATAGCCCCCCTTCTGTGCCGCGGCAAGTCAAATTAGTTAGTTGTCCAGAGGGAGAATTACTAGCGACTTTGCAGCAACTCTTAGGGACTATTCCGCCAGAGAGGAATTAACTGGGCGCAGGTGGATATGTTTCCGTCCCAAGCGAATTTCCAATTCATCCCCCGGTTGCAACCCCATCATTTGCGTATAGGTAGAACCGATCAGCAGGTTACCATTTTTCTGCACACTAACACGATAGCTAGCACTTCTGCCCCCCCGACCAGAATGTTTACCACGAGTTAGTCCTTCTGCTTCAAACACAGCAGCATTCAAATTGTTGAGGAACTTCATCATATTGACGCGGTTCTTGCCATCGCGGGTAACAGTAATATACCCACAGGCTTTCGCCTTTTCCTTCTCGCTGAGGTGATCCAATTCTTTAACTTTCTTAAGGAGTGCTTCTCCCGTCAGTGCAACTTGTTTTACCATTTGTTTACCTATATCCCTACACTTGTTAGTTGAACTAATGGCTATTTTACTCACCTATTTCCTAATTTGTCACTACATTTCCTTGATAAGAAGCCCAAAATTGGGGGCGGACTTGCATCGGTGGGCAAATTCCTATAAAACTAGCTAAGTACATCACCTAACGCACCATGACTAACAGTCCTGACACAATTTTTAGCAAGATTATCCGCCGCGAGATTCCGGCCACGATCGTCTATGAAGATGATCTAGCCCTGGCATTTCGGGATATTAACCCCCAGGCACCAGTCCATATCTTGGTGATTCCCAAACAAGCAATTCCCACCATTGCGGACGCAACTGCAGCGGACCAAAGTCTGCTTGGGCATCTATTATTAGTGGCAGCCAAAGTTGCCAAACAGGAAAATTTAGACCAGGGTTATCGCTTGGTCATCAACTGTGGACCCCAGGGCGGACAGACAGTTTACCATCTCCATATTCATGTTTTGGGGGGACGATCGATGCATTGGCCCCCAGGTTGAGTGCCAGTCTTAGCCACAAAATTATGAAATTATTAAAAGCACAAGAAATGCAAGCCTTAGACCGTCAAGCGATCGAGGGGATAGGCATACCTAGTTTAGTTTTGATGGAGAGAGCCGCCTTAGGAGTAGTGACTGCTGTGAGGTGGGAGCTGGCCCATTGTCGGCGGTTTCTGGTAATAGCAGGTAAAGGCAATAACGGGGGGGATGGTTTAGCCATAGTCCGTCAATTACATCTCCTGGGTTACTCCGTAGATTATGTTTTAGGTTTAGGGGATGACCTCAAGGGGGATGCCCAAGTCCAGTACCATATTCTCCAGAATTTGGGATTGTCGCCCCTGTCGGTTGTCGATTTTGCCCGCTATGACCTCATTGTGGATGCTCTATTCGGCACAGGATTTACGCCACCGCCAAGGGGGGCAGGGCAGATGTGGATCGAGAGGATGAATGGGGCAGGGCTACCGATCGTGGCTGTTGATATACCATCGGGACTGATGGCAGACAGTGGTAGGGCAGTTACCCCTGCTGTGAGTGCAACTCTGACGGTGACATTTCAATTTCCTAAACTTTGTCATTTCCTCCATCCTGCTAGCAAAAACTGCGGCAAACTCTATGTGGCAGACATAGGTATCCCCAAGACCTTGGCAGAGGGCATCAACAGGGAAGTTCTCCTCACAGTCTCCCTCCCCCCTCGACCAGTGGATGCCCATAAGGGTTCGATGGGTCATGTATTGTTGATTGGGGGCAGTAGTGGCAAGACTGGGGCAGTGATGATGGCAGCCAGGGCAAGTACCCGATCGGGGGCAGGTTTGGTGACGGTGGGTGTACCTAGCGGTCTCAACCAGATTGTGGAAACAGTGCTCCTAGAGGAGATGAGTATGCCTTTACCAGGGCAAGAGAGACTGGCAGCGGATTCTCCAGAACTAATCCTGGCAATGCAGGACAGATTTACGGCGGTGGCGGTGGGGATGGGTATGGATCGCTATAGTGGGGGTAGGGCGGTTGTGAGAGAATTAGTCCGCCAGGTGCAACCACCTCTTTTGTTAGACGCTGATGCCCTCAATAATCTGGCAGATGAGGGAGTTGACTTACTCAAAGAGCGGGTGGGGATAACCATCCTCACTCCCCATGTGGGGGAATTCCACAGATTGAGTGGATTGGCCAAAACAGAGATTGGCGAAAATCTAACCGATGTCGCCCAGGCATTTGCCCAGCGGTGGGGCTGTTACATCGTGCTCAAATCCGCCCGCACAGCGATCGCTACTCCCCAGGGGCAGGTCTATCTCTCAACCCGCGGCAGTGCTGCTATGGCGAAGGGAGGGATGGGAGATGTCCTAGCAGGTGTGCTCACGGCTCTCTTGGGCAGGGGATTAGAACCAATTGTTGCCCTGCAAATCGGTGTATTTGTCCATGGTCTAGCAGGGGAAGTAGCAGCCACAGAAAAACACCAAGAAAGTGTACGCACGATCGATGTTATAGAAGCTTTACCCCAGGCTTTTCGGCTAGTGGAAACAGGGAAATTTTCCCCCTCTTTTATCAGTTTCTGAGGATAGCCTAGTATGGTATCAAAAAGGGCATTTCGGAGTAACAGATGAACGATCGGTTTCTACGCATTTACGCTATGACCGAGGCAGAGGCGATTACTCTCCTAGACAAGCCCAAAGCTGACCTGGGGGTAGGGGATGTGAGGTATGTAGCCGCTGCCCACTTGGTTAACTTTAACACGCCAGAATCCCGATCGGCGCTGATGCGGGCTGTAGCCAGAAAAGACGACGACTTAGATAACAGAATTGTGCGACGGAAAGCAGCGGAGAGCTTAGGCAAACTCCAGGCAAAAGAAGCGATTCCCTTGTTAGTGGCATGCCTAGGGGAGACCGATCGTTATTTAGTGGAAAACTGTGTGTGGGCATTGGGGGAAATGCAGGTCCAGGAGGAGGAAATTTTGGCTAAGATTGCCAGTTTATTGACCGCCCAAGACCAATCTTATCGCGTCATTTTGCAGACTTTACGGAAGCTAGGCTATCAGCCAGCCGTACCTCAAGTGAGAAAATTTGTTGACCATCCTGACCCAGGCATTGCCAGTGCGGCTTTGAGTGCTTTAGCAGTCTTAGATGGGGATTTAACCAATTTTGCCCGGGTACTAGATTTCCTGTGGCATAGTAGTCCCATGGTGCGGCGGATGGCTATTCAAGATATTGTCGATGCCCAATATATTTCTGCTATCCCTGCGATTGCTTGTGCACCTGTCTCTTTGGTTTTTCGTGTGCGGGGAATTAAACTCCTGGCAGAAACTAATTCCTTACCTAAGGCACAATATCAGTCTTACTTAGAGCAGTGTTTAATTGACCATCCCTCTACCCTCCGCTTACTACACAAATATAATGATATGCCGAGCCTCGATCGATTAGTCCAAGACCTCTACGACACGGATTTTGGCAAGTGTTACTTAGCTACTCTGACAATTTTGCAACACTATCCTGATGTAGCAGGGGCGCGCCTGGTAGAGGAATTTTATACAGGGGAGGCTCGCAATGACTATGGTGCTCATTACCATGTGGTCAAGCTAATTGGCTGGCTTAAGTATACCCCTGGTTACGATGTCTTGATGGAGGCATTACACAATACCCAACCGCAATTTCAAAAATCCCGATCGGGTGCTGCTATTAGCCTAGGCGAATTAGGGGATAAACGGGCAATACCTGAGCTAAAAAAATACCTAAATTCTCCTATTTGGGAGTTGCAATACTGTGCAGAAATGGCACTGCAGCGGTTAAATGGTGGATAAAACTATCTATCACAAGCTTGCCCAAATAAAACGCCGTATGCAAGAGCTAGCTGTATCCCCTGTGCGTGAGGAATACAATCGATTGTGGTCAGAATTTCAGAGGGAATACCAAGCCCTAGTGGCTAGGCATAAACAACAAAAACAAGACCGGCTAGTTCTTAGACAGATGCTACAGCAGCAAGGAGCAGAAACAGAGTTAGCTCACCTCGATCGCCTCAGCTATTTGGAAAAACGGGAAAGACGAGATTTACGGCGCAGCTGGCAGCTAATACTGCAACCCTTAGCCGCAGAAATAAGAGCCATTGACAAAGAGCTACAACAACTGCAAGACGAATACAGACAAACAGTAGCACAACAGCAGGAAAAGCTCCTGCAGGAGTACCTCTCATTACCAGAGCAAATGGTAGAGATTGTCTATCAGGATAGGGACATAGTGGTAATCAACAAACCTCCTGGACTCCTATCTGTACCTGGACTCCATTGTGTGGATAGTGCCTTCACGCGCTTAAAACGTCAACTGGTCACAGAGCATATTTATCCCGTCCATCGTCTGGATCAAGCTACCTCTGGTCTGTTACTGTTTGCCTTAAATCCCCAAACACAACATCAGCTGGCGAAAAACTGGCACGATCGGGTGTATAAAATCTACGAAGCCCTCATAGCCAAAGAAATTACCGCAGAGGCAGGAGAAATTAACTTGCCCCTTGGCAGAATCGCTCCCCCCCGCTACGGTGTAGTAGCCCAAGGGAAAAACAGTCGCACTAAATTTCAGGTCACCGATCGGGGCATACCCAGCCGTTTGATTTTAGTTCCCCATACAGGACGTACCCACCAACTGCGTGTACATTGCCTTGCCTACTTTGGCTGTCCCATTTGGGGAGACACTCTCTATGGCTGTCAACAGAATGCCCCCCGCCTCTATCTCCATGCTAGAGAATTACACTTTGTTCACCCCCGTACTGGTCAGGGGCTAGAACTAGTACAGCCCACGCCTTTTTAGATACTGGAAATTTCTTTTTCTTTATCCGCTTGAATTTGCTCTAGCTTTTTGATGTATTTTTCTGTCAGTTTTTCCACCTGTTCCTGGAGCTTTTTCGCTTCATCTTCGGAAATAGTTTTGTTTTTCTCTTCCTTCTTCACCATGTCCATGGCATCACGGCGCACATTCCGAATAGCTACCTTTCCTTCCTCTGCTAATTTCCCCACCATCTTCACCAATTCCTTCCGTCGTTCTGCTGTCAAAGGCGGAATGTTCAAGCGAATACTATGACCATCGTTGTTGGGGGGCAACCCTAAATCCGATTCACTAATTGCTCGCTCGATTGAATTCAAGGTGCTGCGATCAAAGGGCTGAATTAACAAGGTAGTGGCATCCGGTGTGTTGATACTAGCTAGAGACTTTAAGGGCGTAGGAGTACCATAGTATTCCACCATAATCCGATCGAGGAGCGCTGCGTTTGCCCGTCCCGTGCGCACCGTATTGAAATTACTCTGGGTGGCTTCAATACACTTTTGCATCCTTGCCTCTATTTCGTCTAACTTCATAACCTTTCCTCCAGTCTTTCCCAGTCTATACTAAATCAATTATTTTGTCAGTCTCGGCTGCCAATCGGCAAGCTTCCGCGACTTGGAGGGCATAGAGAGAACTAGAGGGCTGGACGTAAAGTGGTTTTCCTTCTAACAAATGGGCTATCACCTGTTGCGTATCGATGGCAAAGAGACCCCGACTCGGAGCGACCGTCAGTGTAACTTCCCCCTCAGTATTGACCAACTTGCCACTATCACCCTGGAAGAATAAGCCCCCCCGCTCCCCGTGAATTTCTAAACTCCGTTCTGCTTGCCAACAGTATTCGCCTTTGCTGTAGTGCAGGTTAACGATCGTACCGTTACGGAAAATTAACTGGGCATCGCAGTAGCAATAACTGTACCTCTGGGGTAAATGCTCACCCCGATAACGCACCTGACAGCTTACCTGGGCTACCTCACCCCAAACGGCTGTAAATCGATGCAAGCGGGATAGAGCACCAATCAGGGGAAAGCCATAGCGATCGGGGTAATAGGTCCACTTATCAGGGGCAGGGCGCTGGGGAGATTTTGTCCCATAGCGAGCAAAAAATACCTGACCGATCTGGGGCAAATGTGTCACCATGGCTTGATGGACACCCCCTAAAAGTTCAATGTGTTCAATATGCAATAGTTTGCTGTGCCTTTGTGCTAGCTCCGCCAAAGCTAACCCTTCATGGTAGGTCAGAGCAGGTGGATATTCTACTACCACATGTTTGCCAGATTCTAGGGCCAGTCTAGCTATGGGGTAATGGTCACTATTAGTATTAGCAACGACAATTAGGTCTACTGCTGGTAGGTTGATGAGGTCTTCACTGTGGGGAAAAACTGCACAATTAAACTTTTCCGCTAAGCTGGATAGACGGTGGGGAGTGCCTGCATAACCAACGATTTTTATGTCTGGATACTGGGCAAACAATTCTCCCCGCAAATTGGCAACAAAGCCTGTGCCGACAATACCAACGCCGATCATTAGCGCAACCGCCGCAGACGGGAGGGAGGCAGCCGCTTCATTTTTGTCTTCAGGAGCGAGCGATTAGTGGTGCGATTGACCCAGCGGGCAAACTGTTCCCAGACAGGCTCAGGGATAAAGCGATTACCCAGGTAGGAGAGGGCAACGAGAATAGAAATAGGAACAAAGGTGTGACTATCTCTGCCACCAACAAAGAGCAGTAATGCTGAGGTAATGATCGTCGAGACGAGAAAAAATTGTAGTTTGGACATACACCTCGGTTAGGGGTCTAGCTTGATTATACACAGAGGTAGGGGACTTATTGCAGGCTAACATTCTCTCCTACCTCACAGAAATGTTACCTTAACTCTAGGGTCACTGGTTATAGGTATGTTGTCGGGAAAAATCCTTGGCTTTTTTGCCCTGCTGCTCTACATTTTAGTTACTGTCACCCCCGATATTTACTGGCAGAATGTAGTGTTGACCCCCCACATGATTGCTTACCCCTTTGTTGTGTTTTGGCAGGGGGGACTGATTTTAATGGTTGTTTTATTCCTGCTCCGTCTGTATCCCCAGGGGCGACCCTTTTATCTATTTGGCAATGGCATCGATCGGTGGATTCTAATTGTAATTGCTATTTTATTT
The DNA here is from genome assembly GCA_025055675.1 of Pseudanabaenaceae cyanobacterium SKYG29. NCBI lineage: Bacteria > Bacillati > Cyanobacteriota > Cyanophyceae > Pseudanabaenales > Pseudanabaenaceae > Pseudanabaenaceae cyanobacterium SKYG29. The sequence continues at coordinate 131,865 of JANWWT010000006.1, forward strand.
GTTAACTGTGTTTTTGCCCAATTCAAACCCCAGGCAGTATGGCAGGGCAGTATAGCTTTGGCATTTATTACAGTCGCTTATGCTCTGTGGCAGGAATTGAAAATTAGCCAGAATCCAATTGGTCTGTTGAAGTTTCACGCTCTCCTACAAACAATTTATATTATCGAAAGTTTGCTCCTCTGGTCAAGTCAAAAATTATTACCCCAATGGCAACATATACAACTCCTAAATAAGGGAGGTATCGATCGTTATTTCCATCCCTTTAGGGAAAACTTACACAATGCTTTACCCTCTGGTGATAGTAATTATGTAGCTGGTTACGTAGTATTAGCACTGCCGCTACTTTGGACTTTAGCAATTACAGAAAAGGGCTTCTGGCAAAAGCTAGGATTGGGGGGATTTGTTTTGGGTTTGCTAGCTTTGTTTAGTACCAGTTCCTATGTTGGTTTAGTGGGTTTAACTATCATGCTACTTAGTTTTCTATTCTGCCTAGGCAAACGATCCCGTCTTAGTTGGGTTAGTGTTTTGGCAGTGGGGGTACTGTTGACAATTTTTGTGATGGCTAACAGCTACTTGCGCAATTTAGTTGTATCCCCAGGCAATCATAGGGAATGGTTTTACCGATCGGTTACTAACACAGTAGGCTGGGAAATTGGTGAATCCCATTGGTTAATTGGTGCTGGGATAGGGTCAGTTCCTTTGCTGTATCAAAAATTTCGACCAAGTTGGGCAATTAATCTTGCTGAAATGGATTTTCAAGTGCACAGTACTCCCTTGCAAATTTGGGCGGAGCTAGGGATTGCGGGTATTTTACTATTGTTATGGCTATTATTTTTACTATTGCGAGTTAATTGGCGACCCCAGGCTAATGCCCGTTACAATATGTGGCGGGAGGGGGTAACAATTGGTTTAGTGGGCTATTTGGGTGTGGCGATTTTAGATTATCAGATCGATGTTTTAGCAATTAGTATAACCCTGATAATTTATTTGTTAGTTTGGTTATACTGGAGTGATAGTCGGGAATGTATTTTTGTGCCCCGTTGGCGCAAGGCTGTCTCTTTATCAGGTTGGGCATTATTGTTAGGCAGTATAGTTTGGGTTGTCCCGATAGACTGGGCTTGGTATTTATCTAGTCAAGCTTTTGCCGATTTACGGGTTTACCGCACTACGGAGGCAGAAACAGCCTTTGACCAATTTCAAACCAAGTTAAGCCGTGCTCTCCAACTAGCTCCTTGGGAAAGTTATTACGCTAGTCAATTGGGGTGGAATTTAGGTTGGAAGGGTTGGCATGGGCAAGATGAGCTAGAGACAGATAGGCAGTTAGGAATTGATTACTTACAGCAAGCTATAAAAACTAATCCCTACCAAGAGTTTAACTACCATCAGTTAGGCTGGTTACTCTACAAGCAAGGAAATGTACAATCGGCAGAAATAGCATTCCGTCGAGCCATAGAATTACTACCCCATCGACCCGCTTTGCATTTTGGTTTGGGATTGACTCTGTTGCGGCAGGGTAAAGATGAAGCCGCTATCAAGGCAATTGTGGAAGAATGTTTATTTCATCCCCTGTTTATTACTAGCCCCCTGTGGCGTACTCAACAACTGCAGGGTATTTATGCTTCTGTTACTGATGTGTTAGCGCAGGAGTACCAGGCAAAAAAACGGGACTTAAATTTAGCAGTACTAAATTGGTGGTTAGGTAAACCGCAGGCAGTGCAAGAATTACGATCGGTTAAACAACCAATTGCTACACTTCTAGCGGATGTAATCGAAGACCGCCGTGATCAGCTCCAACAAATTATTGACCAGCCTAAAACGGCAACTGAGAAACTCATCAGTGCCTGGTATAATCCACAAAAGCGACCAAATCTGATCCGCCAAGCTTGGCTACAGGCAACGGAGGATGCCTATTCCGATCGGGCGGAACTAATTATTCAATCTCTTACAAATAGAATGAATTCATCGACTAATTTTGATCAATTTCTCCGCTCCCCACTCCCACTTTTTACCCCCCTCAATTGGAAAAAGCCGACGGTCAGGACAGGATTTGGGGTGATGAGTCGTCATGTGGATGGTCCTGACCCCTTTGATTTATTTGTGGTGGAAAAGAATGCTATTTTTGCCCTTTTCTGGTCAGATTTATTCCGCGCCAACTAGGACTTCTATGCCTTTTTCCCACCCTGGGATAATGCCTCCCGCTGCCACCACTGCTTCTAAGTAGGCAATAGTTTCTTTCTCTACTATTTCCCCCGGTAAAATAACAGGAATGCCAGGGGGATAGGGGCAAATTATACTACCACTAATACGACCGATCGCGGCTGGAGGTGCTACGGTTTCTTTGGGAGCAAAATAGGCTTGGCGGGGAGTAAGGACGGGTTGCTGGATGGAAGAAAAGTCATAGGGAGGAATAGTAATTTTGCGGCAGGGCATAGGGTATTCCTGCAGCAGAGTAATTAACCGATCGATGTCTTCCACCTCTGTACCAATTGTTAAAGCAAATACCAAATGTTGTAGTGTTGGCAATTCGGCAATGAGGGGAGGTGATTGATGACATAACCACTGATCGAGGTCAAAGCCTGTACCTGTAGGGGGAATTGCTGTAATGCGACTGGGGTCATCGAAACTTGTCAACCAATCCACTCTGGCTTTTAACTTTTCACTCCAAGTCAGCACCTTTTCTAATAAAAACTGCCCCTCTGTTGCTAGCAACCGTCGACTACTGTCAATAGAAGCTAACAAGGGCAAACTAGGACTAGTACTTTTCAACAAAGACAAAGCCCGATCGATCGTTTCTCCCCCAATCAAATCACTTTTGAGATGCAAAATAGCAGTCTGGGTCAAAGAAACAGCCGTTTTATGGGTGGATTGCACCACTAAATCAGCCCCTAGAGAGAGGGGAGCAGGGGGAAACCCAGGATGAAACCCCAAATGGGCACCATGGGCACTGTCTAGGAGAAGGGGAATACCCTGATCGTGACACAACCTTACCCATTGCTCTACCTCCCCACACACCCCGTAGTAGTTGGGACTGACTAGAAATACTGCCTGAGTGTCAGGATGCTGCTGCAAAGCCACCTCCAAAGTGCTGGGACTGACACCCAAATCTACCCCTGTGGTATCAAGTTCTGTGGCTAAATAAACAGGCACAGTGCCTGCCAAAACCATCCCCCCAATAGTTGACCTGTGACAATTCCGCCCCACCAAAATTTTTGCTCCAGGAAAAGCCAGGAACATAGCCTGAATCCCGATCGTTGCCCCATTGGTGAGAAACCATGACCGCTGCGCCCCCACCAAATCAGCCGCTAAACTTTCCGCCTCCTCGATCGCTGCCTCTACCCCTGGTAATTCTGGCACATCCGATCGCCATAGACCTCCTCCCCACAAATGGGATAAAAATGGGTCATACCCCTTACCCCGATGCCCTGGGAAATAGAAAGCTGTGGGTGGCTGTCTAAAATAACGATCGAGAATCGCCAGTATGGGAGCTTCCTGTTGGTCAGCCATGAATACCTAAGGTGTGAACAAACCCCGATCGCGGAAAATAGCCTTTGTTGCTGCCACCAACTCTGGGCTAGGCTCAGGCGTATCTTTGAGCAGATATTCCAACCCCAGCCGCTCCCATTTGTATTCCCCTAGCTTGTGAAAAGGTAAAACCTCTACTCGTTCCACATTTTTGAGCGTAGCCACAAAATCTGCCAACCCTTCCACATTAGAGCGGGGGTCAGTTAAACCAGGGACAAGCACAAAACGAATCCAGGTGGGTTTGCCTATCCGATCGAGGTGTCTAGCCATTGCCAACGTCGGCTCCAGGGACACATGGGTCACCCGTTGATAAAGTTCGGGGTCATAGGACTTAATATCCAACAACACCAGGTCAGTATGGGCTAAAACAGGCTCTGCCACCGCCACAGGACAATAGCCAGAGGTATCCAGGGCAGTATGCAAGCCGAGGGCATGACACCCCTGCAAAAGTGCCGCCGTAAATTCTGGTTGCATTAGAGGTTCTCCCCCGCTGACAGTCACCCCACCCCCCTGCAAGTAGGAACGATACTTGCCAATTTCTGCTAGTACCTCTGCTACCGTCACCTCCCGCCCACCGTAGATACTGCGACAATCAGGGTTATGACAATAAAGGCAACGGAGGGGACAGCCCTGGGTAAACACCACAAAGCGAATTCCTGGACCATCCACCGTGCCCATAGTTTCGTAGGAGTGGATTCTGCCCCTAACAGCGTTCGTGGAAAGTGCGACTGATGACATCTAGTTGTTGCTCACGGGTGAGTTTGATGAAGTTTACCGCATAGCCCGATACGCGGATAGTTAGCTGCGGGTATTTCTCAGGATGTTCCATAGCATCGAGGAGAGTCTCCCTTTGCAACACATTGACGTTGAGGTGATGCCCCCCATCATGGAAATAGCCATCCAGCATGTTTACTAAATTCAGCACCCGATCGGTTTCTGTCCGTCCCAAAGCAGGGGGCACGATGGAAAAAGTATTAGAAATGCCATCCAAGCTATCGGCATAGGGCAGTTTAGCCACCGAAGCCAGGGAAGCAATGGCACCACAGCAATCCCGTCCATGCATGGGGTTAGCGCCAGGGGCAAAGGGTTGACCAGCTTTACGCCCATCGGGGGTCGTGCCCGTCTTCTTGCCGTAGACCACGTTGGAAGTAATCGTCAGAATAGATTGAGTAGGCACAGCATCGCGGTAGGTCTTGTGTTTGCGCAACTCCGACATCATCTTCTGCACTAGCCATACTGCCAGCTCATCCACCCGATCGTCATTGTTGCCGTAGGTGGGATATTCCCCTGTCACAGTGAAATCGACAGCAATGCCCCGCTCATCCCGAATCGGTCGCACTTGGGCATACTTAATTGCCGAGAGAGAATCAGCCACCACCGACAATCCCGCCATCCCACAAGCCATAGTGCGATAGACATCGCGGTCATGTAATGCCATCTCAATCCGTTCGTAGCAGTATTTGTCGTGCATGTAGTGGATGACATTAAGAGTGTTGATGTAAGTGCGAGCTAACCACGCCAAGACCTGTTCATAACGCTCTTTTACTTCCTCAAAGTCCAACACCTCGCTCGTAATCGGTGGTATCGGAGGAGCGACCTGCTCACCACTCTTTTCATCCCGACCGCCATTGATGGCATAGAGGAGAGCTTTTGCCAAATTCACCCTTGCGCCAAAGAACTGCATCTGTTTGCCGATCCGCATTGCCGAAACACAGCAGGCAATCCCGTAATCATCGCCGTAGTAGGGTCGCATCAAGTCATCATTTTCGTATTGAATGGAACTGGTAGCGATGGAAGTTTGAGCACAGAACTGTTTGAAATTCGGCGGCAATTTTTCCGACCACAACACTGTCAAATTTGGCTCTGGCGCAGGTCCCAGGTTATAAAGCGTCTGCAAAAAGCGGAAGCTGTTCTTCGTCACTAGGGGTCTGCCATCTTCCCCCACTCCCCCGATCGCTTCTGTTACCCAGGTGGGGTCACCGGAGAACAATTCGTTGTAGTCAGGCGTGCGCAGGAATCTGACCATCCGCAACTTCATGACAAAGTGATCCACCAATTCCTGAATTTCCGCCTCGGTGATCTTGCCCTGGGCTAAATCCCGTTCACAGTAAATGTCCAAGAAAGTGGATACCCGACCGAGGGACATAGCTGCCCCGTTTTGTTCTTTTACCGCTGCCAGATAGCCGAAATACAACCACTGGAAGGCTTCCCGCACGTTACTGGCTGGTTTACTGATGTCAAACCCGTAGCTTTGTGCCATGGTTTGCAGTTCATAGAGTGCCTTGATCTGCTCGGAAATCTCCTCCCGCAGGCGAATCGTGGCTTCATCCATCACCTCCACTTCCAACGATCGCAGTTGTGCCTTTTTATCTTCCATCAGCAGGGCTGTACCATAGAGGGCTACACGGCGGTAATCCCCGATGATGCGACCCCGTCCATAGGCATCCGGCAAGCCCGTGATGATCCCCGATCGACGGCAGTTGCGCATTTCTGTGGTGTAGGCATCGAACACCCCATCGTTATGGGTCTTGCGGTATTTAGTGAAAATTTCCTCCGTTTTAGGATCAAGCTGATAGCCATAAGCCTCTAGGGCATTTTTGACCATGCGAATTCCCCCAAAAGGCATGATGGCACGTTTGAGGGGTTTATCGGTCTGCAATCCCACAATTTGTTCCAGTTCCCTGTCAATATACCCAGGGGGGTGAGAAGTAATAGAAGAAGGCAAAGCCGTATCGGCATCTAGCACTCCCTTTTCCCGCTCCTGGCGCATCAGTTCCTGCACCTGGGCCCATAGCTGCCTTGTCCGATCGGTTGCCCCTGTTAGAAATGTTCCATCCCCTGTGTAGGGCGTGTAGTTGTGTTGAATAAAGTCTCGCACATCGATCGTCTTCTGCCACACATGCGGCTTAAAGCCTTGCCATTCTGGTCTTAGTTCTACTACCTCCTCCGATCGCCATTCCGTATCAAACGTATCTCTATCCATAGGTCATCCCCTCCTTGAGGGATTAGAAATTTCCTCTAGTTGTCATTATGGAACTCTCTACCCTGGGAGATATACAGAAGTTACAAATCTATACACCCAACCACTTTTAGTTGACCACACACTCAGATGGATAAAATGATTGAGCCAAGTTGATGGTTAGTTACCGATGAATTGAAGCTTAGTTATTGTTATTCATATTCTAACCCCAAGAAAGAATTTACTTCCTCTGCTACTAGGTGGGCTAGCTCCTTAGTCATACCGGAGTGATTATCGAACAAATCAACCACTTTTGCACCCTCATAAGCCCGCAGTCCATATTTTAGTTTGGGGTGACGTCTATCACCTTTAACTGTTGGTCGACAGGGGAATATAGCACTAACTTTGCTGACATCTACAGTAAACTGTTTCCGCTGAGACTCGAAAAATACTAACCAGAGAAAACTAGAGTGTATTGGATAAAACAATTTTAGATGTGTACCCTCTAGGCTGAGATATAGTGTATCTATCTTCTTTAGTTTTTCTGAACCAAAGTAGAAGAGGTTAATAAGAAATAGCCAGACCCGATATACAAGATACACAGGTAACAAATAGTACACAAAATCAATGAATGGTGTAAACCCCAGAAGGAAGACAAAGAAACCCTGGACTACATAAAATCCGACTATCACACTTAAAACTACAGATACAAAAATATCACCTATTGATGTTGGCGGGGGAAGGAAGGAGCTACGTTCCGCAGTTCCCTTTGCTATAATTTCCAGTTCCCCTGATTTTGTATTAGTGTATACTTCTATTTCTTTTATCTGAGCAAACCTTGCCTTAAGAGTAGTATTTATTCTTTTCTCAACTCTGCACGCTTTCGATTTTTGGTCATTGGTTACGGCAACTTCAGGTTCGGTTATTTCTGGTAGGTTAGTACCTGTTAGACTGGTAAAAGCTCGCTTTGTACTCACTGGTCTGTGTTCAGGGATAGGCTGTAATAGTTCGTCCAACCACTGCCCCAACTTAGGAGAAATGTTCACCTTAGCCAATCTACGCCAGTCCACCACCATGCGTTTCTGGGGTAGGTCTGCTGGGTTAATTCCTGTTATTAAATACACAAGTGTAGCTGCCAAACTGTAAAGATCACTAGCAAAGCTCACCTGTCCAAGGTACTGTTCTGGTGCAGTAAAACCTAGAGTCCCTACCAGAGTTAGCCCATAACTAAATGTATTGCGATACACATCCTGCACTGAACCAAAGTCTATGAGGAATGCTCGCCCATGTTCTGGGTCATAGATAATATTTTGCGGCTTTATATCTCGATGAATTACAGGGGGACTGAGACTGTGTAAATAAACCAAAGCTTCCATCACTTGCTTGGCGATTTCTGTAATTTCTTCCTCTTCAGGCTGCCAACCCTCATCATAAAATTTATCTAGAGACTTACCACTAGCTAGCTGCTGCACCAGACAGAAATAAATGTCTGTATCTGTATCGATCGTGAAGTAGTCAACATACTTGGGTATGTGGGGGTGATCAAGAGATGCTAGGACTTTAGCTTCCCGCTCAAATAATTCTATAACTTTCCAATCTCTAACCCCTCGTAATGAAACTACCTTGATGGCAACATCAGTATCTTGATCTTGGTTTTGACCCCGGTACGTTGTGCCAGTAGTACCTCTGCCTAGCTCGGTGATAATTTGATAGTGTTTTGTGGCTAGTTGCTCTGCTAAAACTGTGTCCATAGTTTGTCAACTACAATGTGTTTAGTAACTAGGAAACGAGATAGTGTACTGTAAATAAAGTGTAACTCAGGAGGGCTTAGAAATATAGTTCCGCGTAGTGATTGGAAATGCACAGACCCATCTCGATCTAACTTCCTGGATATGCTCAATACTTCACCGTTCTGACTGGATATGCTGACAGAGTAGTAGTCAAGGGGGTGCTCAGCAGTCTCCTTCGATAGAGAGAATGTCTTCAATTTACCGCGAACAATAGTTGATTTAGAATTACTTTTTATTTCTAGGTAACCATTGTCAATTATGATAGTTCTGAAACCTCTCTGAGCATTCGCTCGTATGGTCTTCAACCTATCCTGCAGGACTAACTTAATTGGTTTAGGTATAGCTTGAACTAGTGCCCGTAGCTCTGCCCATAGATTCTTGGCATCAGTCAAAATAGTCCAAAAAATGTTAATCAAACTATACAAACCATCTACAATAAAGAGTAGAGTAATAAATAACAGAATAAATAACAGAATAAGGTATACTAACCCACAGACTGTGAGGTAGAGGGGAAAAACTAAAGTAAAATATAAAACGAGATTTATTAAATTTTTTGTCGGTATGAATAGATATGGTAGGGAGATTTCCAACCGATTGTTCTCATGCTTTACTTTTATACTGGAACCTGCGGGTACAGCTAGGTCACTAGGCAGTAATTTAGATAGCCTGCTTCTCAAGTCATATAGGGCAACCCTGGCAGAAGCAAATCTATCTTCAGGGATGGGTTCGTTTGCCCGATCGAGCCACTCTAGTAACTGAGGAGAAGCGTTGACCCGTGACGATCGTAAATCCAATTTTAATTCTTTGCGTGGTAGTTCGCTGGGTTCTCTACCTGTCAGTAGGAAAGCTAGGGTCATAGCCACACTGTAAATATCGGACTGGGGACTGACTTCCCCCCGCATCTGTTCGGGAGCAATATAGCCGTATGTACCAACAAATGTGCCGATACCACTAGCCGTTGCCTGAAACACGGAGCCGAAATCAATTAAAAATACTTTCCTGCTGTCAGGCTGATAAATAATGTTAGAAGGTTTGATGTCTCGGTGGATAACAGGAGGGTTTAGTTCGTGCAGATAAATCATTATTTTTAGTAGTTCTCTGATAATGTGTCTAATTTCTGCCTCTGTTGCCCGCCAGCCTCGTTTGATTAATTTCTCCAAGGATTCCCCTACTGCCAACTCCCGCACCAAGTAAAAGACCCGATCGGTTTCCGTATCTTCATAAAAAGAGTCAATATATTTGGGGATGCCAGGGTGGTCTAACTTGCTTAAAGCTTCTACTTCCCGCTGAAAGAAATCCAGAGCTTTCCAGTCTTGCATCTGAGCAAAGGAGATAGTTTTGATGGCTACGGGGCTGTTTGTAGCACGATCGAGACCCTCGTAGGTTTTACCAAACCCTCCCTCTCCCAGCAAACCTTGGATTTCATACCTCTGCCTTAGCAAGGTACCTTCGGTTGTCATTGTGGCACTTATGGGTTGCAGGACAAGCTTGAGTTCTATTATAGGCAATAAAGTTTAAGTTAAGGTTAAAAATTTCCCGAAGAGAGTACCCCAACCCCAAAGATTTTCGCTTCTATATACTGTCGGTAAAATATTAGAGTCAAGCTCCAATAAAACAGCAGGAAAAACTAATATGTACTATCGATCCATAGAAAAAAAGTGTGACAGGACAGGGAAAAATGTTGCACAGGGTATTGCAGCAGTAGAACTTTTCTGCCAAGTTGCTCAGCAGTAGAGCTATAGTGTTTTCCCCTCTAAGAAAGAGTAGGATATCAATTAACATTGGGATTATCTACTAGAAAAAGGGGAGCTGTTACAAGTCAAAGCTATGAAGAAGATTAAGCGAACTGGTAAAGAAACCCAGGATAAATATGCATGAATTGAATTGAGGGATGTAAGGGGGATGGCTCTACAATGGTCACTCTGACTGGATTGCTTTTGCAACTCCCACATCTTGCCTACTCGTTAAGCGAGAGCATCTATTACGTTTTGTGGAAGAAAATATAGATTAAGTCAGACATCGTTCACTCCCCTGAAGCAGCCTTTGTGCAAAACTCCCAAGGGAAGTACCCCATTTACTAGGGACGGAGAGAAGGGTGGAAACGGAAATTCTAGGACGCTTACCTGAGACCCAGGAATGGGAAGTTCAAAATATATCGCAGTGAACATTATCCCTCCAGGGTCAGAGATTATGCTATACCTAACACTATGACTAAAGATAGAGATTCTATGACGATCCGCTACTTGATGTGTGCTCCTGAATTCTACGACGTGGACTATGTGATTAACCCCTGGATGGAAGGCAATATCCACCGATCGAATCAAACCAAGGCTAAGGAGCAATGGCAAGCACTATATGAAATTCTCAAGGAGTTAGCCACGATCGATTTGGTTGCGCCCCGGCCGGGTTTACCGGATATGGTGTTTACAGCAAATGCGGGGTTGGTGTTAGGGAATAAGGTAGTAGTTAGTCGCTTTTTCCACAAAGAAAGGCAGGGAGAGGAACCCTATTTTAAGGAGTGGTTTGTCGCCCAGGGATTTGAGACCTTTGAATTGCCCCAGGATTTGCCCTTTGAGGGTGCAGGGGATGCCTTACTCGATCGGGAGGGGCGCTGGCTTTGGGCTGGCTATGGATTTCGCTCGGAGTTGGACTCCCATCCTCTAATTGCCCAGTGGTTAGATATTGAGGTGTTGTCTCTGCATCTGGTAGATAGTCGCTTTTACCACTTAGACACTTGTTTCTGTCCGTTGACGGGGGGCTATCTCCTCTACTATCCCGATGCCTTTGACACTTACTCTAACCGCTTGATTGAAATGCGCGTACCCGCCAGTAAACGGATTGCTATTAGTGAGCCGGATGCAGTCAATTTTGCTTGCAATGCTGTCAATGTTGGGCAAACTATTATTCTCAACAAGGCTAGTGACAGTCTCAAACAACGCTTAGCGGCAGAGGGATTTACAGTTGTTGAAACACCACTGACAGAATTTTTGAAAGCAGGGGGAGCTGCTAAGTGTTTGACCCTCAGAATTACAGAGCCAGTTATGCCTGCCCCCCAGGAAGTCAGCCATGTGGAATCGACTGTGATTCAAATGCAGGGTCATTTGTTGGATACGGGATTGATCAATCGAGCCTTGGATTTAGTAGTAGATGCTGGGGGTAGTTTTCAAGTCCTGGAATTTAAGTTAGGGGTGCAAAAGCAAAGTACTTCAGAAGCAAAAATCCGTGTCTCCGCCCCAGACGGGGAAATCCTCAAAACTATCCTCAACCAGTTGATTGAAATTGGCGCGATTCTGCCAACGGAGACCGATCGGGATGCCCATTTAGTGGCTGTTGATCAAGCGGGAGTGGCACCTGATGATTTCTACGTCACGACGATCTACCCTACGGAAGTAAAAGTTAAGGGTGAGTGGATTAGGGCAACCCGCCAGCGGATGGATGCCTGTGTAGTAGTTGATCCGCAAGCAAAAACAGCAGTGTGTAAGTTGATTAGAGACCTGCAAGTGGGGGATTTAGTGGTTGTTGGGGTAGACGGAATTCGCACTGCCCATCGCCCGGAGGTGCGGGAGAAAGCCAGCAGAGAGTTTTCCTTCATGGGGTCGGGGGTCTCCAGTGAACGCCGAGTAGAGTTGGTAGTGGAACAAATTGCCTGGGAGTTGCGGCAAATTCGCGATCGGGGCGGTAAAACGGTGGTTACAGCGGGACCAGTGGTTGTGCATACCGGCGGTGCTCCCCACTTGGCGTATTTAATTCGGGAGGGGTTTGTCCATGCCCTCTTGGGCGGCAATGCCATTGCTGTTCATGATATGGAACAAGCGATTATGGGAACTTCCCTAGGGGTTGATTTGCAACGGGGAGTCAGCGTCAGTGGTGGTCACCGCCATCACCTCAAGGTCATCAATCTTATTCGCCGCTATGGGGGCATCAGACAAGCAGTAGAGGCAGGCATTCTCACTTCCGGCATTATGTACGAGTGCATCAAAAATAATGTGCCTTTCTCCTTAGCTGGTTCCATTCGCGATGACGGTCCCCTACCGGATACGGAGATGGACTTGATCAAAGCCCAAAAACACTACAGCGAACTAATCCAGGGCGCGGATTTAATCCTCATGCTCTCCTCTATGCTCCACTCCATCGGCGTAGGTAACATGACACCGGCGGGAGTAAAACTGGTCTGCGTAGACATCAATCCTGCCGTAGTCACTAAATTGGCTGACCGCGGCTCCCTGGAGTCGGTGGGTGTGGTGACGGATGTGGGGTTATTTTTGAGCCTCTTGGTGCAACAGTTACAGAAACTGGGTAGTGCGGTTTTGGGCAGTTAGTAGTCAGCAGGGGGATATGCTAATCTACAGCAGATAGTTTATGGCGTTGGTATGTCCCCCTCTCAACTCCTGGAATATGCTCTTAAGGGTGGTGCGCAAGCGGCGGAGGTTTATTGCTATGACTCGCACAGCGCGCCTGTTTATTTTGAGGCAAATCAGTTAAAGCAGCTAGAATTTATCGATGCCACGGGGGTAGCGTTACGCCTATGGCGGCAGGGAAAACCGGGCTTAGCGGTGGCTTACGGGGTCTATGATCCCCAGGATTTGGTCGATCGTGCCTTTGCTCTTAGTGACCTCAATGCCCCTGAGGAAGTCTGTCTCAACTCTGCCTACGAGGGGGATTATCTAGCGACTTGGGGGGAACCTGTTACCACGGAACCGTTGATAGAGCAGGGAAAAACGGCGATTGCCCAGGTGCGTGCCCTCCATCCTGAAGTGATCTGCAGTGGGCAGTGGGAATGTAGCACGGTGACAATGCGCCTACTGAACAGTCAGGGCTTGGATATTAGTTTCACTGATACCAGTGTGGAAGCCTTTCTCAGTGGGGAGTTGGTGCGGGGGGATGACTTTTTACAGGTCTATGTTGCCCGCTCGGGGGTCAAGCTGTTTGCCTTTAATGATTTAGTCGATCGGTTAGGGCAATACATCAAATGGGCGGAACAGAATGTAGCAGCTCCCCAGGGAAATGTACCTGTGATTTTGACACCCAAGGTTGCGGAATTACTCTGGTCGGTGGTATCCCTGGCAATGAGCGCCAAACAGGTGGAACAACAATCTACACCTTGGTTAGAAAAGCGGGGCAGTCAGGTTGTTTCTCCGGCAATCACTTGGCAGCAGTTACCCCAGTTTGATCAGTTTTACTTGCCCTTTGATGATGAGGGGACACCCACCCAAACTTTTACCTGGATTGACCGTGGGGTCTTGCAGGATTTTTACACCGATCGGAAACTCGCGGCGCAGCTACAGCTCATCCCCAGGGGCAACGGTTATCGAGCTTTGGGTTCTCCCCCTACACCGGGATTGTTCAACGTGATTGTGGCAGCGGGAGAAAAAAGTTTACAGGAGTTAGTGAGCACAATCGACTGTGGTCTATTAGTCGACCAGGTGTTAGGAGGCGGTGCAGGCATCAGTGGGGATTTTTCTGTTAACGTGGACTTAGGCTATCGCATCGACAAAGGAGAAATAGTAGGTAGAGTCAAGGATACGATGATAGCAGGCAATGTTTATTCTGTTTTACAGAATGTCATTCTAGGGAACGATCGGGAATGGCAGGGCAATCTCTATACCCCTTCGGTGCTGGTGGAATTAGCAGTGAGTACCCGGTCGTGATTGAGGCTTTACAACAAGACATCAACAACCACCCCGACAGATGGCGACCATTAGTATTGACCAATGGCTGTTTTGATATTCTACACGCTGGTCATGTACGCTATCTCACCCAAGCCCGTGCCCTAGGTCGCGCTCTAGTTGTTGGTCTCAACAGTGATCATTCTGTCAGACAACTAAAAGGAAATACTAGACCGATCGTACCCCAAGCACAACGGGCAGAAGTCCTACTAGGGTTGAAAGCCGTCGATGCAGTGGTAATTTTTGAGGAACTGACTGCCGATCGGTTGATTACTGCCCTCCGCCCCGATATTTATGTCAAAGGCGGTGACTACACTCCTGATACCCTTCCCGAAGCCCCCACTGTAGCAGCCACAGGCGGTAAAATAGTAATAATACCGATCGAAATACAGACTTCCACTAGCCACATCTTGCGACGGATTTTGACTATGATATAGTCTTCAATATATAGTTAGTTACTTCTCACCGCAACAGTCAGTTTAGAACTCGTCTCAAAGTTCCAATTCTCTGTCAACAAGACTGCCATACCTCGTTTATCAACTGGGGAAGAGCGCCAACAGGAGAAAAGCCCTCCCTAGATTCAATCTGAGTAAAACTACGGATAAACCTAACACTCACCTGTATTTCTCCGCGAGCTGCTATCCCACCGACCCAATGGTAAAGATCGATACGCTTCTGCCCAGGGATGTACTATAGCTTATAATCTGGTTGTGGCGGTGTAGGTCAGCATTGGATTTATCTATTTTAATTTTGGTATCTCTGGTGGCAGGGATTGTATTCGGCGGGGCAGTGCATGAGTTTTTCCCTCTGTGGATATATCCCCTCGATCATTACTTACTGACTCCCCTGGGACAAATATTTCTGAGACTGATTCAGTTTGTTGTTGTCCCGATCGTTTTCTGCTCTCTTTTGATTGGTCTCACTCGTATTAAGGATGCCCAGCAGGTAGGTCGCTATTTAATCAAGTTATTTTCTAGCTATCTGGCAAGCAGTGTTATTGCTATCAGTTTGGGATTAGTGATTGTACTTGTTACCCATCCTGGCACAGGTGTAGTGGGCTTACAGGGGGAAGAAACTGCCACTGCTACTGCTAGTACCAATTTACTAGACTGGCTGATTAGTCTAGTGCCTACAAATCCCTTCCAAGCCCTCAGTGAAAGTAACTTATTGCAGGTGATCATCTGTGGGGGACTAGTAGCGATCGGGATTCAGAAAAGCGGAGGAAAGGCTAATAGTTTTGTTGCCCTAGTAGAAAGTATCTATGCCATTAGCGAAAACATTCTTGCCGTTATTTTGTACCTTGCTCCCTTGGGTGTATTTGGCCTGATTGGTTCCATTATTGCTAACCAGGGTGTCCATATTCTATTACAGTTATTTAGCTATATGGCAGTGGTGGTACTGGCAATTGGGTCTATGTTTAGCTTCTACTTAGTTGTCCTGTTCTTGATTCAACGTCCACCGATTTCTTTCCTGCAAAAATTCTTCCCTAGCCTGTCTCTTGCCTTTGCCACTGCCAGCTCTAATGCTGCTTTACCCATCGCTCTTAACGATGCTGCAAACTTTAATCTCCCCCCCGAAATTGCTAATTTTGCTATTCCTTTGGGCACAGCCCTCAAACGGGATGGTATGGCAGTTGGTCAGATAGTCAACGCTCTGTTTATTGCTCAGCTCTATCAAATTCCTGTCGATACTACTCTCCTAGTCAGTGTTGCTCTAAGTACTCTTTTAGTATCTTTCAGTACTGCGGGTGTGCCAGGGGCAGGGATTGTTATGATGACTACTATTTTTAGTGCTGCGGGATTGCCATTGGAAGGAGTAGCTCTGTTAGCAGGAGTCGATCGATTGATGGATAGTTTCCACACTATTTTGAATTTGCAAGGTAATTTAGTCAATGCCATATTCCTGGACTGGTGGGAAAATAGACAAGTGCAACCTGCGATTCCCAGTACAGAACAGCAATAATAGTTCTAGGATGCTCCCATTGACTGATTAAACTATGGCACAATTGAACAGTGATAGCTACTCTTAATTGTTTATGCATCCTACAATAACAGAAGCGGAAATTTTTTACCCTTGTGAGGACGAGGAGTCATTGGCGGAAACACGAGAACATCTACTCGCTATTGTGCACATCTTGTCTGTGCTGTCTCTTTATCTCAAAGGTAGAGCAATTGTCTTCTCCCATCAGTTTTTCTATCCAGTTAAAGGCAATCCTGATACGCGGGTAACACCAGACATCATGGTTGTTTTCGGTATTCCTGAAAAAGAGTATCCCAACTACAAACTATGGGAAGGGAACAAACCATCGCTGGTGTTGGAAGTCACCTCAGAAAGTACGATACAGCGGGATTGGGGCATCAAGAGGGAGATATATAGTGAGGTGGGCATAGATGAGTATTGGTTGTTTGACCCTTACGGTGAGTGGATTCCCCAACAGTTACAAGGGTATCGGTTAAATCAAGGGGGAGCCTATCAGCCGATCGTGGACAACATCAGCACAGTCTTGCAACTGCGCCTGGTGGTAGAGGGTCATTTCGTGCACTTCTACAGATTGGACAACAACCAGAAATTACTGACAATGGAAGAACTACAGTTAGCTCTTGAGCAATACAAAGCGCAGGCAGATGCGGCAACCAGAAGAGCAAGACGTTTAGAAGAGATTCTTCGTCAACTAGGATATAGGGATGTCATAGATGAGTAAATGAGTAAAAAGACTGAGCTACTCAACCTACTGGTTCCCCTCGATCGGGGTTTGAAAGTCAGCACCAATGCACTGGAGCAAGTATTATCGATCGTTTCTGCGTTGGAAAAGGAGAATCCCAACCCTACACCTACTTCTGATCCTCAGCTGTTACAGGGGAATTGGCGGATGTTATTTACCACCAGTCGATCGCTTTTAGTCTTTGGTCGTTTGCCCCTGAGTAGTTTGGGGGGTGTTTATCAATACATTGATACCGATCGCCAGCAGGTTTACAATGTTGCCGAGATCAGAAGCCTACCGTTGTTTGACAGTATAGTCAGTGTTGTAGCTGATTTTACCATCTTGTCGGAAAAGAGAATTGGCGTGCAGTTCACTCGCTCGATCGTTGGTTTGCAGACATTACTTGGTTATCAGAATGTCGATCGGTTTATAGAGCAACTGCAGTCTGGGACTAGGTTAGTGGCATTGGATACGCCAATTACTCGCCGTGGTAATTCCTGGGTAGATGTCACCTACATCGACGATGACTTGCGCATCACCAGGGGCAATGAAGGGAATATCTTTATTTTACAGCGGGTTTAATCGTGGGGACGACTCATCTTGAGTAAGTCTAAAACCTGTTCTAGTTGTTCAGCGGGCAGTAGTTGTTTTTCTAAAATTAATTGACGAAAAGATTTCCCTGTTTGTAAGGATTCTTTGGCGAGGGAGGCACATTGTAAATAACCCAGATAGGGATTAAGAGCAGTAACAAGGGAAAGAGTACCCTCAGCGTACTCTAAACATCGTTGGGGGTTGGCTTCGATCCCCGCTATGCACCGATCGGCTAACACTTGCAAACAATTCCCCAGAATTTGAATCATGTGTAACAAATCATAGGCAATCAAGGGCATCATCACGTTTAATTCCAACTGCCCTGCCTGGGCTGCCAGGAGAATAGCTGTATCTAAGCCCATCACCTGAAAACAGACCATGTTTGTCATCTCTGCGATAACGGGATTGTATTTTCCTGGCATAATGGAAGAACCAGGCTGTACGGGTGGCAACTGAATCTCTTTCAAGCCTGTTTTCGGTCCAGAGTCCATCAAACGGAGATCATTAGCAATCTTACTGACATCCTGCGCCAGGTTGCGTAACGCTCCCGCTAGGCTGACAAAGGGTGACATACTCTGCATCGCTGCCATCAAATTATCTGCCGATCGGATGGGATAACCGGTCAACCGTCCCAACTCTTCTGCCACACGACGTGGATAATCGGGATGGTTGTTCAACCCTGTGCCCGCGGCACTGCCCCCCAGACCAATTTCCAGTAAATCCGTGGTGGCTTGTTTGACCCGATCGTGATGTTTTGCCAGGATCACACTGTAGGCGGAAAATTCATCTCCTAGGCGTACAGGGACAGCATCTTGTAAGTGAGTGCGACCCGCCTTGACAATTGTGGCGAATTCTTCTCCTTTTTGTTGCAATTGGCTGATACAAGCAGCGAGACCAGGGTAGAGAAACCGATCGAGACTCAACAACGCCCCTAAACGAATGGCAGTGGGGATCACGTCGTTGGTGGATTGACCGTAGTTGACATGATCATTGGGACTGACTCTCTTATAGTTGCCCTTGGCTTCCCCCAATAGTTCTAAGGCACGGTTAGCAATCACCTCGTTGATGTTCATGTGATGGGAAGTGCCCGCCCCCGCTTGATAGATGTCCACTACAAACTGATCCCGCAACTGTCCCCCCAGGATTTCATCACAGACCCGCTCGATCGTGGCTGCCAGTTCACTTGGGATACAACCCAGCTGCCCATTAACCCGCGCTGCCGCCTTTTTGATATACACACAGGCATCGACAAATAAAGGTAGAGGCTTGATCCCACTAATGGGAAAATTTTCCAACGCCCTGACTGTCTGAATACCGTAATAAACAGAGTCAGGAAGAGAGCGTGATCCCATGGAATCGGTTTCCGTGCGGTAGTTGGGCACTGTGGTTCTCCTGAGACAGCATCAGTCATTGTAGCACTGGTTTCTCTGTTGCCAAGCAGCAAAACGATCGATGTCTTCTTGCCGATGGAAAGACAAATCTGTCTGTAGGTGTATGCACCTCTGTGATCCCCTTGTTACGGTGAAGCAGAGTTTAGTTGTTTGTCTGTCGTTTTCTTTTATCTTTCAGTTGCAGCTACTTGATTATTGTTGTTCGTACAGACATCCTTATCCCTGTAAGGAGGAAATGTTATGCAGATTGCTGGTAAAACTGCCCTAATTACTGGTGCTTCTCGCGGGATTGGCAGAGCGATCGCTTTGGAATTTGCCCGCCAAGGAGCAAAGCAGATACTGATCTGGGCACGCAATGGCGAAGCCCTCAAGGCAGTGGCAGAGGAGATCAAAGAGATTGGCAGTCAAGCAACTCCGATCGTCTGTGATTTGTTACACATCGAACAAGTGAGTATTGCTGTTGCTCAAGCCTGGCGAGATCACGGACCGATCGATATTTTGGTAAACTGCGCTGGGATCGCCCATCAACAATTGTTTTGCCATGCCCATCCCCGCAAACTACAGGAAGAAGTGGGAGTCAATTTCCTTGGTTTGTTGACCGTAACTCGTTTGATAGCCCGACGGATGATGAAACAAAACAGGGATTGATTGTGAATGTCTCTAGCTTGATGGGAAAACTAGCCGCACCGACAATGGCGACTTATTCCGCTACCAAATTTGCTATTCTAGGCTTGACCCAGGCTCTGCGGGCTGAATTGGAACCCTACAACATCAAAGTTTTAGCTCTGCTCCCTTCTCTCACTGATACTGATATGGTTAAATCCCAACAACATTTCCGCTGGGTGAAGTCCTACAGTGCTGAAGAAGTAGCCCGTGCCCTTGTGCGGGGGATTAAACGAGAAACACCAGAGATTTTGGTAGGTTGGCAAGCCCAATTGGCGGATTTGCTCCATCGTTTACTGCCAACGATCGCAGAACAACTGGTACGTCTTGCTGCCCCTGACTACTCTGCCCCCCAGACAGAAATGCAAAACTAAATGTCCTGGGGGATAAGACTACTTGCCCTGTTTGTCATCTATCAATTATTTTTTTAAGGAGGTGTTGCAGACAAGCCTATCAATGCCGATCGTTGGTTACCAAGACCTGATGCTACCCCTGTTGCAACTAGCCCAGCGTGCAGGGGAGGAAATTTCCAACAGTAGAGCGATCGATCTTCTGGCGCAGCAATTTAATCTGACGAAAGCAGAGCTGCAGGAAATGCTCCCCAGTGGCAGGCAGACAGTTTTTGCTAATCGGGTAGGTTGGGCAGCCACCTATCTGAAGAAAGCAGGGTTGCTAGAGAAGACACGGCGGGGATATTTTCGTATTACGCAAAGAGGAGCGGAACTATTAGCGACAAAACCCCGTAAGATTGACAATAAAACCCTACAGCAGTATCCAGAATTCCTGGAATTCAAGAAGTCCAGGCGAGAAAATGAAGATGGAGAAGAAAGCAGTAGCGATGATCCAACACCTTTAGAAAGTTTGGAAAACAGCTATCGCCTTCTGCGCCAGGAATTGATTAATGAAATCCTTGCCAAACTCAGAACGGTTAGTCCTTCTTTCTTTGAACAGATTGTTGTTGATTTGGTAGTCAAGCTGGGATATGGGGGCTCCAGAGCGGATGCAGGTAAAGCGATCGGTAAACCAGGGGATGACGGTATTGATGGCATAATCAAACAGGATAAACTCGGCTTAGATGTGATTTATCTACAGGCAAAACGATATGGGGAAGACCACCCCGTCACAAAAGCAGATGTCGCCCAGTTTGCTGGTGCTCTGCAGGCAAAAAAAGCAACCAAGGGTATTTTCATCACTACATCCAGGTTTACAGCCAGTGCCAAAGACTTTATCAGGCAAGTCAGCAATCAGATCATGCTAATAGATGGAGAAGACCTGGCAGAGCTGATGATTGACCACGATGTGGGAGTAACCACCACTGTAACTTACACTCTCAAACGGATTGATAGCGATTACTTTGTCGAAGAGTAACAGTGAATTTACCCCCCACACTGACCAAAACTTGCCAAATATTTAGATACAATTTACATTAACTGCAACACTTTGACACAGCTTGGTTGTTAAGATTCTTTAATTGTTAAAAAATACTTAGTTTAGGTTGGTCTGGGCTGGGAAATACCCTACTGTTGGTATAAGCATTTATGCTAGTGGTTAAACGAACGATCGTCATGTTCTGCCCAATGCTCACGGTTTGACCAGGGAAAGTTCAAAAGGAGGAGGGAGCTATGCTGGTGACAAATGAACAAGAGTTAAACGAATTGATTGCCAAGGTTAAGGTTGCCCAAGAGGAGTTTGGCAATTTTTCCCAGGAACAAGTCGATCGGATTTTTCAACAGGCGGCGTTGGCAGCTAACGAGGCGCGCATTCCCCTGGCTAAAATGGCGGTGGCGGAGACAGGCATGGGGATTGTGGAAGACAAGGTAATTAAAAATCACTTTGCCGCAGAGATGGTCTACAACAAGTACAAAAATGAAAAGACCTGCGGTGTAATTGAGGAAGACCCCCACTTTGGTATCAAAAAGATTGCCGAACCCGTGGGCATCATTGCTGGGATTGTCCCTACCACTAACCCCACTTCCACCGCGATCTTCAAAGCCCTGTTGGCGATCAAAACTCGCAATGCCATCATCTTTTCTCCTCACCCCAGGGCAAAGAAGTGCACGATCGAGGCCGCTCGCATCATCAAGGAAGCAGCGGTAGCAGCGGGTGCCCCTGATCCCATCATTGGCTGGATCGATGAACCGACTGTCCCCCTGTCCCAGGCATTGATGCAACATCCCGACATTAAGTTAATTCTGGCAACGGGGGGTCCCGCGATGGTAAAAGCTGCCTACTCTTCTGGTCATCCTTCCTTGGGGGTGGGTGCGGGCAACACGCCAGCTTTGATCGATGCCAGTGCTGATATTCCCATGGCGGTCAGCTCTATTCTGCTCAGTAAAACTTTTGACCATGGCATGATCTGTGCCTCGGAACAGGCAGTAATTGTAGTCGATGCCATCTATGACCAGGTGAAAGCAGAATTCCAACGGCGGGGTGCTCACATTCTGTCGGCGGCAGAGGTGGCAAAACTGCGACAGATTATTTTGACGGAAGGCAGGTTGAACCCAGCGATCGTGGGGCAATCAGTGGAAAAAATCGCGGAATTAGCAGGATTTACTGTGCCAGCGGGGACAAGGTTGCTGATTGGGGAAGTGCAAGAGGTGGGGGAACAGGAACCCTTCTCCTACGAAAAGTTAGCCCCAATTTTGGCGATGTATCGTGTACCCAACTTCCATGCGGGGGTAGAGGTAGCTGCCCAGGTAGTGAATTTCGGCGGTAAGGGGCATACAGCGGTTCTCTACACTGACCCCGCCAATAAAGATGACCTCGCCTACTTTGAACACCATGTCACTGCCAGTCGGGTATTGTTGAATACGCCCTCTTCCCAGGGAGCGATCGGGGATTTGTATAACTTCAAGCTCGACCCCTCATTAACGTTGGGTTGTGGGACATGGGGCGGCAATTCTGTGTCAGAGAATGTGGGACCTCACCATCTTCTCAACATCAAAACGGTGACAGAGCGCCGAGAAAATATGCTGTGGTTCCGCGTACCTCCCAAAATTTACTTCAAGTACGGTTGTTTGCCTGTAGCATTGCAGGAATTGAAGGGCAAACAAAGGGCATTCATTGTTACAGATAAACCCCTGTTTGACATGGGGATGCTCAAGGAAGTGGAGGAGGTACTGGAAGAACTGGGGATTGAGTTTCAGATTTTCTTTGAAGTGGAGCCAGACCCCAAACTCAGTGATGTGCAAAAGGGACTCGATCGCTGCCGCAACTTTAAGCCGGACGTGATTATTGCTTTTGGGGGTGGTTCACCGATGGATGCTGCCAAGGTGATGTGGCTGATGTACGAACATCCAGAGGTGGAATTTTCTGGGGTTGCCATGCGGTTTATGGACATTCGCAAGCGAGTCTATGTCCTGCCGCCCTTGGGACAAAAGGCAATTATGGTGGCAATTCCTACCACTTCGGGGACGGGTTCGGAAGTCACTCCCTTTGCTGTAGTTACGGATGACAAGACGGGCATTAAGTATCCGCTGGCAGACTATGCCTTGACACCAACGATGGCGATCGTTGACCCCGAATTAGTGATGCATATGCCTAAGAAACTGACCGCCTACGGGGGAATTGATGCTCTGACCCATGCGTTGGAAGCCTATGTGTCTGTTCTGGCAACGGAATTTACGGAAGGGCTGGCATTGGAGGCAATCAAGTTGTTGTTTGAGTATTTGCCCCGCGCCTACAAACATGGTGCCAAAGACCCGCTTGCCCGTGAAAAAGTCCACTATGCTGCCACGATCGCGGGGATGGCTTTTGCCAATGCCTTCCTGGGAATTTGTCACTCCCTGGCGCACAAACTGGGTTCAACCTTCCACCTGCCCCACGGTCTAGCTAACGCCTTGATGATTTCCCATGTCATTCGCTACAACGCTACGGATGCTCCCTTCAAACAAGCCATCTTCCCGCAGTACACCTACCCCCACGCCAAACAGCGCTATGCGGAAATTGCCGACTTTCTCGGTCTAGGGGGAAGAACGGAGGAGGAAAAAGTGGAGAGGTTGGTAGAGGCGATCGACAATCTCAAACAGCAACTGGACATTCCCCTGTCCATCAAGGAGGCGTTGCCTGATAAGGAGCGGGAGTTTTACGAACAGGTGGAAAAAATGGCAGAACAGGCCTTTGACGACCAGTGCACAGGCGCTAATCCCCGCTACCCCCTCATTCGCGACCTCAAGGAGCTATACGTTCTCTCCTTCCAGGGCTGTCGTTTAGATAGCGCTCTCTACCACCAACCCCTGACCCCCATTAGCTAGAGGTAATTACTATGGTATTAGCCACCGCTCCTACCCAGGAATCTGTCTATGATATTTGGCGTGCAGGACAGCGCTACCCCCTCGATGCCATCTTTCGTCCCCAGAATGTGGCGGTAATTGGGGCAACGGAACGCCCAGGGAGTGTGGGACGGACGCTCCTATGGAATTTAATCAGCACGCCTTTTGGCGGGACAGTCTTCCCCATCAATCCTAAACGCCCCAGTGTGTTGGGGATCAAAGCCTACCCCAGTATCAAAGAAGTACCCGATCGGGTTGATCTGGCAGTCATTGCTACCCCTGCTCCCAGTGTGCCTAGTGTGATTGCCGAATGTGCCCAGGCGGGGGTAAAGGGGGCAATAGTGGTGTCAGCAGGATTTCGGGAGGTTGGACCGGAGGGGGTGGAGTTGGAGCGGCAAATTCTGGCTAAGGCGGGACAGATGCGCATCATTGGTCCCAACTGCCTAGGGGTAATGAATCCCGTGATTGGCTTGAATGCTACTTTTGCTAGCACGATCGCCCGTCCTGGCTCGGTAGGATTTATCTCCCAAAGTGGGGCGCTGTGTACCTCTATCCTCGATTTGAGTTTCCAGGAAAACATTGGTTTTAGTGCCTTTATTTCCATCGGGGCAATGGTGGATGTGAGCTGGGGGGATTTAATCTACTACCTCGGCGACGACCCCAACACCAAAAGCATAGTGCTGTATATGGAATCGATCGGGGATGCCCGTTCTTTCCTCTCGGCGGCTAGGGAGGTAGCTCTAACCAAGCCAATCATTGTGCTGAAGGCGGGGCGGACAGAGGCGGCTGCCCAGGCAGCTACTTCCCATACAGGGGCACTGGCGGGGAGTGATGAAGTTTTGAGTGCGGCGTTTCGGCGCTGCGGGGTGTTGCGGGTGGATAACATCTCTGACCTATTCGACATGGCGGAAGTCCTCTCCAAGCAACCCAAACTGCCTAAGGGCAATCGGCTAACCATCCTCACCAATGCGGGGGGACCGGGGGTAATCGCCACCGATGCCTTTATCCAAGGGGGGGGAAGATTGGCAGAACTAGCCCCAGAAACCATAGCCAAGCTAGATCAGATTTTGCCTAGCCACTGGAGTCACGGCAACCCCGTAGACATTTTGGGGGATGCGGATGCCGATCGCTATGCCCAGGCCCTGGAGGTTGTCGCTACTGACCCCAACAGCGATGCCATTTTGGTGATTCTCACGCCCCAAGCGATGTCCCAACCGACGGAGACAGCGACCAAATTGATTGAATGTGCCCAGCATTGCCAAAAGCCAATTCTTGCCAGTTGGATGGGGGGAGAGGGAGTAGCCCCTGCTATGCATGCCCTCAATGATGCCGCTATTCCCACCTTCAATTACCCGGATACGGCAGCCCACATTTTCAACTACATGTGTCGCTACAGCAGCAATCTGCGTGCCCTCTACGAAACACCCCAACTGCCCCCCGATTCCGATGACTTCACCCCCGATCGCCATCTCGTGCAACAAATCTGTGAGCAAGCCCTGCGCCACGATCGCTATATCCTGACGGAGTACGAAGCTAAGCAAGTCCTCACCGCTTATGGGATTCCCACCGTGCCCACGGAAATTGCTCTCACCGTGGAAGAAGCGGTAGCCATTGCCGATCGGATGGGCTATCCCGTGGTGTTGAAGTTGCTATCGGAGGTAATCACGCACAAGAGCGATGTAGGGGGCGTACAGTTAAATCTTGCCAATGCCGACGCAGTGCGAGCAGCTTTTCAGTTGATTCGAACGAATGTACGGGCTTGGGAGGAGCAGTATCCCGATGTATTTTTGGGAGTAACGGTGCAACCCATGTTCCGTGCCCAGGGCTATGAGTTGATTCTGGGCAGTAGCGTAGATGTGCAGTTTGGTCCAGTAATCCTGTTTGGCACAGGGGGACAACTGGTGGAAGTCTATCAGGACAGAGCACTAGCGCTACCGCCTCTTAACAGTACCTTGGCAAAACGGATGATGGAACGTACTCGCATTTACCATGCTCTCCAGGGGGTAAGGGGCAATCGCCCGGTGGATATAGACGCTCTAGCGCAAATTTTGGTGCAGTTTAGTCAACTGGTAGTAGAACAACCACAAATTCAGGAAATTGACATTAACCCGCTGCTGGCTTCTGCTGATCATCTCATTGCCCTCGATGCCCGCGTGGTACTTAGAGAGGGGAAACCGCCCAAACTAGCAATCCGTCCTTATCCCGGTCATTACATGAGTTGTTTTACCCTCAAGAATGGCTTACATGTCACTATCCGCCCCATCCGTCCTGAGGATGAACCCCTCATGGTGGAATTCCACAAGCTCCTCTCGGAAGAGAGCGTCTATATGCGCTATGCCCATATGGTCAACCTGCAGTACCGCATCTCCCACGATCGGTTAACCCGCATCTGCTTTATTGACTATGACCGCGAAATGGTACTGGTAGCTGACTACAAAGACCCTGCCACGGGCAAGCATTTAATTATTGGTGTAGGGCGGTTAACGCGCTTCCACAATTCCCATAATGCTGAATTTGCCATGATTGTTGCCGATCGGTATCAACGGCAGGGCTTAGGCACAGAAATCCTACGACGCTTAGTGGAAATTGCCAGGGTTGAGCAGGTTAGTCAGATTGAAGCCTACATGCTTCCCACGAATACGGCGATGCGGAAAATTTGTGAGGGTTTGGGTTTCCACTGGGAGAAGGGAGAGGATGACCTCCTAAAGGGGGTTTTGGTTTTGAATAGCGATGCAGGACATCAGACCCATCTTTGACTCTCACCCGTACCTATTCCCCTGAGCGTAGCAAAGGCACCCTATCGATCGTGCTACCCTTAGGCATATATTCGACGCAAGAAATCTATGACAACTAACTGGGATGAATTATTTGAGCAGTTGAAGCACCCCAATCCCCATCTGCGGGAGCGAGCAATGGCAGCGATCGTGGAACAACAAGATGAAACCACTATCCCGCGCCTCATGGCATTATTGGGAGAAACGGACACCACCTATCGCCGCGCAGCGGTAAAAACGATCGGGGCAATTGGCTACGAGGCTGTACCCTTTTTGGCGGATTCCCTCTTAAACAGCAGTGATGTCACCGTGCGAGGTAGTGCAGCAAAGGCGTTGGCACAGGTAGCCGTCAACTTTGGCGCCGAGGGTTTTCCTGAAGTAGGCATTAGAGCCTTAGAACAAGCCATGCAAGACCTCAACCCCGTTGTGCATATTGCTGCTGTTATGGCACTGGGAGAAATTGGCACACCCGTTGTCGATGTCCTCATCCGCGGGTTGGAAACTACCGATAATCCTGCTTTGGCAGTCTCCATCGTGGGGGCACTGGGTTCGATCGGGGATGAACGGGGGGTAGCAGTCCTGACCCGCCTAATTGAAGCTGAAACCACTGATAGCTACGTCCGTGAGGCTGCTGTCAGTTCCCTCTCCCGTTTGGAATTAATTCAGTCTCGCTTGACCCCTAATAGACCGGTAGGGTGACATGGAAACTCGATCCCCCTTTGGGGGGACTGTCCACCCAGATTTTGCCGTAGTGGGCACGGATGATACGTTTACAGACCGCCAGACCAATACCATACCCTTCCGTTTGTTGATCCCGACTGAGGCGGAACTGTTCCTCAAAAATTTTTTCCCGCAACTCAGCGGGGACACCTGGACCTGTATCTGTAACGGTGATTTCCACCTTTTGCGATGTACGATGGAGAGCGGTGACCTGAATCTTGCCCCCCACAGGCGTATATTTAATGGCGTTATCCATCAAGTTAGCTAACACCTGCTGTACCCTTTCCCCATCAGCATAAACATAGGGCAAATCGTTGGGAATGTCCGTGACCAAATCCTGTTGTTTTTCCTTCAATTTATGTAGCAGGTAATAATCTTCCACCACCCGCCGACAGACTTCACTGATATTAGTGCGTTGGGGATGAATGGGAAAGTGAAAGACCTCCCCGCGCCCTGACTCCAAAATTTCTGTAATCATATTGTCTGCTGTGCGTACCTGTTTGCGGGCATGCAGCAAAACCTGTTCCCGTTGCTCAGGGTCTAACTTCTCCCCACTGTTGTCCAGCGTCTCCAAAGCCAAGGAAATCGCTGTAATCGGATTGCGCAAGTCATGGGCAAGCATCGCAATAATGCGGTCTTTGAAATGCAGTTGCTGTTGCAGATAATTCTTCTCCTGCGTCAGGCGGAAAACTTCATCTGTCATCTTAATTATTTCTGCCGATCGATCGATTTGATTCTTTCTGTCAATGTTATTTGACTGCAAATTCTGGAGGGCTAACTGCCAACTATGCCAGGAATTCCTGAGTTGCACCATCAAACTCTTGCCCGCAATGGTCTGACGGGGGGCAGGATAAATTTTTAACAGGGCAGGGGTGAGGACAACGCGAAAATGTTCTGCCAGATAGGGCTGCCCCGTCACATCGATCACTTGCAATTCCGCACTCTCTGGTGGACAACCCTGCAAAAACTCCTCTACTGCCTTCACCACCTCGAAGGAACTGGGACGATCGTCTATAAACAATATGAGTTGGATAGGAGAACTTACCTGCACACCGCTAATCCTGACCAGTTTAACCTTATTTTAACTTAATTTGCCTTGCTCAGTCTAGGGGAAAAATAGCGTAAATTCTAACGCTGTTTCATTACTAAAAGGGTAATATCATCATACACTTTGTGCTTACCAATGTGCTTTTTCACATCGTAAATGACAGCATTGTTAATCTCCTGTGCCGAACATCCAAGATGATCCCTGACCACCCCTACTAACCGATCGATACCGTAGTATTCTCCCCGATCGTTTTCCGCTTCCGTAATTCCATCTGTGTACAAAACTACCACATCTCCCTGCTGTAGTTTCACTTCATAAACAGCGAGAAAATCCCTAATTTCTGGCTCTAAACCAATGGGAAAACCCAGGTCTATTGTGTCAATTCTCTCTATATTGCCATCCGATCGGACAATTATCACCTCCTCATGCTGCCCGACAATTCTTAAGTCACCTCTATCATATTCCAGGAGAGCCAAAGTTAGATTCTTATCCGACCGCATGCGTTGTACGTTGTGCCAAATCACTTGATTGATGTTCTGTAAAACCTCCTCAATGTTGCCATTACTCTGGCTAGCTAAAGCGCGTACAGCTGTTTGAGCCATTAACATAATCATCCCACTTTCCAGTCCATGCCCTGTGACATCGCCAATGCCAATTTTAATCTTACCGTTGTGGGAAAAAACGTCATAATAGTCACCCCCTACTTCATCAGCAGGCATAATAAATTCAGCAATTTCTAGGTCACAAATGTGGTGTAGCTCCTGTCCCCTGGGTAAGATCATCTGCTGGATTTTGCGTGTTGCTGCTAGCTCAGAAGTAAGACGTAAATTTTCCTCCTTTAACTTTTCACTGAGTAAACGAATTTCCCGATTTGCCTCTTGTAACTCTTGGGTGCGCTCCTCTACTTTTTCCTCTAGGTCAGTTACTAAAATTTGTATATCCTCTGCCATTTGATTGAAAGCAGTTTCTAGCTGCTGAGTTTCCATTGTACCTGCAATCGTTACCTTTTGCATCAATTGACCTTCTGCTAGTCTTTTGGCTGCCTTTGCCAAATTGAGAATGGGTTGGCTCAGCCATTCAGCTGTAATAATACCTGTAACGACAGCAATTGTTGATGTAATAGCTAAAATAATCAGAGTAGTGTAAAAATTTTGCTCAACCCTCACCATAAAATCTGACTCAGGGAACACTGTCACAATTAACCAGTCGATGCTATCTTTGTCTTGAAATGGTTGCACTTGTACAAAAAACTGTTCTCCCTTAAATTTGTGGGCAAAAGTTGATAACCCTTGCACCGTCGGCAATTTATCCTGCAAGTAGATGCCGATTTCTCTAATTAGGGGGTGGGCACTTTCCTTTGCTAACAGGCGCTCTAAATTCTCTCCCTCACCCCTAGTAGTTGGTTCAGGGGTAGACGTGGAAACTAATCTGCCCGATCGTTCCACAATGAAAGCAATGCCTGTTTTCCCAACAGACAGGGAAGATAAAAACATGTTGACCTCTCGCGGTAAGAAATAATCAACAGCACAGACTCCCAGCAGTTTGCGATCGGAATTGTAGACAGGAAAACTAGCAGTTACTGTCGGTAACAGTGTGCCAAAATCCAGATATATTTCACTCCAGGTAGGTTTGCCTTTTTGCTTAGCAGCCGTGTACCAGGGACGACGACGAGCATCAAAGGGTTTGTGGGTGCTCCTCAAAGGCAGTAATTCTGCCACCTCACCCCTATCATTTAGTCTATAGTTTTCCTTAAGGTATTTGGTTTTGGCATTACTGTAGCTTAGTACCTTTGTGTCTATATCATCAGCCAAACGCCCAACGCCAAAAGAGGAACCATCTTTTTCGGCACCGCAGTACACAAAACTAATCCCAGGATAAACTATAATTTGTTGCCAAAATAAATTTTTACCCCTGGAGGCATTTAAGACATCAATATCACCATTCAGGAAGGCTTCGGCATTGAGTTGGTTGATGACATCGGGAGTTTCTGTGTAACTACGCAATTTACCCACAATTCTCGTATTAACTTCCTGCTGGAACAACACCGCTACTTCCTGGACTGATTTTTGGCCCGCCCGCAGGGAAGTAACACCTACGATAACGACTGCGACTAGGAGTTGTAAGGCGAAAGGAACGACTATAACATTCCTCAGTGACTGTTTTTGAATAATTTTTCCTAGCATAAAAAACTTCCCGTCTCAACTACTAGGTATCCCTAGAAGATGACTGGCAATGACTACAAAACAGATTTACAGAGGTTTGCATCACTACTTAAATTGGGGACAGCTCCTTAATAGTTTAAGGTATTTTGCTCAACAGGCAAGAATACAAAGATTAAGATATTTTTAATATTTTTAATAGGAGGGAAAGACTGATGCTTTAGCCCAAAGCGGTGTGATATGCTAGAGTTGGGGCTGTCATGGGGCTACAATGCAAGACAAGAAGGAGAAAATCGTTGCGGCTCTGTTAGCATTCTTCCTGGGGGGGTTGGGGGTACACAAGTTTTACCTAGGGGAGATGGGTTGGGGTATTCTCTACTTCCTCTTTTGTTGGACAGGCATAACGTGGATAATTGCTTTTATAGAAGGGATTGGGCTGTTGTTAATGCCCCAGGAGAGATTTGACCTCAAGTTTAATTATCCGCTGGTTGTCAGACAGATTGGTTATCCTACGGAAAGGGCTTCCAGCAAGGAAAAGGAAAAACTGGAGGTAGCAATCCTGCGTATTTGTCGCGAGCGCAACGGCGCAACGGTTTCCGACTGTGTGATTGAAACGGGTGAAGACCCTGCCAAAGTGAGAAAGACTATAGAGGCTCTCTATACCCAGGGCTTGCTGACGGTGGGAAATAGAATGGAAGATGGGGCAGTAGTTTACTACGCTAGTTAGGTGGGTACTCTAACCCAATCTTGCCCAGCCTGCCGCGGCGAAAATCATGGAGAATTTGCTGGGCGGTGCGCTCCTGCTGCTGCTTGGTTTTGGCACTGAGGGCTACTAAATAGTCTGCGCCACTGGGGAAGTCCTCTAGGTTGAGATTGTACCGATCGGTAATATTCACTCCCAATTCCCGCAACATGTCCAGGAGGGCGCTGCTAACAGAGATGGGGTCGTAGGCGGCTTGTCCAATGTCATCACAGATAGCCAGCTTGAGGGCAGCATTTTGGTCTTCCAGGCGGGGGGGGAGAATGCCAGGGGTGTCTAGCAGTTCAATTTGCTCAGATATGCGAATCCACCGCAGTTGCCTGGTTACACCGGGTTTGTTGGCGCTGGGAGCGACGCGCCGCTTGAGCAGACGATTGATCAACGCCGATTTCCCCACGTTGGGATAGCCCACCACCACTGCCCGCACGGGACGGGGTAACATCCCCCGCTGCTGCCGTTTTTGATTGATAGCTATACCTACCTGTTGCGCTGCTTGCATTAACTGGGCTACTCCTTCCCCTGTCTGCCCATTGGTGCCATAGACTACCATTTCCTGGGCACGAAACCACCCATACCACTGCTGTAATAATTCTTCACCAATTAGGTCAATCCGATTAAGTATACATAAGTGGTGTTTGCCTTTACTCCACTCCCTCAGACGGGGATTGGCACTCGATCGGGGTATGCGGGCATCGCGCACTTCCAATACTAGATCGACCAGCTTGAGTTGTTCTTTGAGGGCCGCTTCTGCCTTGGCGATGTGTCCGGGATACCACTGAATCAAAGCCATGTTAAAAGATAAGAAAATTTACATAAACTTGAGCAGAAATACTTATGCTAATAACAAAGGGTTAAGGTGAGGTCGTGATTCATCAATTGGTAGCGGGAAAGCTGCAGGTGGATTATGTCACTGTTCCGATCGCTGCCTTACCACAGAGGTTAGCTGGTCTTCGTATTGTACACCTTTCTGACTTCCATTTTGACGGGTTGCGCCTGGGGGTGAAGCTGCTTAGGGAGACGATCGCTCAAGCTAATGCCTTTGCCCCTGATTTGGTAGCGTTGACGGGAGATTTTGTCACCCATGAACCGGAGCCAATCCTGGAGTTAGCCCCCTACCTGGGGCAGTTGCGGGCAAAGGTGGGGATATTTGCTGTTCTGGGTAACCACGACTTGGAGTTGCCCCATTCCCGTGAGTTAATCACCAAGACTTTGACCCGCTGGGGGCTGCAGGTGTTGGAAAATGCGGTGGTCTATCCCTGGGGAGAGGAATTAGCGATCGTGGGTTTAGGGGATTACTGGTCGGATTTGTTCTTGCCCCAGCAGGTGTTGCCCTCTATTCCCCCCCATATCCCGCGCCTTGTCCTCTCCCATAACCCTGATACGGCGGCAGTTCTGCAGAAGTGGCGGGTGGATTTACAACTCTCTGGACATACCCACGGCGGTCAAATTGTTTTACCCCACCTTGGTCCCATTATGGCTTACGCCCGCAGATTGCGCTTGAGTATGCCCCGATCGGTACGTAAGCTGTTATGGCGTTCTACCCATGAGGTGGTCAAACACTGGGAATGGGCGCAGGGCTTGCATCGCATTGGGCAGAATTGGCTCTATGTCAATCGGGGCTTGGGCACCTATCTCCCTGGTCGTCTCAACTGTCCCCCTGAGTTGACTTGTATTACTCTTATTCCTGCTGACGCTGGGATTGAGTCAATACCCCATCTGGCAGTGGCAAAATCTGCCTAGTCCTTACGGGCGATTACTGCGCGATGGCGGGGGCTGACAGGGATAATCTCCACACCCACAAACCCTGCTGCTGTCAGGGCTTGCCCCATGTCTAAACTGAAGTATTGATCGAGGTAGGGTTCTGTGCTTTTTAGGAGAGTCAGGATCAGGGGGGGCATCCGCCGATAGACTTCTGATTGGGGATTCATATCTAACATGGCGAAAGTTCCCCCTGGGCGCAAAATGCGGTGCATTTCTGCCAAAATTTCCCTGGTGGCGGACTGGGGTAGTTCATGGCAGATTAAACTAAGGGAGACAAGGTCAAAAGAGCGATCGGGTAAGCCCGTCTGTTCAGCAGGGGCGTGCACCCACTGGATGGGCGAGGGTTCTAGCTGGGCAATTGCTAGAAAGTAGGGCGACAAGTCCAGTCCTATTACTTCTGCTTGGGGGTAGACGGCTTGCATAGCTCTGGTACTCATACCTACACTACAGCCCACGTCGAGAATGCGTTGGGGGTTAGCTAGGCGAGGGAACAGTTGTTGGTGATAGCTAGCGCGCAGTTGGGCATCCCCCCCTTTTTCCCCTGTTTTTGACCAGATGCGGGAATGGACAGCATAGGCAGCTACTTCCACCTCTAGGGCGGGTTCCCAGCCTAAATTGCCATATTCGTAGCCATGAAACGATCGGAGATAGTAACCAGGATACTTAACTTGGGGATTGCGTACTTTTGCCAGAGCTGCTTCCAAATCATGTTTCTGTAACTGTGCTACCCGATCGTGCCAATCTATGCCAATCTGGGCAGCGCGGTTGATCATCATTTGGCGGGCTTGCTGTTTTGCCCAGGAGGCTATAGGCTTGTAGGAGAGCAAAGCATTTACCAGGTTAGACGCGACATTGGGGGTCATGGGCAGTTCTAGTCCTTGTACACTAAGACTTTACTATGGGTGAGGGTTCCCCAGGGCAGAGTTTCTGGGATATTTTTTGGGTTAATGGGCTGATTTTATTTGTACTGCTGGCGGTCTCAGCCCTCTGTTCAGCGGCAGAAACGGCTATTACTGCCCTTGATAACCTGAAACTGCGCTCCATTATCCAAGACCAAGGCGATCGGGGCGGGATTTATTCCCTGGTACTGCAAAAGCGGGGCAGATTCATTACGACTCTACTTATTCTCAATAACGTTGTCAACACGGGGATAGCGGTACTGGCTTCCAGTCTGTGTGTGACTTTATTTGGGCAGGGGGGGCTGGCACTGACGATCGCTACTACTGCTACCACCCTGGTCATTCTCATCGTCGGCGAGATTACACCCAAGTCCCTAGCCATTGCCAACAGTCAACCCCTCTTTCGGCTAGTGGTGCGTCCTGTCTATGTTCTCTCCTTACTGTTGCAACCTCTGCTACTGCTGTTTGAATGGATTGCCGAGTCAGTGTTGCGATCTTGGGGGGTGCGGGAGCGGGGCACAGGGGAATCACTGCAGGATTTGCAACTCTTAATTGAAGTGCTCAACCGCAAGGGGCATATTGACCTGGATAGACGGCAATTGTTGGATAAAGTACTGGTACTCGATCGGCTTTGCGCTGGGGATGTGGTCAAACCCCGCATTGATATGCAGACGATTAGCTTTACCTGTTACCTGGAAGATGTAGTAGATCTGTGTTTACAGACAGGGTTTTCCCGCCTGCCTGTCCAGGAGGAGTCCAAAGACACGATCGTGGGCATTATCACTCTCAAGATGGCATTGCAAACCCTCAAGACCAGGGGCAATATTCCTGTGAGCGAAGTGATGGTGACACCTGTGTTTATTCCTGAAACCAAGCGCCTAGCGGATTTACTCAGGGAAATGTTGCAACAGAGATTACACATGGCAATTGTCGTAGATGAGTACGGCGGTACAGTGGGATTAGTCACGCTAGAAGATGTCCTCGAAGAGATCGTGGGGGAAATCTACGACGAAAGTGATGCGATTAGTCGGCGGCGACAGAATTTCTAGCTATGGAAGAAAAACTCAAACAACTGTTCAACCAAGTTGCCCAAGGTAGCCTGTCCCCAGAAAAGGCACTAGCAGAATGCTTGGGCTACCAAACAGTGGGAGACTTTGCCAGAGTAGATAGCGATCGGTTGCGTCGCCAAAGCTTCCCTGAAGTGGTGTTGGGTCTAGGCAAAACCCCCGCCCAAATTAGCGCTATCATGCAGACTTTGCGGCAACATCACCCCATTGTCATGGCAACTCGCATCACGCCAGAAGTTTATCAGGCAGTGCAACGGGACATAAGCAACTTGTACTACTACCCCCTTGCCAGAATTGCGGTTCTGGGAGAAGTGGTAAAACGATCGGGACGGGTCACCATTCTCACAGGGGGGACAGGGGATATACCAGTAGCGGAAGAGGCGGCAGTGACAGTGGAGTGTTGGGGTTTCAGCGTGGAAAGAGTGTGGGATGTGGGAGTGGCGGGGCTGCATCGGCTCCTGGCACAGCAGGACATTCTGCAAAAAGCCCAGGTAGTAATTGTGGTAGCGGGGATGGAAGGAGCCTTAGCCAGTGTCGTAGGGGGACTGGTGGCTTGTCCTGTAATTGGCGTACCCACCAGTATCGGCTATGGTGCCCACCTAGGGGGAATTGCCCCCCTTTTGACCATGCTCAACAGTTGCAGTGCGGGTGTAGCAGTCGTCAATATCGACAACGGCTTTGGCGCAGGTATGCTGGCGGCGCGGATTCTCCTAACAACTTGTTAGGTGTAACTGCTAACAACCCAACAGGTGGCTAACTTGACCAACTCCCCTAAAGTGATTGTGTAGATTCACCCGTTGCCATGTTCACCCCCAGCCACAAGTTAGAAATCCACACTCTCCTGCAGCAATATCAGCAGTGCCCCTCCCAGCGGTTGAAAGAACAAATAGTCAAACTCAATACGGGCTTAGTGAAAAAAGAGGTTGCCTACTGGCTAAACCAGACCAGCGAAAGCTATGAAGACCTCTTGCAAATTGGTTTCATGGGGCTACTGGCAGCCATCGATCGTTACGACAGCAAGCGCGGCTATGCCTTTAGTTCCTTTGCCACCCGTTATATCAGGGGTGAAATTCAACATTATTTGAGAGACCGCAGTTTTGCTGTACGTCTACCTCGCCGTTATAGCGAACTGTATCAACAATCCCTGCGAGCAGTACAGGAACTACGGCAAAAACTAGGGCGCGAACCCCAAGACGCAGAAATTGCCCAAGCCCTAGGTATCAGCCCCAGGGACTGGCAGGACATCAAACTAGCCCATCGCAACCGCGTCCCCCTCAGCCTGGATGCCCCCCTCAGGGACGATACCGAGTCCAACCTGGGCGAAACCGTCTGTGATCCCCGCAGCTCCCATCAGAGCCAGGAAGACATTTGGCGATTACAGCAGGCGCTGGCAGAACTGGAGCACCGCACCAGGCAGATTCTGGAGTATGTCTTTTTAGAGGATATGCCCCAAAAACAAGTTGCCCAGATGTTGGGGCTGACCACCGTCACCGTCTCCCGCCAGGTGAAAAAAGGCATCACTGCCCTCCGCTCCTCCCTGGAGAAGGCAGCCTGATGTGCTAACATGGGGAGCTAGTGAAAAACTCTTGGCATGAAAATCACCTCCGAACTACTCCCCGGTAGTCAGATTCGCTTCCATATTGAGATTGACGGTGAGCAATCCCGCCGAATTTACGATCGGGTACTCACTGACCTCATGCGCAAAGTGCGCGTGCCTGGATTTCGTCCTGGCAAAGCTCCAAGGCAGATTGTCATTAACCAGGTAGGGACAGAATCCCTGAAAGCCTCTGTATTTGATGAACTGCTCCAAGATGCCCTCAAGCAGGTATTTTCCCAAGCCCAAGAGAAGGGCAAGTCCCTGATTGGCCGCCCCCAAATTGAACCAGAGGGGGAACAACTCCTCAACAGTTTGCAGATTGGCTCCCAGTTCTCCTTTTCTCTTACCCTTGACTACGAGCCAGAAGTTCAACTGGGGGACTATAAAAATCTGCAAGTGACAGCGGGCAAGGTCAAGCCTGACCCTGAGTATGTCGACAAAATCCTCAAGCAGTATCGCCGCCGCCACGCTACCCTCGTACCCGTAGACGATCGTCCTGTCCAAGCGGAAGATGTGGTGACCTTGGATTCTGTCATCATTGACCCTGAGAGCAACGAAGTCATAGAAACGATGGCAGGGGAAGCAGCGCAAATAGCCCTAGAAGAGAATGTATTGCAGTATGAACTCTTCCGTATGCTGCTGGGAATGAACGTAGGGGCAGAAAAAGAGCAGGAGATGACTCTGCCGGAGGATTTTCCCCTGGAGCATTTGCGGGAAAAACGGGTAAGGGTAAAACACAAAATCGTCGACATCAAGTACCGTGATTTACCACCCCTCGACGATGAATTTGCCCGCACTATCAGCAACAAACAAACCCTAGCGGAGTTACAGGAATATCTGCAGCAACAAGCGATCGAGGAAGCAGCAGCAGCAACCGATGCCAATATTACGGAAGCGCTACTCGCCGCCCTAGAGGCGATTACCACCGTCGACCTGCCCCAGAGTATGGTTCAAGCCGAAGTTGACAAGCTCACCAAGCAACGGGCGCGGCACATCTTGACAATGGTAGGTACTGACCCCGACCAAGCTGAACAGCTG
Organism: Pseudanabaenaceae cyanobacterium SKYG29; assembly: GCA_025055675.1. Classification (NCBI taxonomy): domain Bacteria; kingdom Bacillati; phylum Cyanobacteriota; class Cyanophyceae; order Pseudanabaenales; family Pseudanabaenaceae; species Pseudanabaenaceae cyanobacterium SKYG29. The sequence continues at coordinate 169,242 of JANWWT010000006.1, forward strand.
TTGGCAGATGAAGACCTGACTAAGAAGTTGCGGGATCTCGTAACACCAGAGGCAATCAGCAGCCTAAAGCAAAGCTTTGCCCTCCTCAAGATAGCGGAATTAGAGAATCTCACCCCCAAGCCAGAAGCGGTAGAAGAACAACTGCGGGAGTACAAAGAAGCCCTGCGCGGTCGCAACTATGATAAAGACACGCTGGCGGAGTTTGTAGCAGAATCCCTCAAAAAAGACCTGGCACTGGATTGGTTGAAACACCATGCCACGATCGAGCTAGTGGATGAACTAGAATCGTCTGACCCAGACCAGGAGGAACACCCTACCCCAGAGGCAGCGGATTTAGGGCATAATACGGACAGTTAGGCAAAGTAACTATGGATCACATTTGGGCAAACGATCGGGTGCCTATTATTGTAGAAACGACCGATCGAGGGGAGCGCAGCTGCGACATTTATTCCCGTTTATTACAGGAGCGCATAGTATTTTTGGGTACAGGGATTGACGACAAGGTAGCCAATGTAGTCATCTCCCAACTCCTATACTTGGAAGCAGAAGACCCAGAAAAGGACATATACTTGTACATTCACTCGCCAGGGGGGTCGGTGACGGCAGGCATGGGTATTTACGACACCATGCAACACATTCGCCCTGATGTGTGCACCATCTGCATGGGATTAGCCGCTAGTATGGGGGCATTCTTGTTAGCGGCGGGTGCCAAGGGCAAGCGTTATTCCCTCCCGAGTGCGCGCATTATGATTCACCAACCCCTAGGGGGAGCCCAGGGGCAGGCTATCGACATTGAAATTAGAGCTAGGGAAATCCTTTACATCAAAGGCTTACTCAATCGTATCTTGGCAGAACGCACAGGACAACCCCTGGAAAAAATCGAACGGGACACCGATCGGGATTTCTTCATGTCCCCTGAAGAAGCTAAGGCTTACGGCATAATTGATGAGGTGATGTACAGTCCCCGTTCCGCCCTCGCGCCCAAACCACCCACCGTAATTGAAGTTCTGTGAGGAGAAACAGCCATGCCTAAGTACGACACTCACCTCAAATGCTCCTTCTGTGGTAAGTCCCAAGAACAGGTGCGCAAATTGATTGCCGGTCCTGGGGTTTACATATGTGATGAGTGTGTGGAGTTATGCAACGAAATCCTCGAGGAAGAACTGGTACCGCAGCAGCAGCGGCGGGAGCCGGGGGACAAGCGCAAACGCAGGGGCAAGAATCTACACCAGGTGCCCAAACCGAGGGAGATCAAGAAATTCCTCGATGAGCACGTTGTGGGTCAGGAAGAGGCGAAGAAGATTCTTGCAGTTGCCGTCTATAACCACTACAAGCGCCTAAATTGCCTCGATGAAGATGAGGACGGCGTGGAGTTACAAAAATCCAACATCCTCCTCATTGGTCCGACGGGGTGTGGTAAGACCCTCCTTGCCCAAACTCTAGCGAAATTACTGGATGTCCCCTTTGCGGTTGCCGATGCTACTACTCTGACGGAAGCAGGCTACGTGGGGGAAGATGTGGAAAATATTTTGTTGCGCCTCCTCCAAGCAGCTGACCTAGACGTGGAGGAAGCCCAAAGGGGTATCGTTTATATTGACGAAATCGACAAGATTGCCCGTAAAGGAGAAAACACATCTATTACTCGCGATGTGTCAGGGGAAGGTGTCCAACAGGCATTGCTAAAGATTCTGGAGGGCACGATCGCCAATGTCCCCCCCCAAGGGGGCAGAAAGCATCCCTACCAAGAGTGCATCCAAATCGACACCAAGAACATTCTATTTATCTGTGGGGGAGCCTTTGAGGGCTTAGACAAAATCATTGAACAGCGCTGTCGCAAACGCTCGCCCATTGGCTTTGAAATTGAACCGAACCAAATTGCCAGCAAGGAAGACCGCAAAGCCGATTTGCTGAAAGAACTACAGCCAGAAGACCTTGTCCGCTACGGTATGATTCCTGAATTTATTGGGCGCGTACCTGTTACAGCTGTCATCACCCCCCTAGATGAGGAAGCCCTAGTTTCCATTCTCACTACTCCCCGCAACAGCTTAGTGAAGCAATACCAAAAGCTACTGCTGATGGACAACATCCACCTGGAATTTCAAGAGGAGGCACTGCGAGCGATCGCCCAGGAAGCCTATCGGCGCAAGACAGGGGCAAGGGCACTGCGCAGCATTGTGGAGCAGTTGATGCTGGATATAATGTACGAGCTGCCTTCCCGCAAAGACTCCAGTGTACCCAGGAGGTGTGTAATTACTACCGAGATGGTACGGGAATTATCCACCGCCAGGGTTCTCATGCACCCATCTTCTCTCCCCAAAACGGAATCGGCATAGGGCACAATAGGGGTAGACGTTACAAAAATTCACTATGTCTCCCCCTGTGATGCTGGTAGATGGATACAATGTAGTAGGAACTTGGCAGTCCCTGCAGGAATTAAAATCAACAGGTAATATCGCCCTGGCCAGGGACAGGTTAGTGGAAATTCTCGCTAGCTACAGTGCCTACAGGGGGTTTCATACCACGATCGTTTTTGATGCCTACAACCAGCCCCACCCCGGGTCAACGGAGGATGTAACCCAGTACTTGAAACTTCATTACACTGACTATCACCAAACAGCAGACAGCTACATTGAGAAAGTTTGTGCCCAGCTGCGCAAGCTCAGGCGGATAATTGTAGTGACATCCGATCGTGCCCAGCAGCTGACAGTGGGGGGATTTGGTGCCGAGTGGATGTCTGCCCTCCACCTGGAACAGGATGTACGGTCTGCCCAGAAGAGTATGCACAGGAAGCAGAGAGCAAAAATTGCTCCCCAGAGGCGATTGCACAGTGTCATGAAGGAGGAAGTGAGAAAGAAACTCACCGAGTGGCGAACCCAACTAAGTCAGTAACCTTTAGATGTTAGAGCGGGATACAGCACAGCACTAGGAGCCGAGATGTTTCAACCTAGCAGGCTCCTCGAGTAGTACATTATCGGGCTTTTGCAAAATTTGGAGTCAACGAAAATTTAGACAATTTTGAGGGAGTTATTACGGTAAAGATGTTTATAGTGAGGGTCAGTTAGCTGCTTAGCGACGGGTATATTATTGTACTTGCCCCTTTTAAAATAGTACCAGTAGGGGGCAGGCAACTAATACAGGGATATACTAGCAATTGTTTTGCCAAGCTCGATAGTTCTTGAAGCGATGATTTGCTCTATGTCATAAGGGATATTGAGAGCAGGGACACCGTATTCATCTTGCAGGAAAGTTTCCCCGTCCAGGTGATATTGCCATAGCTCTGCCAAGCTGTCAGTAGTTAGCTGTTGAAAGAAACTCCCCTGTGCTAGTGGGAACAAAAAGCTATCTAAGTTATTAGAAGAAGTAAGGGAAACATTTTCTGTAAATAGGGTCATGAATTCTGCAATTTGATAGTTGTGCACGCCAAAGTATCGCTGCGTTTTAGACTGTTGCCAGATGAGCAAGGGAATATTTTCGTATTCGAAAGCCCCGTAAAACAAAAACTCCTGATCGGTCAGAAAATCCAGGTCAGATTGGGGTATACACTATAGCAGTCGCTGCGCTCTAGTGGCAGCTATTCTGTTTAAGTTAGGTTCTCCTCGTTTCATCTTTTGTACTTGATCGTATATCACAAACATCGTTACTAATAAACGCAAGGCTAGATTTACTAACACAATCACTAGTTCAACCAGGAAAAACAATAGTAAAAATAGGAAAATTGTTGTCATAATCCCTCTGATACATGCATCTCCCTGCGTCTATCTCCGTGGACTTTTAATCCTTCTCCTACTAAAGATAAACCTGTAACTAATAGAGTAATGGCAAGTCCAGGGAAAAAGGTTGTCCACCAAATCGGTTCTCCTGTAGACAGGGCATCGAGGGCTTGTTTGAGGTCATGTCCCCATTCTGGTATCTCTGGCGGTACCCCTAAGCCTAAAAATCCCAGCCCCGCCAGGGTCAAAACGGCATCAGCGCTATTCAAACTCAGCAGTACCGGTAGGCTAGGTAATACATTCGGTAACACATACCGCCATAAAATCCAAAACTGACTGGCTCCCAACGATCGGGCTGCCTCAATATATAATTCATTTTTTACGCTGACGGTCTGATTACGGAATAGGCGAAAATACTGGGGAATATATACCACACTCAGAGCAATCACAGCATTTCCCACTCCCTTGCCCACCACAAAGGCAATAGCGATTGATAACAGTAGGCTGGGAATTGTATAGATAGCATCCATGAGGAAAACCAGGCAACGATCGAGCCAGCCACCACTATAACCACTCCACAAACCCAGCGGCAGACCGATCGTGACACTAACCACTGTGGAAAACAACACCACCTGTAAAGCTACCCCTGTTCCTGCCAGTACCCGTGCCAAGACATCATGTCCCTGTAAATCTGTCCCTAGCCAGTGACTCCAGGAAGGAGGGGAATGAACAGGGAAATCCAGGAAAGTATTGGGGTCGTAGAGCCAACCCGATCGGATGAGAAGAGGGGTAAGGACAGCCACCAGACAAAATACCAGCGTTATCCCTAACCCCACGCGAAACAGAAGGCGGTGCACTAGTCTTGGCGGTTCTTCAATTGGATTAACTCAATTTTGTAGCCATCGGGGTCTTCCACAAAAGCAATTTCCGTGGTGCCGTGCCTCATGGGACCGGGTTCGCGCACAATTTTGCCCCCTTTTTCCCGAATTGCCTGACAGGCACTGTAAATATCTTCTACCCCTAGAGCTACGTGACCAAAGCCATCACCAATATTGTAGGAGGGCGTATCCCAGTTGTGGGTCAGTTCAATGACTGCTCCCTCTTCTTCACTGCCATAACCGACAAATGCCAAGGTAAAACGACCCCCTGGATAATCCTTGCGCCGAATGAGATTCATACCCAAAACATTGCAGTAAAAATCAAGGGACTTCTCCAAATCCCCTACCCGCAACATGGTGTGCAGAATACGCATAACTATTCCTCAGAGCTACTTCAACCATCGTAGTTGCGTTTAGCGCGGGCGGCATCTGCCCTGAGAGCTTCTAGCCGTGCCTCTAGGACCATCTTTTGTCTACCCTTAGCTTGGTTCAGCATGGTTTTCAGCGCTGTTCCCAAACTCTTGTAGGCATCAGGGAGTTTATAACCGTTTTTCACGGCTAGGCGAATTGCCCCCTGGTCTGCCTCAATCAAACGGCGAATATCCTTTTTGGTTGTCCCCTTGCGCCAGAGTTGAAATCCTGCCACCGCACAGACAGCTAACGCCGCCAAAAAGAGAGCACCATTTTGTACCCACAGCTCACCCACAGCGCCACCCAGACCCACCGCTAAGGCTGCTACTTCCCAGCCATCCTTGGGCACATTGTCATTTTGAATGCGAGCTACCTCATGCCAAAATAGCAAGTTGCGTTGGTCTTCCGAGAGACGTTCCCATTTGGGCATGTCAATTAAGATGACCACCTCGTCTCCCCCCGCCTCCTCACAGGAGATAAGCTTGGGACGCACCCCATCCGCCTGGATCACCTTGACCCATGCTTGTAGTTCAGGCGGCAGCAGAGCCTGTAAGCGCATTGATTCATAGCGGGCAAAGGTATTGCGCAGGGAACGGTTGGGGGCTGGCATGGAACTAGAGTGGTAGTTGGTCTAATTCTACTTCTCCTATTTTATCAGGAGGAGACGGGAGCGGCACCAGATACCACTTCAATAATTTCCTGGGTGATGGCAGCTTGGCGGGCTTTGTTGTAGCTCAGGGTCAGTACACGGGCAAGTTCCGCCGCGTTGTCACTGGCGTTGCTCATGGCAGTCATCCGCGCCGCAAGTTCACTAGCAGCCGCTTCCCGTAACGCGCGCAGCAGTTGGTTGTTGACATAAAGGGGTAGCAGAGCATTCAACAGTTGTACGGCATCCTGCTCAAAAATCATATCGCGGGGAATTTCTCTAACGGTGGTCTCCAGGACTTCTCGCTCTACACCAAACTTACCGCCCCTAATGACTAAACGAAAGATTTCATCATCCTTGGGTTCAAGACCTTGGGGTTCCAGGGGTAAGAGGGTTTGGGTGACGGGTCTGGAACTGATCAAAGATACGAAGCGACTGTAGAGCAACTCCACCCGATCGAGTTTACCTGCCAAAAAGTTATCGGTAAATTCAGTGGCAATCTTGGCAGATTCAGTGGCGCTGGGGATTTGGGGCAAATTAGTGTAGGAGGCTAGAATGGGTTGCTGGCGACGGCTGAAGTACTGTAGGGCTTTTCTGCCAATAATAATAAATTGATAGCTCAAACCTTTTTCCTGCAGTTCCTTGGCGCGGTTTTCCGCATAGCGAATGATATTGGCGTTATAAGCGCCACAGAGACCCCGATCCCCCGAAATTACTAATAACCCTACGGTTTTCACTTGCCGTGTCCGCAGTAGGGGTAAGTCCACATCTTCTAGCTTGAGGCGGGTCTGTAACCGGTAGAGAACCTGGGCTAAGCGATCGGCAAAGGGTCTAGCATCGATCACCTGTTGTTGGGCACGCCGCACTTTTGCTGCTGCCACTAGGCGCATGGCTTCAGTGATTTTGCGGGTGTTTTTGACACTGTTGATGCGGTCGCGAATACTCTTGAGATTTGCCATAGTGCTGTGGGATTGTTTCCTTGTCGATCATAGTATCGATGGTCACCTTTAGCTTAACGTGTCTCCCACTTGCTCCCCGTCATGGTAGGCGGCAAACAGCACGGGGCAGGTTTTATCCCACCCGATCGCTCCTGTGTGGTCAATGGCGATCGCACCAAAATCACGGTGACGGCTGCGAGCTTCGGCAAAGGATTTTTCCAGGGCTGCTTGGAGAGTCATGCCATCGGTGACACGGGTAACGATTTTGACGGCTAAGCCTTCATCCAGGATGTCTTCCCCTACCCCTGTACAACTGACGGCAGCAAAACTGTTGGCGTAATTGCCAGCGGGGGTGGCGGAATCGCTCACTCTGCCAATGCGTTCAAAGCCCCTGCCCCCTGTGGAGGTGCCGGCACACAGTCTCCCTTCCTGGTCAAGGGCGACAGCCCCGATCGTACCTTTTTCCCTGAGTATTACCTCTGCCATTTTGCGCTGGAAGTTGCTTTTTCTTTCTTCTACCCACTCCTGGAGTCTTTGGTCAGTCAAGGGGTTGTAAGGAGGGATATTTAACTCCCTGGCTAGTTCCAAAGCACCGTAGTCAGAGAGGACTCGATCGGGACTATTTTGTAAAAACTGGGCAAGGTGGATAGGGTTTTTTACACGGCTGACGTTGATGACGCCGCTAAAACTTTGGCGCTGCCCATCCATGAGGGAAGCACTCATTCTAATTTGCCCATCGGACTGCAGGACAGAGCCAGTACCAGCGTTGAAACGGGGTTCATCCTCTAGGAGTTGACAGGCATAAATCACCGCTTCCAGGGCGCTTGCCCCCTCCAGGAGCTTACTGTAAACCGCTCTAGTTATTTGTTGCAGGATAGCCCTAGTTTCCGCTTGGTTACCTTTGCCTTCGGGGTCATCCCCTGCCCCACCGTGAATGATCAGCTTGGGGGTCATTAAAAGTCATTTCCTCCTGTTGCCATAGCTTCCGCTTCTTTTTTGGAAGTCAGGAGTTCCAGCTCATCTACCAGCACTACTGGACGGGAGCGGTCTTCCCCTGTGGTTTTGTCTTTCCACCGATCGAATTTCAAAGAGCCTACAATCCCCACCAGGTGTCCCTTTTTCACGTAATTGGCTGCTACCTCTGCTCTTTTTCCCCATATTTCTATATCGAACCAGTCGGGTTGCTCATCACGGTTACTGGTACGCCGATTAACAGCCAAAGTGAATTTGGAGACACAGTTACCCGACTCAAAAAAGGTAATCTCAGGGTCTTTGCCAGCTCGCCCTACTAGGTGGACTCTATTGATCATATAGTTTAGTGCCTATCTAGCATCCTATGATACTGCAAAGTGTATCTATCCTTATAACGGGTTTCGTGGTATTTCTACTACTTGTGGCTAGTTGGAAGGGTTAGAGAGTATTTTCGTCCTAGTCGGTTTTTTGACGGTATTTAATGGCTTAGTCGCCCTGTGGCTGCTTCTCTATGGGCTAAATTCCCTCTTTTTGACTTTGATGAATAAGCCTGCTCCCCGTTCGACCACATCTCTGCCACCAGAGGAATTGCCTGTCGTGACAGTACAGTTACCAATCTACAACGAACGGTATGTAGTGCAACGCCTGGTGGATGCGGTCTGTCAGTTGGATTACCCACGGGATCGGTTGTTTATTCAGGTTTTGGATGACTCTACGGACGATACACGCACAATTTTGCAGACGATCGTGGCGGAATATCAGGCTAAAGGACACTGGATTAGCTATACCCACCGCTCCCATCGCGAGGGGTTCAAGGCAGGGGCATTACAGGCAGGTCTAACCGCTGCTCAAGGGGAATTTATTGCTATGTTTGATGCCGATTTTGTGCCTGAACCGAGCTGGTTAAAGGAGACTATCAGTCACTTTTTTAACTATCCTGCTGCCGATCGCATTGGTGTGGTGCAAACGCGCTGGGGACATCTCAACCCCAATTATTCCCTCTTGACCAAACTGCAGGCGGTTTGTCTGGATGGGCATTTTATGGTAGAGCAACAGTCCCGATCGGTCAACAACTGGCTGTTGAATTTCAACGGCACGGCGGGGATTTGGCGCAAAGAAGCAATTTTAAGTAGTGGGGGCTGGCAGGGGGACACTTTGGCAGAGGATACGGATTTGAGTTATCGGGCGCAGTTGCAGGGCTGGCGGATTTTGTTCGACCGCACGATCGTGGCTCCCGCTGAACTACCTGTGGCAATGGCAGCCTTTAAGTTACAACAGTTTCGCTGGGCTAAGGGAACTATCCAATGTGCCAAGAAATTATTGCCCCAGGTGTGGTCCCATCCCCAACTATCCTATCTGGCAAAAATTCAGGCGACTATTCATCTCACGGGCTATGCTACTCAGTTATTTGCTCTGGGGGCACTGTTGCTGGCAATTCCCACTATGCTACTTTTGCCCCAAGATGTTCCCACCCTTAAGGAATCAGTGATGAGTTTTTGGGGCTTTATTACGCCAGCGGCTCTGGGACCAACTATCCTCTACCTAGCAGGACAGAGGGCAATCTATCCTAAAAGTTGGTGGCAGCATATTGATCGGGTGTTTCTCCTCTCTCTGTTGGGGACAGGGCTATCCCTGAATAATAGCCGAGCGGTCTTGGAAGGTTTGTTTAACTACGGTGTCCATTTTCGTCGTACACCTAAGTTCAATATCAAAACTACGGCTGATCGCTGGCAAGATAAAGTGTATAAGCTACCCTTTGACCCCATGGCTTTGGGGGAACTTGCTCTCTGTGTCTATGGTCTAATAGCTATGGTGGTGGCATGGCGGGAGTCGTTTTTCACTTCTTTGCCCTATCTGCTCATGTACACGATCGGTTATGGTTATGTGGGGGGGCTAACTCTGTGGCAGGCGTGGCAACAACAAGGGAGACAATAGGGTTTTTACTCCTTGTCCTGTGCTGGTGGGGGGGGGCAGAGGCAGGTAGCAAAATTGAACTCAATGGCAAACCCTACAATGTACCCTGGCAACAGAATGATAAGGGGCAGATATTTATCCAAGACCACTGGGTGCGGCGGGCTGTAGGTGTCACATTCTTAAGCTCCGATCGTCCAGAGCAGCAGCGGTATCAGTGGTATGGCGCTCCTACTTTTGCCAACAGTTTGTTTGTCCCCCCTAGTCGGCTCTTGCAAATCGACAACATCAAAGCAGATTGGCGCACAGAAATTACAGGGGATACCTTGAAAATCTTTACCCCCGATGCCAAGGTGACAGAAATTAGACGCAATAGCACCGACAAAGGGGAGCGCATAACCCTGCTCCTCAGTCGTCCTACCCCCTGGCAGCAAAGTCAAGTAGGCAATCAGTTGACTGTGACCGTTGCCGCGGAAACTAATAACCCCAACTCCCCTCGCCTGACCCAGAGCACCGATCGGATAACGCAACTACAAATCCGCCCTGCAGGAAAAGAGACAACTATCGATCTGCAATTCAACCCGAACTTAATTCCCCAGGTGCGCACCCTCAGCAATCCCCCCCGTTTAGTGATTGACCTAGAAGAAAACTTTTTGCCCCCACCCCAGAGAATTGCCTGGTTACCTGGCATTACCTGGCGGGAAGAATGGCTAGCAGTAGAGGGAAAACGCTGGCAGTTTTACGGACTAGAAATCAACCCCCAGCAACAGGGGATTAGCTTTCGCCCCATCTGGGCAAATCAGGGCATGACAGGCACAGTTCCCTTAAATACTATTGCCACTGTCAATAGGGCCGTCGCTGCGATCAATGGGGGATTTTTCAATCGTGACCGCCAACTACCTGTATCGCCGATTAAACGGGAGGGGGTCTGGTACAGTGGCGCAGTGTTTGAGCGGGGGGCAGTTGCCTGGAACGATCGCCATGAATTTACCTTCGATCGCCTCAACTACAGGGAAACGATTACCTTGCCGGACAACCAAAAAATTAACTTAACCAATCTCAACAGTGGCTTTGTCCAAAAAGGGATTGCCCGCTATCTACCCAGCTGGGGAGAATACACCAACTTGACGGATAACGAAACGATCGTGACTGTCCAGGACAACCGCGTTGTGCAGAATATCACTGTTGCTACTAGTTTCACCCAGAAATTTCTACCTCCCCCTAACGGCTATCTGTTAGTAGCTAGACAGGTGCCTGAAATCACAACCCTCCTGGCTCCCCAAACCCTGGTCAAGGGGGAGGTCAGTGTCCGTCCCTCTGCTTTTAATCAACTGCCCCATTTGTTGGGTGGCGGTCCTTTACTCTTGCAGAACGGCAAACCTGTTGCCGATGCCCACAAAGAAGGTTTTAGTAAAACTTTCGCTACCCAAGCTGCTCCCCGCAGTGTCATTGCTAGGCTAAAAAATAACAACTTACTTTTGCTCACCCTTTACCCTAACCCCACCCTAGAGGAAACGACCAAAATTCTGCAACAACTAGGAGCAGTGGATGCCCTCAACTTAGATGGCGGTAGTTCGACAGGTCTATGGCTTGGTGGTACTACTGTGGACAAGCAGGGAGAGACGCGACCAGTCCATAACGCTCTTGCTGTATTCTATGACACAAATGCTGGTAAAAATTCCTTTTAATCTTCTATGGGTCTGGAACTTGTCTCTGCTGATGTCTTCCTGGCAGCTTTATCCCGCGTACCCCTGGGGACGAAAGGCAACGTGTTAGATACTCTGTGGTTAGTTTTGGCAGCGGGGTTGGTGTTTTTAATGCAAGCAGGCTTTATGTGCCTGGAGTCGGGTTTGACCCGCTCGAAGAACAGCATCAATGTGGCTGCCAAAAATGCCGCTGATTTTGCCATATCTGTGGCTCTGTTTTGGTCTTTAGGCTATGGGCTGATGTTTGGTTCTAGTGCGGCGGGGTGGCTGGGAGTTTCCCAATTTTTTGTCTCTCCTGGGACTGACTTTAAGCTGAGTGCTTTTTTTTTGTTTCAGTTGATGTTCTGTGGCACGGCGACAACTATTGTGTCAGGGGCAGTGGCAGAGCGCTTAAAGTTTCTTGCTTATCTCATCATCAGCAGCTTGTGTTCAGGGCTAGTTTACCCTCTCTATGGCCATTGGGTGTGGAATGGCGTTGATCAGGGACAGGCGCTGGGCTGGCTAGGCAAATTGGGGTTTATTGATTTTGCTGGCTCAACGGTAGTACATAGTATTGGCGGTTGGATTTCTCTAGCGGTGCTGGTGATCATTGGCCCACGGCAGGGACGATTTGACGATCGGGGCAGGGTACAAAAACTCCACAGCTCCAATCTCCCCATGGCAGTTTTGGGCATGCTGCTATTGTGGTTTGGTTGGTTGGGCTTCAATGGCGGCAGTACCCTGGAATTCAATGCCATGGTTGCCCCCATCATTCTCAATACAGTTATGGGGGGCGGTGGCGGCATGTTGATGGGTATTTGGTTGAGCTATCACCGCTACCGCATTTTGGATATGGATTTTTTAATCAATGGTTGTCTGGCGGGTCTGGTGGGGGTGACAGCCAATTGTTTTGCTATCTCCACGGGTTCAGCCTTTGTGATCGGCGCGATCGGGGCGGCGGTCATGGTTTTAGTCGCCGACCTGTTGGAGCACTACCGCATCGATGATGCTGTGGGTGCAATTCCTGTGCACCTGGGGGCAGGGGTGTGGGGGACGCTAGCATTGCCCTTGTTTGGCGATCGGGAAGTAATTAACACAGGTTTGTCAGTCTGGCAACAGTTGGGTGTTCAGACTTTAGGCATAGTCGTGGCGGGGGTGTGGGCTTTTGGCTTGACCTATCTGGTTTTGCGTTTGATTCATCCCCACTATCCCCTACGGGTAACGAAGCAGGAAGAGGAAAAGGGGTTAAACTGGGCAGAACACAAGGCAAAGACAGAAGCTTACGACCTTGTTCAGGTTATGGAAGCCCACGCGGAGGGGCAAGACCTGCATCGGCGCGCACCCGTAGATACCTTTACGGAGTTGGGACCAATCGCTCTGCGCTACAACCGTGTCATGGATGCCCTGCAGAGTGCCCAGCAGGAAATCCTAGCCCTCAATGACAAGTTAAAGTCAGAAAATCTCAAACTAGCGGCGGAACTAGACCTCACCCGTCAGCTACAGCAGATGATCCTACCCAAGGAGGAGGAGCTAAAAAGTATTGCCAATTTAGATATTTCAGGGTTTATGTCCCCAGCAGAAGCCGTGGGGGGTGACTACTACGATGTGCTGCGGCAGGGGGAGAGAATCAAAATTAGCATTGGCGACGTTACAGGGCACGGTATAGAAAGTGGGGTATTGATGATCATGGCGCAGACAGCAATTAGTACCATGTGTCATGCGGCGGAAGTTGACCCTAGGCGATTTTTCCAGATTGTCAATCGGGTGCTCTACGAAAACGTGCAGCGCATGGGTTCAGACAAAAGTATGACCCTGATCGTTTTGGATTACCAAGACCGTACCCTACATATCAGTGGTCAGCATGAAGAAGTTATTGTCCTGCGCCACCATGGGGAAATAGAACGGATTGATACCATTGACCTGGGTTTTCCCGTGGCCCTTACAGATGACATCACCGACTATGTGCAGCAATACCAAGTTACGCTTGCTCCTGGGGATATTGTTGTGCTCTATACCGATGGCATTACAGAGGCAGAGAATCCGCACAAGGAGTTATTCGGCATCGATCGGCTGTGCCAGGTGCTGCGGGAGAACGCTACTAAAACCGCCAATCAAATCAGAGCTGCCATCATCCAGGCTGTGGATGCGTTCATTGGCAGTAACCAGGTTTACGACGACATCACCCTTGTGGTGATCAGGCAACTCTGACTATTTGACCATAATTGACCAACTCCACAGTCCCCCCGCCAGAGCCACCAGTGCCAGACTCCAGAGCACGATCGTTAGGCCGAAATAGGATTCTGCCACTCCCGCCAAAGCCAAGGGCAAACTGAGAGCCACATTGATGATATTGTTTTGTAAGCCAAACACCTTTCCCCGCAGTTGTTCGGGGGTTTTTTCCTGAATTAGAGTCTGCATAGGGATTGCACACAAACCGGCAAAGACCCCAATCAGGGTAGTAGTAATCAGAGCAGGGAACAAATCTTTGGCTGTCAGGGAAAGTAGAGCCAGGGCAATTGCCATTCCGATCGTGCCATAGAGGGTGGTGCGGCGGTAGGGGAGGATCTGGCCAAAGCGGGCTAGAATTCCTGCGGCAAGGGCAATCCCCACACTGGAAACCGACAGTAAGTAACCAAAATCATCCGCCCGCAACTGGGGCATCTGTTCAGCAATTTGCACAGCCAGCACTGTCAAAGCGGCAATGACAGAATAGGTAGTGACCAACTGTACTAATGCTCCCTGCACGAGGGGTTGAGTTTGGACATAGGCAAATCCTTCCTGCAGGTCTGTCCAGATATGGGGTTGGCTGTGCCCCCTTTCCCTCTCCCCTGTTACCAAGGACAGCAAAATCACCCCCGCTAGGGTATAACAGCCCCCCACCAGCACTTCCTTGCCCCAAATGCCCAAAATTCGGTCAGCCAGTTCTAAGGCAGGTTTACCTACAGCAAAGCCCAAGATGAGTGCCCCCATGACCGTCGTCGCATAGACAGAATTGGCGGTCAGGAGTTGGTCCCGCTGCACCACCAAAGTAATTGCCGATTGCTCAGCGGGTGTAAAAAACTGGGTCAATGTGGAGACTAGGAAGGTAATAACCAACAACACGCCATAGGCTTTTACTCCCTTGCCCAACAGCCCCATCACCACGGGCAGCAGCAAAATTAACGTCCCCCGTAGCAAATTGGAAGCAATTAACACCCATTTTTTTGACCACCGATCGACGAATACCCCCGCCAGGGAGCCGAACAGAATAGCTGGGATTGTGAAAGCTACCATCACTCCCGTAACAAAAGGGCGAATTTCTGTGCCCTCGTTAAACAGTTGTTGAGAAATCAAAGCGATCGTGAACACCAGGTAAATCTTGTCCGCAATTTGGGAAAAGACCTGGGACAACCAAATGGAGAGAAAATTGAAATTGCGAGTGAGAGGCAGGGACTGCATTAAGGTCATACAGGGAAACAACGATCGATGAGATCAGCTGATTGCAGGTGCATTTCCAGATGATACTGGGTATAGGCGCGTAACACCCTTTCCAATACTAGCCAAGAATCGATCGATAACGATAACACTTCTGGGGGTAACTCTTTGGCCGCCAGAGTTTGCAATACCCGTAACTCCTGGGCAGTGAGATAATGGCTAACGGGGGCGCTCACCCCTGGCTTGACCACACCACCCCCCACCACACTAAAGGGGATTTTCCTGCCTGCTGCCCTGGAGAAGTCCCACAACTCCTGGGAAATACAACAACGGTACAACTGAGGCGCAAAACCAGCTAGGGCCAAGAGACGGTAAATGCCCTGGACAAATATGGGCAAAGTATGGGGTGACTCCGCTTGGCTTTGTATGCGGTGCAATAGGTCAGTAAAAACACTGAATAATTCTACCTGGGGCTGATCAGTCAACGCCTGTTTGAGGACAATTTCTGCCAGGTATTGGGCACAGGTCAATTTGGCTAAGTTCTGCCCCAGGACTAAAAAGCTCTCCTGGGTCTCTGCCTGGGTGATGCGATCGAGGGTGCGCCCCTGGGTGATGAGCAAATCATTGACGACAAACAGTTCTGCCCGCCCCCCCAACTTGGAGCCATACTTCCTTGCCCCTGGCGCTACTACCCGAATCAACCCATATTCCTTGGTCAATACAGTCAAGAGCTTGTCCTTTTCTCCCAGGGGCATCCCCTTCAGATTTATCCCCGTTGCCCGATAGGTCCTAGCCATGGCAATTTCTACCCCAGGTAGGCAAGTTGTACCCTAGGGTCATGGAGGAGGTCAGCGCCACTACATTTAATTTCCCCTGCTTCCAGGACATAACCCCGATCGGCAATCTCCAGTGCCAATTTAGCATTTTGTTCCACTAGAAGAATTGTCATGCCTGCCTGGTTCAGCTCCTGAATTACGCGGAAGATGTCTTGGACGATTTGGGGAGCTAGCCCTAAACTAGGTTCATCCAGGAGGAGCAGTTGGGGGCGGGACATCAAAGCCCTAGCGATCGCCAACATCTGTTGTTCACCGCCGCTCAGCGTACCTGCTAGCTGATTCTGTCGTTCTCCCAAGCGGGGAAAGAGGGTAAACATTCTCTCCATATCTTGGGCAATGGCAGTGCGGTCCGATCGGATAAACGCTCCTAACTCTAGGTTCACTTTCACAGTTTGTTTTTGCAGAATATGCCGTCCCTCAGGACAATGGGCAATACCTAGGTGCAGGCGCTGGTGGGGTGGTACGCGGTTGAGTAGCTGACCTTGATAGTAGATTGAACCCGATCGGATTTGCACTAACCCCGAAATTGCTTTAAGCGTGGTAGTTTTCCCTGCTCCGTTGGCACCAATCAGAGTGACAATTTCCCCTTGATTCACCTCTAGGTCAATGCCTGCTAGGGCTTGGACACCATCATAATCCACCGTGAGATTGACAACTGACAGCATCTTTCCCCCTAGATTAGCTTTTCGCCACAACATCCCCGATCGCTTTTGCCATGGCTTGAGTACCGACAGGAGTTACACCGGGGGGAGCAAGGTCGTAGGTGACATGTTTACCTTCAGCAATCACAGTTTCCACAGCCTTTTGTACCCTGCTAGCAGCGGTTTCTTCCCCTAGGTAACGCAACATCAGACAAGCAGAGAGAATGAGAGCTGTGGGATTTACTTTATCTTGCCCTGCATACTTGGGAGCAGAACCGTGGATTGCTTCAAAGACAGCATACTCATCGCCAATGTTAGCACCTGGAGCAACTCCTAATCCCCCTACCATCCCCGCTGTCAAATCGGAAATAATATCACCATACAGATTAGGTAAGACTAATACATCATACAACTCAGGCTTTTGCATCAATTGCATACACATGTTGTCTACAATGCGGTCTTCAAATTCAATTTCCGGGTAGTTTTGTGCTACTTCCCGTGCTACTTCTAAAAACAGACCATCAGTAAACTTCATGATGTTGGCTTTGTGTACGGCTGTGACTTTTCTTCTGCCGTTCTTCTTAGCGTATTCAAAGGCAAATCGCACGATGCGACGACTGCCAAAGATGGAAATTGGCTTCACACCGATCGCACTGTCTTCTCTGATCTTTTTACCTGAGAGGGTGCTGAGAAAGTCCCTGGCTTTGTCGTTTTCCTCTGTCCCCTGTTGAAATTCAATACCAGCGTAAAGGTCTTCGGTATTTTCCCGCACTACGACCAAGTCAATGTTGGTAAATGGGCTTTTGACCCCCACCATCGATCGGGCTGGTCTGAGATTGGCATAGAGGTCGAGTTCCTTTCTAATAGCAACGTTGACAGAGCGGAACCCAGACCCCACAGGGGTGGTAATTGGACCTTTGATAGCAACTTTGGTGCGGCGGATAGATTCTAGGACATGGTCAGGTAAAGGAGTACCATATTGCTCCATCACATCTACACCGGCATCGACTATTGTCCAGTCAATCCCTACCCCCGTGGCATCGACAACAGTTTGCATTGCCTGTGCCACTTCAGGACCAATACCATCGCCACGAATGAGGGTTACGGGGTAGCCCATAGTTATCTTCTCCTATCATTTAAGACGGTTAAGTTAGCACATTTTGTCTCCCGCTTCCAGTCCATCCCAAACATGGATTATAATTTGGGGCTAACCCCTTGGCTCTGTGTATGGCTATTAAACTATTGCTGGAATCCGCTGCCGTGGACATCAATCAACTTACCCCCATGATGCGCCAGTACATGGAAGTCAAGCGGGCTTACCCCCACACGATCGTTCTATACCGTCTGGGAGACTTTTACGAAGCGTTTTTTGAGGATGCGGTCTTCATTGCTAAAGAACTGGAATTGGTTTTAACTGGGAGGGAAGCAGGTAAAGACATCGGCAGGGTAGCTATGGCGGGGATTCCCTTCCATGCCCTCGATCGTTATGTGCGGCAGTTATTGGCAAAGGGAAGAGCGGTTGCCATTTGTGACCAGATGGAAGATGCCAGTCAGGCTAAGGGGTTAGTGAGAAGAGAGGTAACAAGGGTTATGACTCCTGGCACAGTAGTGGAAGAAGAAATTCTCTCCGCTAAACAACATAACTTTCTCTGTGCCATCATTAATAGTAATGACAAATGGGGTTTAGCCGCTACGGACATTTCTACGGGGGAGTTTTTTACAACGCAATTGCAGAGTAATGAACAGTTGGTACAGGAACTCTTGCGTCTGCAACCAGCGGAAATTCTCTATCCTGTGGAGGTGCCTAATTTCAACAAACAGGATTTACCTGATTTTTTACCGTCACAGTTTTGTTACACTCCTTTGTCAACCTCAGCTTTTGCCCTCGTACCAGCGCGGGAAAAATTAATGCAACAGTATAAAGTCCGTTCACTGGAGGGTTTCGGCTGTGAGGATTTACCTTTAGCCATCCGATCGGCGGGGGCAATTCTCGCCTATTTGGCAGAAACTCAAAAAAACACACCTCCTGTCTTACAACCTCTGTTCACCTACACAGTCAGCGATTATTTGATCCTGGATCATCAAACCAGAAGGAACTTGGAAATTACCCACACAGTCAGGGATAATACTACTACAGGTTCTCTCCTCTGGGCACTCGATCGCACTGTTACAGCTATGGGGGGTAGGTTATTAAAACAATGGCTATTGCAACCCCTAAAAGATATAAGACAGATAGAGAAGAGATTAGACACGATCGAGGAACTACACAACCATCTGCTGCGCAAAAAGTTACGGGATTTGCTGGAGGGAGTGTATGACATAGAGAGAATTGCAGGACGGATTAGCTCCAACACCGCTAATGCCAGGGACTTAGTAGCCCTGGGGCAATCCCTCGATCGCTTATCTGCCATCAGTCAATTACTCCAGCAGTGCCAAACGGAATATCTGCAAACGTTACAACATCTGCCCAAATCTTTACTAGCTCTGGCTGACAGAATACAGACGACTCTAGTAGAGAATCCACCCATTAGTTTGACAGAGGGTGGTTTAATTCGTCCAGGGGTCAACAAAGAACTGGATGAGCTGCGGCAACAGCGCCAGGATGACATTCAATGGTTATCAGAATTAGAGAAAAGAGAGAGGGAGAGAACAAACATTCCTACGCTGAAAGTTAGCTTCAACAAGGCTTTTGGCTATTACATCAGTATCTCTCGCGGCAAGAGTAATCTAGCTCCCCCCGAATACATCCGCAAACAGACTCTGACTAATGAAGAGCGTTTTATTACTCCTGAACTGAAAGAGAAAGAAACTCGCATTCTGCAGGGGGAAGCCCAGCTAAATCAAATGGAATATGATATCTTTGTTGACCTGCGTCTGCACTGCGCTAAACACATTGACCTAATACGTACTGTTGCCCGATCGGTGGCGGCTATAGATGTTTTGTGTAGTCTGGCTGAAGTCAGTGCTAAATACAATTACACCCGTCCCATCTTGCACGATAGAAACAGGATTGAAATCGAACAAGGTCGTCATCCTGTGGTGGAACAGACGCTCCCCCCTGGCTTTTTTGTGCCCAATTCTGTCTGTTTGGGCGAAGGTAGCCCTGATTTAATTATCCTCACGGGACCGAACATGAGTGGCAAGAGTATCTTTCTCCGTCAGACAGGTTTGATTCAATTATTGGCTCAGATAGGCAGTTTTGTCCCTGCTCAGTCAGCCCGATTAGGTATCTGCGATCGTATTTTTACCCGTGTGGGGGCAGTGGATGACATTGCCACAGGACAATCGACTTTCATGGTGGAGATGAACGAAACTGCTAACATTCTCAATCATGCCAAAGAGACTTCCCTAGTTTTGTTGGATGAAATTGGCAGGGGTACTGCTACTTTTGATGGCATCGCGATCGCTTGGTCGGTGTCGGAATATCTGGCAAAACACATCAGGGCAAAAACCATCTTTGCTACCCACTACCATGAATTAAATGAGCTAGCTTTAGTCTTGCCAAATGTTGCCAACTTTCAGGTAACCGTGCGAGAGTTAGAAGATGAGATTGTCTTCTTACATCAAGTGCAGCCAGGTGGGGCAGATAAATCCTATGGGATTGAGGTAGGAAGATTGGCGGGTTTGCCACCCCAAGTCATCAAACGTGCCAGAGAGGTGCTAGATTGCATCAGTGCCCACAGTCATATTGCCCTTGGCTTAAGAAAAATTGATTGAACAAAGGGCAACAAAGGTCGTACTATAGAGGCGAAGTTTAGCAGATAAGTCAATGCGGCAACTCACCTTCCTATTTTTTTTCCTTGTCGTCTTAATCCTGGTCTTTTTTGGCATGGAAAATACTGAAACTGCCACAATTTTTCTTTATAAGGAGAAGGACATCAAACTACAAGCCCCGATCGCGATCGAAATGATTCTGGCTATGGGTGTGGGGGCGGTTTTAGCCTGGCTATTTGCGGTCTGGACAGGTCTGCAGGAATCAGTGGCACTGAGTGATAAAGAGAAACAAATCAAAGCCCTACAAAAGAAGGTAGAAGAACTATCAATTCAGGCAGAAAAACATCAACTGATGTTACAAGGTGCGATCGATGTGGAAGTAGAAGATAAACCTAAGGGCTAAGAGTTATGCTACCAGAGTCTGTGACGAAAGAAGCAATCGCGTTATTG
Organism: Pseudanabaenaceae cyanobacterium SKYG29; assembly: GCA_025055675.1. NCBI lineage: Bacteria > Bacillati > Cyanobacteriota > Cyanophyceae > Pseudanabaenales > Pseudanabaenaceae > Pseudanabaenaceae cyanobacterium SKYG29. The sequence continues at coordinate 189,448 of JANWWT010000006.1, forward strand.
ATTGAGTTAGCCGAACGGGGGGAGATTGATCCCTGGGATGTGGATGTAATTGCTGTCATCGATCGGTTTCTCTCTCGTTTGGTTGACCACGATCGGCAGGGTTTGTATGACTCTGGTCAGGCAATTTTGTATGCATCCATGTTGTTATTGTTAAAGGCGCAAACCATATCTCCCCCCTCGCCCCAGGAAGCAGACAAGCTAATAGAAGAACAACTGACAGATGAGCTAGCAGAAGGAGAGAAATTACCGATCGATTGGGAAAAACACATCCGTCGTCGTGGCACTGCTCCACCTCCCCTGCGCAAAGTTACCCTCCAGGACTTGATTGGTCAGATTGAACAGATAGCGGCTGAAATCAACAAAGAGCGTCGCCCTCGTCCCAAGAGCAACAAAAAGGTCAGTAAGGCGCAGATCAAGGCAATCAGTCAGTTAGCCCACAAGGAAAATCTATCGGAAATTGCTGCTAGCTTGGAGAATTTTTTGCAAAATAACTCAGGGGAATTTACTATTACAGAGTTAGCCAGCCTGTTCCATGACAAAGTAGGGATATTTTGGGCATTACTTCTGCTGTCCTCCCAGTCCAAAGTAGTATTAGAGCAAACAGAGTTCTACGGTGAAATAACAGTGAAAGCTATCATTGCTAACCAGATGCAGGCATAACACACCTGATACCCACAAAAATATTGCGGATATGGGGATGATACCAATTTCTAAATGTTGGTCTGACAGTCCATTTTTGGCTTTGCCAGGATTTACCCCTCAATACAAAATGTTGGTCATCGAAGTAATTAGCTGAATAGCCTTGGTAGGGGAAAAATCGGAACCCTGGATAAGCATAGAACTTAGTCTGCGTCCACTGATAAACATAGTTGTAGTCAGGCAAGAACTGATAGCTTAATTCCCACTCTGACTCCGTTGGTAATCTTTTGCCAACAAATTTAGCATAGGCTTCCGCCTCATAAAAACTCACGCCATAAACAGGATGGTGGTCAGTTAATCCCTCTCCCTGCCAAAATCTTGGTCTAAAAACTTCGGGCTGTTGTTGTCGCCACTGCCAACCTTCTCTTGACCACAGTTCCTCCCGATCGTATCCCCCCGCCTCTATGAATTCTCGGTACTGCCCTCTAGTAATGGGATGTACATCGATCGTAAATTCATCCACATACTGACAGAAAGGTTGCCGTTCATTGTCCAATGCCCAAAAATCATCGCTCCCTTGGGTAAATTCTCCCCCAGAAATAGTGACAGTCCTGCCAACAACTGCCGCGGGAATTACTGGTGGTATACCTACAACTGGGTGACCTAACATGTGCAGGACATAACAAATAATCTCCCGATGTTGACTTTCATGTTGCAAGAGAAAAGCTAGTAGTTTATATTGCTCTGCACCAAATCTCTGGGACAAATTCTTGACTAACTCCCGTACCTCCTGGCAGTATTCTATGATGTCAGCTAGGGGAGGCAGACAGGAACGATTAGACTTAGGTAAATTCTCCACCGAGAAATAACTCTTCGCCTCAGGTATTGATAATTTGGACTGCCATTCCCCAGGTAACAACCATAAAGACTCAGTGTAGGCAATGTGACCTAAATGCCAACCGATCGGGCTGAATTCTGGATGAGCCTGCACATAGCATATTGATTCCTCGACCTGTGTAAAAATAGCTAGAGTATGTTGACGACAAGCCGCCATTTCTGCTAACAAAAACTCTGTGCTGATATTCATCGTTTATCCTGGGCTAAAATTTGTCTGAAAGTTGTCCATGCCGAATAGCTTACACCCGCTGTTCCTTCCCCTGGATGGGTAGAATCTCCTACCAGCCACAGACCCTCCCAAGGCGTACGATTGGCAAAGGCAAAGGGGCCAAAAGTATTTACCCGCATACCCACACCCCCCACAATCCCTGCCCACCGATCGGTATATCTAAGAAATGTCCTCGGCGTAGCTGCTTCTACATGCACGATATTCCCTTCTAAATTAAAGAACTGGTTTAATTGCTTAATTGCTCTTTGTGTAAAAAATGCCTTTTGCTCCTGATAGTCTGCCACCTCTTGCCATAAATCGATCGGTGTGAATTCCGAAGCAATGATAGTGCGCCTGCCCAAGGGTGCTCTGCCATCTCCTGGCTTACTCACAGAGACAAACAAAGACCGATCGGTGTCATAGCTATCCAAAAGCTGTAAATGGGGGGGACAATCGGCAGGAACAGCCGCCTCTTTCACACCCAGATAGACAACAAATGCCCCCCAAGGATTAGGCAGAGATTCCACTCTTTGACGATAGCCATGCTTGGGCGATAACTGTAATAGCCTCACTAAATTCTGCACCGTGACATTAGCAACCACATAATCAAATTCTGCTTCTACAAACGACTGCCCCTGCTGTATAGTAAGAGTCAATTTCTTACCTGGTTTAATTTCTTTGACACGATGGCGATACTTGATTTTTCCCCCATATTTTGCCAGAGCAAACAACAACCGATCGGATAATACTTGCATACTTCCCTGCAAATGAAATAGACCCAAAGGTGCCTGGGAGACAGCCAGAGTAGTAGCAGCATAGAGCAAAGCAGTTTCTTCCGCGTTGACTTGAGAGTAGAGCTTTAATTGTAGGTCGAGAAATGTGCGCAAGCGCCGATCGTTATGCAAACCAAATCCCCTTAGAGCATCCCCCACCGTACAAAAAATGTAGGGCATAGTGCCGACTGTATCCCAGCGCAGTGCCTGCAGTAGTTGTTGTAAATCCCACAAATTGCGAGGAGGTAAAACAGGGTCACGGACTTGAAAACGCCAACTCCGCTCAAACAAATCCTGCAAAAATTGCCAAAACAATTCACTGCCAGGAAACTGTTTGTTTCTTTCTTGGTGCCACTTAACCCGATCGTGCCACACATTTACAGGCGTAGTTTCTTGGGGGAGAAAAACCGCACAAGCTGGGTCACAAATAGTTGCCTCAGGTAGAGGGACAGCAAGGAGCTGAAAAATGCGATTGTGAATTCCCCCTGGTTCCAAACCCGCTACCTGCGTTGCCCCCACATCAAAAACAAATTGCCGTCGGCGAAATGTAGAAGCACAGCCCCCTGCCACCATTGCCTGTTCAAATACAGTGACTTCGTAGTCCTCTTTTGCCAACAAAGCCGCGGCTGTCAAACCGCCAATACCTGCACCAACAACTGCAACTTTTTTCTTTGGCATCCCCAAAATTTTATCTTCTTTCTCATGATGGGGAAAAATGGCGCCTGCGTAAATATCTACAGGCAGATTCTCTCTAGTGAAGTGAAGCCAAATTACTTTATAGTAGATATGGGGAATTAGAGCTTACAAGTTTTGATGGTTAGTATCCAGAAGGAATGGACAGATAAAGACTTCATGAATCTGCCAGAGGATGGGCAAAGCTACGAATTAGTCAATGGAGAACTGGTTGTCATGGGTACAGCGGGTGCTAGGCATGGTTACTATGCCGCTTTAATGACTTTCTTTCTTGCTGCCCATTGTCGTGCCCATAGGACAGGAATTGTTTTCGATGCTGACACTTCTTTCAAGATGGCTTCTAGCAATCTTCGCTCTCCCGCTTGTGCTGTCTTTAGCAGAGCAAGGCTCAAAGCTTTGGGGGGTATTCCCAGTGGTTACATCAGCGGTGCCCCTCCCTCACCTAAAAGACGAAAGCGCTTTGATCACAACTGGTCTCTATAGTTTTGTCCGTCATCCCATCTACAGCGGCGTCATCTTTCTGGCTCTAGCCTATGCCCTATGGCTAGCAAATATTTCTCACTTAGTCGGGGTGCTAGTGTTATTCATCTTTTTCGACCACAAAGCCGCCTAGGAAGAACAATGGCTGACCAGCAAGTTAGCAGAGTATGAAGAATATAAAGGATCAGTGAAGAAATTACTGCCTGGCATATACTAAATTGCTGAGGGGGTAGGAGCAGGGAAACTAACTTTGTCATATAAGTCCGGCAAGACTATGGTTAGTGCCACCGTTTGTAAATTACAAACATCTTCCATTACTTTATCCTGTTCAATCGACATATACTCGGCAAAAGTGGCAATCGTCCGATAGACAGCAAACTTCTCACCACAATCTTAACTCCTGGTGGAATCTGACAAAACTTCAGCAATTAATTTTATATAGATGATTGATCACAGTATCTTGTTTTCCCTCTTGCAGTTGGAGTGGCTCTCCTGTAACCATGACATCAGGGTAGGTGTACATCTGACGATCGGGAATCCACAGGCGCTGGTCTGCGACAAAGGCACGGTCGGGTTTCCCCCGCAGGGCAAAGTTAAGGCTTGCTGCTAAGTTCAGGACAATTAAGTTGTGATTAGGTCATTTCTCTGATTTCTCCAGCGATGTATTCATGGCGTAACTCAGACTCCAGCTCCAGATATTCCTGGGGGGAAATTTTTTCTTCTGTAAGGCTACCATGATATGATTTTCTCCTAAATTTGTCTATGACCTTATTTTAATTGACTGTTTGGAGATTTATCATTTTGCTAAACAGCAGTTCTCCAATTAAAGACATTAAACTGAGGACTTGCCTTGGCGACGGCAGGGAGCATAGATTTTGATAATTAAAGTTCGCCGTGTTGATTAAGGAGGTATCCAAACCTCAGCGGATATTGACTTCGAGCTAAACCAGGGGGAAATTGTCACTCGCAGGGAACCGAATGGGTCAGGTGCCTATCCGATCGGGGTCAATTCTCTAGCGAAGTCAACTACTCCCCACAAGCGTCTGTCTTTGGGGATTGCCCATTGTCATTCTGCAAAAACAAAAAATTCAGATCAGACCTTTGTAGCATTGCGGTAGATGAAGATGTTTACTTCCTTTCCCCGCTTGCAAGCAAGACAGCATTGACTAGCAGTTAAGATGAGTGAGTGATTGTCAGAGGTTAGTTGCTATTAAATCCTTACTATGCTGTCTGCCCCTTGCACCATCCACCTTGCTGTTCTCCGCTAATCTTTTTCCCCATTTAAGACAGCTAAATTGCTCACATCCCGTCTTATCTAGTTCTCCCAGCTTCTGAGAGGAGGCAATTATTTCTTTATGGGTATATACTACCCCCCACCGGGGAAGATGTAGGGGGAATTAGTTTTTAATGCCAACCTTAGCCAGGTCAGCGTCCACCATAATTCGCACTAACTCTTTGAAAGTTACACGGGGTTGCCAGCCCAATTTTTGTTTGGCTTTAGTGGCATCTCCCAACAGCAAATCTACCTCAGAAGGACGGAAGTAGCGGGGGTCAATTTCCACATAGTCTTCCCATTTGAGGTTGACGTAACTGAAGGCTTCCTCTAAAAACTCCCTTACAGAGTGGGTTTCCCCTGTGGCAATGACAAAATCATCGGGTTCTTCCTGTTGCAGAATTAGCCAAATTGCCTCCACATAATCTTTAGCATATCCCCAGTCCCGCTTAGCATCGAGGTTGCCCAGATAGAGTTTGTCCTGTTTCTTCGCCAGGATATTGGCAATCGCCATGGTAATTTTACGGGTAACAAAAGTATGCCCGCGGCGGGGAGATTCGTGGTTAAAAAGAATACCATTGGCTGCAAACAGACCGTAGGCTTCCCGGTAATTAACCGTCTGCCAGTGGGCATAGACCTTAGCACAGGCATAGGGACTGCGGGGGTAGAAGGGGGTAGTTTCCCGTTGGGGCACTTCCTGCACTAAACCAAACATCTCGGAAGAACCCGCTTGGTAAAACTTCACTCTCCTACCAGTGTGTTGTTGATAATCTCTGATTGCCTCCAGGAGGCGCAGTGTCCCCATCGCCACAGTATCGACAGTATATTCAGGGGCATCAAAACTGACCCGCACATGGGACTGGGCACCCAGATTGTAAACTTCTATTGGCTCCACAGCTCCCAAAATTTTGCGTAGGGTAGTGCCGTCTGTGAGATCGCCGTAGTGGAGAAAAAGTCTGGTATTGGGCAGGTGGGGGTCCTGGTAAAGATGCTCAATGCGGCTAGTGTTAATCAAAGACGATCGGCGAATAATGCCATGGACTTCGTAGCCCTTGTCCAGCAGTAGTTCCGCTAGGTAGGAGCCATCCTGCCCTGTGATACCAGTGATCAGCGCTTTTTTCATAGCTAGAAAGTGTGTTGGAAGAGAGCGTTGAGGTAAACTTTAGCGGCATTGCGGTAGTTCTTGGCAGCAGATACTGTTTCTGAGGTTCCATTTTGCAACAAAAACAGGGAGAGGGCAGCGCAGAAAACCCGGTCTTGGTCCCAATCGGGGTGGGACTCCAGGTAATTTTGCAGCGTCTCGTACAGCTCCTCAGGGATTTCAGCCAGGATGCTCACACGGGTAGTCATGGTGGTTACTCCAACTCGTCATTTTGGAATGGCGGGCTTTTATTTTGTGACCTTTCCCCCCCGTTGTCAACGCAGGCTTGGTTTGGCTGTTGCACCCAAGACACTACAGAGAATCTAGGTTTTGACTGGTTTGCCGCAACATTCCCTCACATTTTCCCTAAGGGACAAGTTTTCCCCAGACCCGCCTCCCCCGATCGCAGAAAGCCGTGACATCAGTGACCTTGACCAAGTTTAACTGCATTCGCCCTGTGGAAAACTAGGGCAAATCTGTGGAAAAACCTGTGGAAAACTTTCTCTGGCACAGGCATAAAATTTAAGAAAATTTAGCCCAATAATGTTAAGAGTTCTTAACCTACATGAACTTGAGCAGGTACAAAGGTTTTTGGGAGTGGGACTGGTGGCTGATAGCTCCCTGTCTGGGCTTAATAGGGATTGGCGGAGCAGCTATCTATAGCATCAACTACAACAATCCCCCCTTGGGGAATTACTGGTGGCAGCATCTCCTGACGGGGGGCGTGGGGCTAATCTTAGTTGCCTGTCTCCGTCAGTGGCATTATCCCCATTTACTAACTTGGCACTGGTTGATTTATGGATTGACTAATGTCAGCTTAATCTTGGTGCTGCAGTTTGGGGTAGTTGCTTCAGGGGCGCAGAGTTGGCTGAATTTGGCAGGATTTCATGTACAACCCTCGGAGTTTGCCAAAATTAGCTTGATAATCTCCATCGCTGCTCTCCTGCACAAGCAGTCTGTACAGAGAGTAGGGGATTTACTGCGGGTTTTACTGGTAGTTTTACCCCCCTGGGTCTTGGTCTTGGTGCAACCCGACCTGGGTACAGCAATAGTTATTTTGGCAATCACGATGGGAATGCTCTATTGGGCGGGGACACCCTTAAGCTGGCTACTACTGATGTGTTCCCCCTTAATTTCCGCTTTAATTTTAGCCTTCTCCCTCCCCCTCTGGTTTGTCTGGATTGGCGGGATTGGGGCAGTGGCTTTTTGGTCTAGTTCCAGTCGGCGGACACCTGTGACAGTGGCTGCTGTCATTGTCAATTTAATTAGCGGTGAGTTGGGGAAGATAGCTTGGCATCTGCTCCATCCCTACCAACGACAGCGCCTAGTTTTATTTCTTAACCCCGATCAGGACCCCTTAGGGGGTGGGTACCACCTAATTCAATCCCGGATTGCCATTGGGGCGGGACAACTGTGGGGGCAGGGGTTTCTGCAAGGCTCCCAGACCCAACTCAGTTTTATCCCTGAGCAACACACTGATTTTGTGTTTTCCGCCATCGGCGAGGAGTGGGGCTTTGTCGGCAGTATGATGGTGCTTGCCCTTTTTTTTGTGCTTTGCTGCCGCCTATTGCTGATTGCAGTTACCTGCCGTTCCAATTTCGGCTCCCTGTTGGCGATCGGGATGCTTTCCTTAGTTTTTTTCCAGGTGTGTGTCAATGTGGGGATGACGGTTGGGTTAGCCCCTGTCACAGGTATTCCTTTGCCCTTCCTTAGCTATGGGCGGGCGGCCCTCCTTGCCTATCTGCTGGGTGTGGGCATCGTCGGCTCTGTGGGCAACCAAGGGAAAATCTGCTAGAATAGTAAAAACAGGGTGGCTGTTATGGAATTCCCAGTAGCGGGGGTAGTGATTCGTCCTCTACAACATCGTGACCTTACCCAGGTTGCCCACTTACACCAGGTGGGGGCAGCGGCAGACCTAGACATAGAGGAGTGGATTGGTTTAGTGCGCCGTGCCAGTTGGTTACCCTGGCAAAAGGTTTCCCAAGCCTACGTGGGGGAAATAAACGGAGAAATTCAGGGGTATATCCTAGTGCTGCCTGTAAATGATAGCCGCACCACCTGGCGAGTACAACAGATTGTAGTGAGTCCAGGGCAGCTCTACAGCTTGGGCAGTCAGTTGATTCGGCACTGCTTGGAGTATTGCTGGGAAGCGCGGATGTGGCTGGCGGAGGTAGACGAGCAGGCAAGAGACACGATCGCTCTCTGTCGGCAGAATGGCTTTCAGCCCCTTGCCCATCTCACAACCTGGGTGATTCCTGCCCCTGTTCTAGCAGCTTTGCAAGAGCACACACCAGCTCTGCCGAATTTATACCCTATTGGCAATGTAGATGCCCCCCTGCTCTACCAGTTGGAGAACGCGGCGATGCCGCCCCAGATTCGGCAGGTCTATGATTGGGGAGTGCAGGACTTTCGCCATAACCCCCTAGTCAAGTTCTGGCACCACAGTCAGTTGTTCCTGTCCCAGCGGCAGGAGATTACAGGGTATGTCTATGAAAGCCAGCGGAAAGCTGCGATCGCTTCCTTCCGTCTACTATTGCAGCGGGTCAAGGAAGACCAGAGTGCTACCCACCAGCTGCAGTTGACTGTCCACCCTGCCTATACTTGGCTCTACCCAGAGATGATTGCCCAGGTTGCTCAGATTGTGATACGCCATCGTCCTGCAGCCCAGGATGCTCTTACCCTAGTTTCGGCGGACTACCAACCGGAGCGGGAGGACTATCTGGAAAAAATCGGGGCGACGCGGTTGGGGCAGAAGGTACTATTAGCCCGATCGGTTTGGCACAAAGTCAGGGAAACTAAGCCGGTTTTAGAGGGATTACAGTTATCGCGGGTATTGTCGAGTCTGCAACCGGCACAAAAACCAGTACCTGGTAGGATTGAAGCCGAAGCGGAATAGACCAACTGTATCCTAGGTTTTGTTGCTTTTGGTACAGTAGTTTACTCCATCTACAGTAGTATTTAGATTTGGATGTTCTCCGGCGATTTTCTATGAAGATTCTCAAAACACAGGCACTGAGGGGACCGAACTTTTGGCACATCGATCGCCACCAGTTGATTGTGGTGCGCCTAGATTTGGAAGGGAACATCCATCATTTGGAGCGGTTTTACCGGGAGTTAGAGCAGTGTCTGCCCCAGATTGATACCCGTAGGTTTCCCCTGACACAGGAGGGCGTAGCCCAGGCAGTGGCGGAGGTTGCCTTGGAGTTACAGCGCATGGCGGGGATGGAGGTAGAGTTTGCCACGGCACGAGCAACTAGCGATCGGGATGTATATAATTGTGTGTTTGAGTACCAGTACGAGGAATGTGGGCGTTATGCAGCGCGGGCGGCGGTCAGGTTGTGTCAGGATGTGCTGGAAACGGGGACTTATAAAGAACTAGAGGATGACCGCAAGGACTTAGAGGAAATTAAGCTAGATTCCCAGCTGGGACCGAGTACGGATTCTATTGTGGCAGAGGCTAAGGCACGGAAAATTCCCTGGCTGGAACTGGGCAGCAGAGCGATGATTCAACTGGGGTATGGGGTCTATCAAAAACGCATCCAGGCAACCCTGACCGATCGTAGTGGCATTTTGGCGGTGGAGCTGGCTTGTGATAAGGAGGGGACAAAGCGGATTCTCCAGGATTCGGGGATTCCTGTGCCCAGGGGGACAGTAATTAAATCGCTCAAGTACCTAGAGGATGCCATTGAGGAGGTAGGGGGTTTCCCCATTGTGGTTAAACCACTGGATGGCAATCACGGTAGGGGGATCACGATCGATGTGCGCAGTGTAGAGGAGGCGGAGGCTGCTTTTGCCCTAGCCCAGCAGGTATCAGATGGGGTGATTATTGAGAAATTCCACCGGGGTAGAGATTATCGCGTGTTGGTGATCGATGGACGGGTGGTGGCGGTAGCAGAACGGGTACCTGCCCATGTGATCGGTGATGGGCGCTCGACAATTGCAGAATTAGTGGAAATTACCAACCAAGACCCCCGGCGGGGTGTGGGGCACGACAACGTTCTGACTAAGATTGTGGTTGACCAGACCAGTTTAGCTGTCCTCAAGCGCCAGGGATTTACCCTAGAGAGTGTACCCCGATCGGGGGAAGTGGTCTACTTGCGGGCAACGGCGAATTTGAGTACGGGGGGTATTTCCGTCGATCGCACGGATGAGATTCACCCAGAGAATGTGTGGCTATGTCAGCGGGTGGCACGGATTATTGGTTTGGATATTGCAGGGATTGATGTGGTTACCCCTGATATTCGCCAGCCGATTCGGGCAACGGACGGGGTAATTGTGGAAGTCAATGCGGCGCCTGGGTTTCGTATGCACACTGCCCCCAGTGTGGGATTGCCCCGCAATGTGGGTGAACCGGTGATAGATATGTTGTTCCCGCCGGGCAGCCCCTGTCGTATCCCAATTATCGCAGTGACGGGCACAAACGGCAAGACTACAACCACTCGCCTAATTGCTCATATTTTCAAGCAGACGCATAAAGTAGTGGGCTATACCACCACCGATGGCATCTACATTGGTGACTGGTTAGTAGAGAAAGGAGACACTACTGGACCCTACAGTGCCCAGGTCATTCTGCGGGACCCCACGGTGGAAGTGGCGGTATTAGAGACGGCGCGGGGAGGAATTCTACGGTCAGGTTTAGGTTTCGATCGAGCGGATGTGGGGATTGTCTTGAATGTGCAAGCAGATCACCTGGGTCTGGGGGATATAGACACGATCGAGGATTTAGCGGAATTAAAGAGTGTAGTGGTGCGGGCAGCAGCAGGTTACGCTATTTTGAATGCCGAAGACCCCTTAGTAGCGGCAATGGCAAAGGTAGTGACAGCGGAAGTGGCATACTTTTCCCTTGACCCCCATTTGTCTTTAGTACGGGAGCACGTGCGCCAGGGAGGGATAGCAGCGGTATATGAGAATGGCTATCTCTCGATCGTGAAGAACGGTTGGACAATACGCATAGAACAGGCGGCTAATGTGCCCTTGACCCTGGGGGGCAAAGCAGAATTCATGATTCAAAATTGTTTGGCGGCGGTGTTGGCTGCCTATGTGCAGGGCGTGAGAGTTGAGCAAATCCGCAAAGCCTTGACCACTTTCGTTGCTTCTGCTGACCAGACCCCTGGGCGCATGAACCTGTTCAATATGGGTAAGTTTCACGTCCTGGTGGACTACGCCCACAATCCCGCGGGCTACCGTGCCATTTCCGGGTTTATCAACAGCTGGCAGGGGGAAAAGATTGGTGTAATTGGGGCACCGGGCGATCGACGCAATGCGGACATCGAAGAACTAGGGGAATTAGCAGCGGAGATGTTCGATCGGGTGATTATTAAAGAGGATAGTGACCGTAGGGGCAGAGAGCGCCATGAGGTGGCAGACTTGTTATGCCGCGGGATCACCCATGTCAGCCCTAATTTCCCCTATCAAATTATCCTCGATGAAAAGGAAGCGATTACTAAAGCTCTGGCAATTGCCCCCGATCGCTCCTTGGTGGTCATCTTCCCAGAGAAGGTGGATCAAACGATCGAGATTATCAAAAAAGCCATGCCCTGATTATGCCTGGGAGGGATTGTCTGGACAGAGGGGCAGGAGTAACATAGGGAAGAGAGTTTTAGTAATGATCATGACGGAACCGAGCCAACTGCCGCAGATAGAAGACCCCAAATTTGGCTTTAATACCTATGCGGAGCGCTTAAACGGTAGGGCAGCAATGGTAGGGTTTGTACTTGCCCTGGTGATTGAATACTTTACCCATCAGGGTGTACTAGCTTGGTTAGGCATTATCAATCCTGCCAATTATTAGTAGAAGCAATCGATCGTTTTGGCTAGTGGCGGGAGCTGGTCTGGCTATAGACCAGGTGACTAAGCTATTGGTAATGAAACTGATGGAGCTGCATCAGAGTATTCCCCTGTGGAGGGGTGTCTTCCATTTGACCTACGTGACTAATACAGGGGCAGCCTTTAGTTTATTCAGTCAAAATCCGATCGGTTTGAAATGGATTTCCCTGCTTGTGAGTTTGGGATTGGTGATCTTAGGCTGGCGGGCAAGGAATTGGCACCCTTGGGAGAAAGTAGGATTCGGTCTCATTTTGGCGGGGGCAGCGGGCAATGGCATCGATCGATTTTTATACGGTTATGTCATTGATTTTTTGGATTTGCGCTTAATTCGTTTTCCTGTGTTCAACGTAGCTGATGTGTGCATTAACTTAGGATTAGCTTGTCTTCTAGTCTATCTATGGCAGCATCCCCGATAGCCCCTTGGCGCTCACCCCTAGCCCGTGCCCTCCATTATCACAAGGAACCCCATGCCCGTTACGTCCAGTTAGCTACTGTTTCCCCCCAGAGTTTGCCCCACAATCGCACAGTAGTATTTCGTGGTTTCCTCAGAGACACCGATACCCTGCAGTTTATTACCGATCGCCGTTCCGCCAAAGTTCAGGACATTAAAGCTCATCCCTACGGTGAGGTGTGTTGGTATTTCCCCAAGACAAGGGAACAATTTCGCATAGCGGGTAGTTTAAGACTGATAGATACTGCTGACCCCGATCGCACCGCCCTGTGGCAAGCGATTTCTGCCAAAGCCAGAGCGCAATTTTTCTGGGCAGAGCCAGGAGCACCTCGACAAGCCGCTACAGAGTTTATAGAGACCTGGGCGGGCTTAGACCCCCCTGACAATTTTTGCTTATTACTCTTACAACCAACTACGGTAGACCACCTACAACTGCGAGGCAACCCCCAGAATCGCACTCTCTACAAGTGGGAAAACAATCAATGGACTGTTACTGACATCAATCCCTAATCACAGCCCAAGGACTCTCTGGTATCAACTCCTGTCACAGGATTTTTCCCCTTTGCCCGTTGGCAGAGCCATCGCACCTGCCCAGGATCAAGAATAGCGCCAGTAAAGTCGGCTCCTTCAATTTGGGTAAAATCAAAGCGACTGCGCAAAAGGATCGTATCAACAAGAATGGCATCTCTGAGGTCAGCATTAGCAAAGTCTGTCTGATCAAGCATGGCATAACTCAAATCCGCCCCCCGCAAATTGGCATTACGCATAATCGAGGCGCTGAAGACCGCTCCCTGTAACTGGGCATAGGAGAAATCCGCTCCCTCCATATTGGCATTGGCAAAACCTGAGCCTCGTAAATTTTGATAGGAGAAATCCCTGCCCTTCAAACTGCCATGACTGTAGGGTAAAGCCGCTGCCTCTAAACTCTGTACCTGTCCCCAGCAACTAAAGATGAGCAGTAAAATAACTACAGCCCTAACAAGATGATGAAACCCTTTCGGCTGTGGCTTTGTAACAAGGATGCTAACTTTCCTAGGGATTAATGGCATACAGGTTCGCTATAAATGGTTTTTGGGTTATTTTAACTTATTTCTGCTAACCTACTTAGTCAGTCTGCAATTAGAATCATCATGCAAGATCAAGGTCTGACTTTGTGGTTTACTGGGTTGAGTGGTGCGGGAAAAACAACAATTTCCCAGCGGGTAGGAGAGCATTTGCGGCAGCAGGGCAAAAGGGTGGAAATTTTAGATGGGGATATAGTGCGTAAACATTTGACCAGGGATTTGGGCTTTTCTAAAGCCGATCGGGATGAGAATATCTATCGTATTGGCTTTGTCGCTCATTTGCTGTGTCGGAATGGGGTGTATGTTTTAGTGGCAGCTATTTCTCCCTACGCTGATGCCAGGCAAAAAGTCAGAGAAATGATCGGCAGCAATTTTGTGGAAATTTATGTGAATGCCCCTTTAGAAGTGTGCGAAGCCAGAGACGTCAAGGGTCTGTACAAAAGAGCCAGGGCAGGTGAGATTAAATATTTCACTGGTATCGATGACCCCTACGAACCACCCACTGACCCCGACTTGGAATGTCACACAGATAAGGAAACGATCGAGGAATCAGTTACGAAAGTGTTGCAGTTGTTGGCATTAAGGGATCAGCAAAGACGCGAAATCCCCCTGCTGTAAGGGCTTGGCGGGTAGTCTCCACATCCCGCACCCAGAATTGATTGCCAAGACGCACTGCCTGATTGAGTCCTTCCACCTGAGCAATAATGGGAATCCTGCCCCCACTGTAGTTCTTGAGAATCTCCCGCAGACGATGCAAAGTCTGTATATCCAATGCCTGTTCCCTGGTCAATTCTAACCGCATCATACTGACCTGTTCAATCTCTGCCATGTCATCTACCACTAGTTGTACAGACTCGTCTTTACGATCGACCTTACCCCAAACAATCACTCTATTATCTTTGCGTAGATACTCTTTTACCTTCTTGTGTACTTTGGGAAACACTACTGCTTCCAGCTTACCACTGAGGTCTTCGATCTGTAAAACTGCCATCTGTTCATTATTCTTCGTCAGGATATTTTTCAAGTCTGTAATCATCACGATCGCTGTCACGGTCACAGTTTCCCTGACTTCTTGTAGGTCGCTGAGGTTGACAGGAGCTAGTAACTTCACAGCAGGACTAAGGGCTTTCAGGGGATGAGCGGACAGATAAAAACCAAGTAATTCTTTTTCCAATTCGATCTTTTCCTGGGGTAAGTAATCGGGTATGTCAGGGGGGGCAGGGGGTTCGTCCACAAAGGTTTCCTCTCCCGTTGCTACCATCATGTCAAATAAAGAAACCTGGCCTGAGGCTTTGTCCTTTGCCCGCCGTGATGCCCAAGTTAAAGTTGGTTCAATGTTGGCTACGGTCTGTTTGCGGTTGGGATGTAACCGATCGAATGCTCCTGCTTGCACTAGGGCTTCCAATGCTTTTTTATTCAGGGCACGGCTGTCTACTCTTTTGCATAAATCCCCCAAAGATGTAAAGGGTCTCTCTTTCCTGGCGGCTAAAATTGCCTCGATCGCTCCCATACCCAGATTTTTAATGGCTGCTAGACCAAAGAGAATGTCCGTGCCGCGGGGTGTGAAATAAACGTCAGAGGTGTTGATGTCGGGGGGTAAAACATTGATGTTCATGTAATGACAACTGGCAATATATTTCTGCACTTTATCGGTGTCATCACTGACAGAAGACAACAAAGCAGCCATGTACTCTACCGGATAGTTGGCTTTTAGATAGGCAGTCTGGTAGGTGACATAACCATAGGCAACACTGTGGGACTTGTTAAAGCAGTTAGAGGCAAAGATACCCCCCTGGATTAAAAAATTGTGCTCATGGAGCAGACCGATGTCATATACAGGCAGAAAACCGATCGGTTCTTTTTTGACTATCTTCATCTTCTAGGTCAATTGTTCCTGCAGTTGTTGACGGGCAGTGGCGAGAGCTTCTGGTAAACGATCGGTGTCTTTTCCCCCTGCCTGAGCAATGTGGGGACGACCCCCACCCCCACCCCCACAAATACGGGCTATCTGACCAATGAATTTGCCAGCCTGTAAACCCTTGGCAGTTACCTGCTTACCAAATGCTGCTACTAGAGCTACTTTCCCTGCCTCTGGCACCGAACCTAAAATGACTGCCCCCTTGTCCCCCAATTTTTGGACCAATTTTTCTGCCGCTGTCTGTAAAGCGTTTCCATCTAAGCCGTCTAACCGATCGATAATCACTTGATATGATGCCACCGTTTCTGCCTTGGTCAACAACTGCTCCGCTTTCAGTAGGGCTAACTCCCGTTTGAGATTCTCTGTCTCTTTCTGTTGTTGTTTCAGAGCGTCTTGTAGCTGAGTCACCCGATCGATAATTTCTTCTGGTTTAGCCTTGAACCGATCGCTTAACTCTTTGGTAATTTGGTCTCGCACTGCCAAGTAATCCAGAACCGCCTGCCCCGTAACTGCTTCAATCCTTCTAATACCCGCAGCTACCCCTGTTTCACTGACAATTTTGAACAAGCCAATCTCCGCCGTGTTGTGCACATGGGTACCACCACAGAGTTCCATGGACACCCCAGGAAAATCAATCACCCGTACTTCCGCACCGTATTTTTCACCGAACATTGCAATCGCACCCTTGGCTTTGGCTTCCTCTAGGGGCATGACCGCCACCTGAGCCGTGTGTCCTTCCAAAATCCATTGATTGACCTGGGCTTCCACTTGTCTGATCTCTTCCGCAGTCAGAGGACGGGGTAAATTAAAATCAAATCGCAGTCTTTCACTGTCCACTAAAGAACCTGCCTGCCCAATTTGGGGGTCAACAATCTTCTTTAATGCTGCCTGCAGTAGATGGGTAGCGCTGTGGTGTGCCTGGGTCCTGCGTCGTGTAGAAAAAAGAACCGCTGCTGTTACTGTCTCCCCTACGCTAATTTGTCCCTCTTGTACCACGCCAAAGTGTAGGAATAAATCCCCTTGCTTCTGCACGTCCTCGATCGTGATCACCCCCTGTTTGCCCCTGATTTCGCCCTTGTCTCCCACCTGACCCCCCGATTCCGCATAAAAAGGCGTAACATCCAAAACCAGTTGGACCCGATCGTTCATTTTGACTAACTCTTTCTGCTCTCCCTCCTGCACCAAAGCTAATACCTGTCCCTGGCATGTCAGCGTGTCATAACCGACAAAGCGCGTCGGCGCTAACTGAGCATCTAGCTCTTGCCAGACCTTCTCCCCCAGTAAATCAATCTCCGTGTGGGCTTCCTTCGATCGCTGTTGTTGCTGAGCCATAGCGCGGTCAAAGCCTTCCCGATCGACAGTCAGTCCTTGTTCAGCAGCAATTTCTTCTGTCAACTCCAAGGGAAAACCATAGGTGTCATAAAGAGTAAAGGCATCCACTCCTGCAATCTGTTTTGCCGATCGAGCCAGAATTTCCACCAGCAATTTTTCACCCCGTTCCAAAGTTTGCCGAAAACGGTCCTCTTCCCTTGTCAGTTCTTCTTTGATGGTATTGGCTTTGTTTTGCAGTTCAGGATAGGCAGAGGCTCCCAGGGCGATCACTTGGTCTGCCACAGTTGCCGTAAAAGGTTCTTCTATGCCTAATAGCTTGCCATAGCGCACCACCCGTCTTAACAAACGGCGCAGGACATAACCCCTACCCACGTTGCTGGCAGTAATGCCGTCCGCCACCATATACACCACCGCCCGCATATGGTCACCCATGACTTTGAAGTGGGTCTTTGTTTTATCATCACTTTTGTGGTAAGGGACTCCCGCAATCTCACTGATTTTGGCAATGATGGGAAAGATGAGGTCAGTTTCGTAATTATTCGGTACACCCTGCAAAACCTGGGCCATCCGTTCCAAACCCATGCCCGTATCAATGTTTTGTTTGGCTAAAGGTGTGAGATTTCCCTCACTATCCCTGTTCAACTCCATGAAGACCAGGTTATATACTTCTAAAAAACGCCGATCGTCTTCTAGGTTAATCTGTTCCCCCGCTTCTGGGTGAAAGTCATAGTAAATTTCGGAACAAGGACCACAGGGACCAGTTGCCCCCGCTGCCCAAAAATTGTCTTCTCCTAAGCGCTGGATGCGGTGCGCAGGGATACCGATTGTATCCCGCCAAATTTTGTAAGCCTCATCATCTTCATAAAACACACTGACAGCTAAACGATCGGGGGGTAACTGAAACACTTCTGTCACCAATTCCCAGCCCCAACTGATAGCTTCCTTCTTGAAATAATCACCGAAGCTAAAATTACCGAGCATCTCAAAGAAAGTATGGTGGCGGGCAGTTTTACCTACGTTCTCAATGTCGTTAGTACGCACACACTTTTGTGCCGTTGTCACTCTGGGGTAGGGCGGTTCTTCTTGGCCTAAAAAAATCGGCTTAAAGGGCAACATCCCCGCGATCGTTAGGAGTACGGTGGGGTCAGAAGGCACTAGGGAAGCACTGGGTAAAACTTGATGTCCCTTTTCTTCATAAAACTTTAGAAATCTTGTCCTAATCTCCGCACCCGTGAACGCCATAGTACCTGCCAACCTCTGGGTGTATATTATATCTGCAGACAGCTAGCCCAGGGGGGAAACTTTTGCGTAGTATAGTGAAGCAGGTCAAACCGATCGTCTATGAAACTCTCCAGTAAAAATCTCCATGAGCGCACGGATGTTCTCTATGATGCCATCGTAGCAGGCGGTGGGGCAGGGGGTCTCTCTGCTGCTATTTATCTGGCGCGTTATGGCTTGAAGTGCCTTGTGATTGAGAAGGGCAGGGGGCGTTCTTTCTGGATGCAGGAATTACGTAACTATTTTGGTGTTGACCCCACTACTCCAGGAAGAAAACTGCAAAAACATGGCATGGAAACCGCCCTCTCCTGGGGAGCGGACTACCTTATGGGGTACGTAGAGGATGTAGCCGATCGGGGTGACCACCTAGAAGTGAAGGTAAAGGTAGGCAAGCAAAACAGTATCTATCCTGTGTTCAAAGCTAAGTACTTGGTAGCAGCTACAGGGATTATTGACATCCTGCCTCAGCTAGAAGACATGCAAAACGTCTATGATTACGCGGGTTACACGCTGCACGTGTGCATGATCTGTGATGGCTTTGACATGTGGGACCAGAAAGCGATCTTGATCGTGGCTAAGGAATCGCAAATAGAGGCAGCTTTTGTCCTTAGTTGGTTCACACCCTACATTACCGTCCTCACCCATGGTCTATTTACGGTCAGTGAGGAGATGAAACAAAAGTTGAAAGAGCATGGCTATCCCCTCATTGAAACCCCGATCGCCCGTTTTTTGGGGGAAAATCACCAGTTGCAGGGGGTAGAGTTTGTTGATGGCACGCGCATTGAATGCACAACGGGGTTGATCAACATGGGATCGAAGTATCACAACCACTATCTCAAGGGTATTCCTGAGTTGACCTGGGACGGGGAGAATCTAGTAACCGATGAATTCTGTCAGACTACTCACCCCCGTATCTTTGCCGTTGGCGATTTGAAAAAAGGATTAAATCAGGTCTCGATCGCTGTTGCCGATGGCACCCTAGCTGCTACCAAGATTTGGCGGAACATTCGCCGCAGTACTCCACCGCGCAAGTGGTTGGAAAATATCCCTGCCTAATTAGTCTGGGGAAATGGTTTTCACTTCTCCTGGTCCCATCCTGTTTTCCTGGGGGGGGTTCACGATCAGGTGGTATGGTTTCCTGATTGCCCTGGCTTTGATTGTGGGGACATGGGTATGTCAGCGGGTAGTGCAGGTGCGGTTTAGTCAGAAGTGGGGGCGGGAGTGGCTAGTGGTTGTTGGTCAGACCAACCTTTGGCGTAACTACTGGTTAACAGTGATTCCCCAACGGTGCAAATACTGGCAGCAGATCGCCGATCGGGTAGGGGATTTAGTGTTTTGGCTGGTGGCGGGGGCACTGCCGGGGGCGCGGGCTTACTATGTTGCGTTTAAGTGGGATATTTACCAAGATGTTTGGAGTACTGTTAACTTTTTGGGCATCAACTTAACTGTGCCTGCGGCTGTGGCAATTTGGGAAGGGGGAATCGCCATCCACGGGGCAATTTTGGGGGGGGCAGTAGCTCTGTTGTTATTTGCCTGGCGCTACCGCCTCAACTGGGTAACTTTGGCAGATGGCATTGCTCCGGCTTTGGTATTAGGACAGGCGATCGGTCGTTGGGGTAACTTTTTTAACTCAGAAGCCTTTGGTGCACCCACAAACTTACCCTGGAAGTTGTACATTGCCCCGCCCCATCGTCCCCCTGAGTACGCCGACTATGAATATTTTCATCCTACATTTTTGTATGAATCTCTTTGGAATATTGGTGTATTTGTCCTATTATTGATTGTGTTAACAAAATATCCCCGTGCCAAAGACGGTACACTAGCACTTTTGTATTTGGTTTTCTACAGTCTTGGTCGCATTTGGATCGAGGGTTTGCGAACTGATAGCTTGATGTTAGGGAATTTCAGAATTGCCCAACTAGTCAGTTTAGTAGCGATCGTGGGGGGGATAGTGGGATTATACAGGCTGTACGGTGGGATGAGGCTGTTACAACGTGCTCAAAGTTAAGCCCCCTTTAGCAATAGTAGAAACTGCCTTTATGGCAAGTACAACAGCAATGTTGTTTTTAATTAACTACTACTTTCCTGTCGGTCCCCTGTTGCGGATGTTTTTCCCTACGCCTATCGCTTTGATTTTCCTGCGGTGGGGATACAAGGCGGCGTGGAAATGTGTGATTGTCGCTGTTTTGTTGTTGACTTTGCTGATGGGACCAACACGGAGTATTCAATTTTTTATCCCCCATGCCTTCGTTGGTTTGTTTTTGGGCTATAGCTGGAAACGGGGTTTGCCCTGGGCAGTCACATTGTCGATCGGTTCTCTGCTCAACACCCTAGGAGTTTTCTTTCAAGCGGCATTGATTTCTGTCCTGGTGCAGGAAAACGTCTGGCTTTACTTCATCATTCAAATTACTCAACTCCTAACTAATATCCTGCAGTTTTTCGGTATCATTAATCCCCCTGGTTTCTGGGCAGTACAGACTTTTGCTGTCTTTTCCATCATCTGTGCTAATTTCTTTTATCAATGTCTAATTCATGTGGGAGCTTGGTTATTACTCGATCGCCTAGGCACACCCATTCCTTCTCCTCCCCGCTGGGTGGAAAATCTGTTTCTCTAAAGACGACGGGAGCGATATTTAAGGATTTCTTGGGGAACATCGAAGATAGACCTACCATCAGGGTGTACAGGAATAAGGGGATTGACTCTGCCTGGTGTGGTCAACAGAGGAGCTTCTGAGCCTGGTCGGAAGGGCAACGTGCTGCGGGGGCTAAACAGGGGTTCATAAAAATTATCAGGAAATTCAGGTATGTCTGGCATGGGGGGCAGGTCAGCAATCGCAAACAGCGATCGGTCTATCTCTTGTCCATTTGGCGGAAAGATTACTTCTATATTTTCCCTTGGCGTGTCTGGCATAGTCTTGACGGAGCTGAGAAAATCGTAGACAAAAGCATCGGAGTCAATTACACCGTTTTGATCACTGTCTTCTCCTAGCACCGTGCGCAGACTGCCGTAGAACTGGGGGTTAGCAGGCAGAATGACAGATACTGCTGCATTATCATCTAATCCTTCAAATTCTGTATAGCCCAAAAAGCGATTCTCCGGATCGAACAGTCTAATAGTAATTCGTTCAAAGGGTTCAATACCCCGAATAAACTTTGCCCTTTGATTGATAGGAAAGACAAAATCCCCCACAAATCGTTCTGGCATATAGACATTGTTTCTCTTTCTCTGCCAGGCAATACGGACGATTACCTCCTTTAGCTGGGGGTTATTCTGTCTGATACTGAGAATAAAATTGCCCCGGTTGGTCAACAATCTCTGGCGTAGGGGAAACCTAGTATTGGGGAATAGGCTGTTGTGGGTAGCACGCAATTGATTAAATCTTGCCTGGTCTGTCTCAAAACCGCGAAATGCCCATCCCCGCAGATTTCTAACGTATTCCCCCCGTGATAGCTTTGCCCGCAC
Organism: Pseudanabaenaceae cyanobacterium SKYG29; assembly: GCA_025055675.1. Lineage (NCBI taxonomy): Bacteria > Bacillati > Cyanobacteriota > Cyanophyceae > Pseudanabaenales > Pseudanabaenaceae > Pseudanabaenaceae cyanobacterium SKYG29. The sequence continues at coordinate 210,884 of JANWWT010000006.1, forward strand.
TACTCCCTGCTAACCGGGTTCCATAAAACACTTATCACCAGCTTCCATTGCCCATTTGTGAGGGTCTGTGGGGGAGGTTTTGGTAAATTCCACTCTGCCATCTAGGACTTGGTATGCTTCTGTGCCATTCTCATTCACCGTTAAGATGTAGGTCGTACCCCTGACTGCCGCTGTCACACTACTAGTACAGGCTGATACACCACTGACCAGGATGCTACCCTGTTGCAATTGCACACCACATTCCCCCACCGTGAATCTTGTATTCCTGCCTAGCCTGGCAATCGCTTTGTTGTCAAAAGTCAATTCTGCCCTCGCTATGCCTGTACGTACCTGCTGATTGCGCTCTGCTACATCTCTTAACTTTGCCTGTCTTTCCTGAATGAAGACTTGATTTCCTTCCAAAATTGCCGTCACAGTTCCCCTCTTGACCGCTACCTGAGCAATCGTTTTTCCCGCTGTGACCACAAGAATAAAAGCTGAGAGAAAAATAGCTCCTGATTTTGCAGAAATAAGTGAGGGCATGGCCATTCTTCAACTGTATGCAAATATACTAGCAGCATTGTGCTACTGGGGAATCATGTACTTTTGTAAAACAACTGGGAAGAAAAACTAAAAAAAAGTCATTTCCTTAAACTTTCGTTATATTGTTCAACTTAACTACTCGGTTAATAATTACTAGAGGTTAACTCTATGTGGGAGCTGCTATCTAACACAGTCATTTTATCGCGTCTGCAGTTTGCGATTACGGCAATATTTCATATGTTGTGGCCCGTTCTGACCACGGGGATGGCAATCTATCTTGTAATAGTTGAGGGGTTGTGGCTGAAGACAAGAAATATCAGTTACTATCACCACGCTCGCTTTTGGTCAAAACTGTATGTCCTCAATTTTGGCTTAGGGGTGGCTTCCGGATTGCCAATGGCATTTCAGTTTGGCTTAAACTGGGCACCTTTTTCGGAGGCAGTGGGGGATTTCTTTGGTACAGTCTTAGGTTTTGAAGGCACCATGGCTTTTATGTTAGAAGCTAGTTTTTTGGGCATTATGCTCTTTGGTTGGGAAAGGGTGCCTCCTTTAATTCATTGGTTATCGACGATGTTAGTAGCGTTCGGGGCTAATCTCTCCACATTTTGGATTTTGAGTGCCAATTCCTGGTTGCAGACTCCCAGCGGTGGGGAATTTATCAATGGTAAGTTTGTGGTGCAAAATTATTTTGCTGCCATCGCTAGTCCCTTTATGGTCAATAGTTTTAGCCATATGTTTCTGGCGACATTTGAAACTTCTCTATTTGTCATCGGGGGAATCAGTGCCTGGTACATTTTCCAAGACCGTCACAAAGAATTTTTTGCTAAGTCACTGCAGATTGTCCTGATTTTAGCTTTGTTTGTTGCTCCCTTACAAATTTTTGTCGGGCACCTCAGTGCGGAACAAGTGTATCACTATCAGCCTGCTAAATTGGCGGCAATGGAAGCGCAATGGGAGACCATTCCTGCGGGCAGTTCCCCTGGTTGGAGTTTATTAGCTGCCCCCAACGATCGATTGCAAAAAAATGACTGGGAGATAAAACTACCTGGTGTACTCAGCTATTTGTTAGAGTTAAAACCAACAGTTAGCCAGCCAGTATTGGGTTTGAAGAATTGGCAACCCCAGGACCGTCCCCACATGATTGGTTTAATCTATTATTCCTTCCGCATTATGATTCTCATCGGTCTTTATTTTGCGGGGTTAATGTTAGTAAGTGTGGTGGAATGGCTGCGAGGAAAACTGACCGATCGGAAATGGTTGATGGCGGGGTGGGTAATTGCGGCACCCTTGGGCTATATCGCTGTAGAATGCGGTTGGATTGTGCGGTGTGTAGGGCGGCAGCCTTGGCTAGTTTATGGCAAAATGCGCACGGTGGAAGCTGCTTCTAACTTACCGGCTGGGGAAATCCTGTTTTCTCTAGCAGGGCTGACAGTGATGTATATAATTTTTTTGGCTGCTACCCTATTCTTTGGCAGTAAAATTATCCGTAAAGGACCTGATTTAGAATTACCTGCGCCCCGCATGGGTCGAGTAAAATTTGTCCCCGATCGTCGTCCTGCGGAAGCTTAGTACAGATAGGGAGGAAAACTATGGAACCTCTACAACCGTTACAGGAATTTTTGCCGCAAGTTTGGTTCTTTATTTTGGGTTTGTTTCTCTTTCTATACGTCCTACTTGATGGCTTTGACCTGGGAGTCGGGATTCTCTCCCTCACTGCTTCTAGTGAAGAAAGACGGACGATTTTAATGACTAGCTTAGGCAATGTCTGGGATGCCAACGAAACTTGGTTAATTTTGATGGGTGGCTCGTTGTTTGGTGCTTTTCCCCTTGCCTACTCCACGATTTTGAATGCCCTCTATCTGCCTGCTGTGATTATGGTGGTGGGTTTAATTTTACGGGCTGTCTCCTTTGAATTCCGTGAAAATGCAGAGAACAAAATGGTATGGAATATTGCCTTTGGTGTGGGCAGTTTCCTAGCGGCTCTAGGGCAGGGATTTGCCCTGGGGACAGTGTTTGAGGGCATCAAAGTAGATGAGGCAGGTCATTTTGCTGGGGGCATTTGGGATTGGCTGACCTGGCGATCGGTAATTGTGGCTTTGACATTAATTCAAGCTTATGTTTTGGTCGGCTCCACCTATCTCATTTTGAAGACAACAGGGGATTTACAGGAGACGCACTACAAAACTGCCACGATCGCCACTTGGACGACGTTGATCGGTGCTATTTTTATCACTGTGAGCACTCCTGCTTTGTCGGAGCAGGCAAGGGAACATCTATTTAGTCCACCTCTGCTCTATATTTTTGAGATAATTCCCGTAGGAGGCTTGCTATTAGTTTATCTCCTATTGCGTAGTCTCAGGAGACGGGAAGAGGTCACACCCATCGTTTGGACTTTTCTGCTCTTTGCTCTGTCTTTTATTGGTCTGGGTTTTGTCATTTTTCCCAATATCATTCCCCCCAGTGTCACCATCTACGAAGCAGCAGCGGCACCTAGCTCTTTGGTGTTTATGCTCACCTTCATCGGTTTCCTGATCCCGATCTTGCTTGCCTACAACATCTATAACTACGTTGTCTTTCGTGGCAAGATTGTTGGCAGCGAATCTTAGTTTAACTAGGGCTAACCTGATGTGTTAGCCTTTTTTGCATTAGCGTCAAACTAAACAGATGGAACGATCGAAGTGGGTGGCAATTGTCACGGGGGTAATTTCTCTGCTTTTAGGCATAGCTTACCTAGTGCTAGTGCAAATATTGGACTGGCGGGGGGAGATGGTACCAGCACCCCTGGAGGGTTTGCTCTGGTCAGTAGTGAACTAGGCTGATCACAGGGACATGGGGGTTGAGCTGGGTTCTCCCCTGCAGGGCGGTTAACTCTACCACAAAGCCATAGGCCTTGACTTTGCCTCCTGCTTTTTCCACCAAACGGGAAGTAGCGGCGGCTGTACCCCCTGTGGCAATGACATCATCAACAATCAATACTTCTGCCCCTGCTGGTAAAATATCGGACTGCATTTCTAAGCTGTCCTGTCCATACTCCAGGCTATATTCCACTTTAATCAGTTGCCCTGGCAACTTTTTAGGCTTGCGCACTGCAATAAAACCACACTCTAATTTGAGGGCAAGGGCAGCACCAATGATAAAACCCCGCGACTCGATCGCGACTACGTAATCCACAGGCGGACACTGGGCACTTAGTCGACTGACAATGGTACTCAAGCCCTGGGGGTGTGCCAAGAGAGGCATGATGTCACGGAACAAAATCCCTGGTTTGGGGAAGTCAGGAACATCTCTAATTAGTTGCTGCAAGTCCATAGGGTGGGCTAGTAAAGGTTCTCGATTGTGCCATTGCCTGATACAACTTGACCAATCCCATAGCATTCTACCCCTTTTTGCCGAAACCACTCTAGGTAGTCTAGGGTAGGAACTACCACTGCCATGCCAATCCCCATGTTGAAGGTGTTAAACATATCGGCAGTAGGAATTTGTCCGACTGCCTGCAGCCAGCGAAAGAGAGGAGGAATGTCCCAGGGGACGATGTTAACAGCGCAGTGGGGGGGTAAGCAGCGGGGTAAGTTTTCTGGTATGCCACCCCCCGTGATGTGGGCTAACCCATGTATCTTTACGCCCGATCGCAGCGCCTCTAAAATTATAGAGACATAAATCCGCGTAGGGGTCAGACACCATTCCCCGATCGTTTTTTCTCTGCCTAATTCCGGGAGACGGTCGTGCCAACTCCAGCCCTGGTCCGCTATGACGCGCCGAATCAAACTAAAGCCGTTGCTATGGAAACCAGAACTGGCTAAACCAATCACATAGTCGCCGATTTGTACTCGATCGGGGGTGATCATTTCTGCTTTCTCCACAATCCCCACACAAAATCCTGCTACATCGTATTCCCCTGCTTGGTAAAAGCCAGGCATTTCCGCCGTTTCCCCGCCAATTAGGGCACAACCCGCCTCTCTACAACCCGCGACAATTCCCTCTATTACTGCTTGCAGTTGGTCAGGCTCTAGTTTGCCCGTTGCTAAATAGTCTAAAAAGAAAAGTGGCTCCGCCCCTGTTGTCAGCACATCATTGACACACATGGCAACCAAGTCAATCCCGATCGTGGTGTGGCAATTAAGGGCTTGGGCAATTTTGAGCTTTGTCCCTACCCCATCCGTGCCCGCTACTAACACCGGCTCCCGATAACCGGACGGCAGAGCAAACAGACCACCAAACCCGCCAATACCCCCTATAACCCCTGGGCGATGGGTACTGTGGACTAAATCCCTGATACGCTGGACAAACTCCCTGCCCGCCTCTACATCTACCCCCGCTGTTTTGTAGTCCAAGGGCTAACTCCCCGCTGCCACCTCAGCTTTAGCCACCTGTTGCTTGAGTACATCTAGGGCTTTGACAAATTGGGGGTCATCCTCTGTACCTAACTTATCCTGGTTTTTCGCCAGGGTTTCCCTCTGCTTGGGGGTAAGTTCGACAATCACATCTGGCTTGATGCCCGATCGGTTGATGTCCGTGCCATTGGGTGTCAGGTATTTGGCGACCGTCACTGCCAGACCAGAACCATCCGACAGGGAATGGACAGACTGTACTAAACCCTTGCCAAAGGTCTTTGTCCCCACAATCACTGCTCGCTTGTTGTCCTGTAATGCCCCCGCCAAAATTTCACTGGCACTGGCAGAACCCCCATCCACCAGAACCACTAGGGGCTTATCGGTCATAGCTTGGCGATTAGCGGTTAATCGCTCACTCTCTCCCTTGCGGTCAACCGTAGACACGATCGTGGCATTTTCCATCCACATCCTGGCAATTTCGGCACTGGCATAGAGCAGTCCCCCTGGGTTGGCACGGAGGTCTAGGATAAAGCCCTTTACCTGTGCGTCAAGGTGAGAACGAATAGCTTTGCGCATGTCATTGGGAGCATTGGCATTGAACTGAGTGAGACGGATGTAGCCCACTTTGCCAAATTCTGTCTGTTGCACAGTAGAGCGTACAGCGTGGAGTTCTATCTTTTCGCGGCGGATTTCTACCTCAAACTTATTGCCCCCCCGCTGGATGCCCAATTTTACCTTTGTCCCCTGGGGTCCGCGAATTAGGTTGACAGCTTCGTTGATGTCCATCCCCTCTGTGCTTCTGCCGTTGATGGTGATAATTTCATCCTTGGCAAGAATACCCGCCCGCGCTGCTGGGGAATCTTCGATGGGGGAAATTACTGTTAATTTTTTAGTCTCTTCGTCAATGCCCAGAGTTAAGCCTACCCCCGTTAATTCCCCCGATGTATCGATCTTCATACTCTTGAACTGATCGGGGTCAAGGAAGCGGGTATAGGGGTCATTCAGGGACTGCAGCATCTCCCGCACAGCGCGGTAGGCATCGGCTTTGGAGGCATAGTCGCGGCTGAGGTACTTACGGCGAGTCTCCTGCCAATCCACTTTGTTGAAGGTACCATCCACGTAGTCCCGATTGATAATTTGCCATACCTCATCAACTAATTCCTTGGGACTATTGCGGAAGGCTGCCCCTGCTACCTGGTAACCTGCCATTGCCAACCCCGCTATCAAAGTAGCTGTGGAGCCAAGAATCAGTCCGCGCTTTACCATAACCAAAACCTGTGCCATGCTTCTACTGCCTTAATTTAGCACAACTGATCCCGGGGAATAGTGTCCCTCCTCACAATGGCAACTGTCACTGCTATGACTTAAAAAATCTTAACACAACCCTAGCGGTAATTAGTAAATTGCAGCGCCACGGGAAAATCCTGGGTCTTGAGGAACTGAATCACGCTTTGCAGGTCGTCTTTAGATTTGGAGCTAACGCGTAGGGCATCCCCCTGGATGGTCACCTGCACTTTGAATTGGTCGCGGATCAGCTTACTAATTTTTTTCGCTAGTTCCTGCTCAATCCCCTGTTTTAGTTTGATCTGTTGGCGGACGCGATTACCGCTGGCACTTTCTATAGGGCCATAGTCAAATATTTTGAGTGACAGACCCCGTTTAACTGCTCTGGTCTGTAAAATATCCACAACCGAGTTAAGGGTAAGTTCGCTGGCCGTATTGATAGTGAGATGGTCTGCTTCTAACTCGATCGTTGTATTGGTATCTTTCAAATCAAAGCGGGTATTGACTTCACGGCGGGTTTGGTCCAGGGCATTGACTAGTTCCTGGCGGTCGAACTCGCTGACTATGTCGAAGGAGTAGGTGGCAGCCATAGCAGTCGGTAGGCAATTCAGCGTTTGATTTTAGCATACTCCTCTTGGGCTAATTCCACTAGGCGAGCACAGAGGGCTGTAAAGCTCAAGCCCTGGGCTGACCACAGTTTGGGGTACATACTAGTTTGGGTAAACCCAGGCATCGTGTTGATCTCGTTGAGCAAGACCGTAGCAGCAGCTTCCACATAGAAGAAGTCGACCCGGGCAAGTCCCCGCGCCCCGATCGTTTGGAAGGCTTTGAGGGAGAGTTCCTGGACAATTTCTACTACTGCCTGGGGCAGGGCAGCGGGGATGATTAGATCGGCTTTGCCGGGGGTATATTTGGTGTCGTAGTCGTAGAAGTCGCTACTATAGGTAATTTCCCCCACAGGGGAAGCCAGAGGCTGGTCGTTGCCTAACACGGCGCATTCTATTTCCCTGGCTATTACTCCCTGTTCAATCAGAAAACGATTGTCGTATTGCAAAGCAAGCTCAACAGCCGCCACTAATTCTGCCCGGTTCCTCACCTTGGAAATACCAACGGAAGACCCCATGTTGGAGGGCTTGACAAAACAGGGATATTGCAATTCCAGTTCTACCTTTTCCTGCCACAGGGTGGGTTGTCTATACCATTGATAGCGATTACAGGCGAGGTAATTGACCTGGGGAATGCCTGCTCTGGCAAATAGCGATTTCATGACAATTTTATCCATGCCGATCGCTGAGGCTAACACACCACTCCCGACAAAGGGCTTTTGCATTAAAGTTAATAACCCCTGTACCGTACCATCTTCCCCATTGGGTCCGTGTAGGACGGGAAACCAGATGTCTACGGCTTTTATCTCTTCTGGCAGACAGAACTGGTCGAGGGAAGAAAGCAAAGTAAAGTTATCTTCGTACAAAACGGCGGCGGATTCCCTGGGGTGGTGCCAAAAACCACAACGATCGATGTAGAAAGGCAATACTTTATACTCAGGCAGGCCAGAGGCAATTGCCCGTGCAGAAGCAATGGAAATGTCATGTTCACCAGACTTACCACCGAAAATTAATCCTACCGTTTGCACAAGATTCCCCCTCGCATTGGAAGGCAATCTTAACACCTAAGACCTAAAATAGCTCCATGGAAATTACGTTTTTAGGCACTAGTTCTGGCGTTCCCACCCGCACTCGCAATGTCTCCAGCGTGGCAATTAAGCTGACGCAACGATCGGAGGTATGGCTCCTAGACTGCGGCGAGGCTACCCAACACCAAATTATGCGCAGTGAGGTGCGCCTTAGTCAGCTCACTAAGATTTTTATCACCCATCTGCACGGCGATCACATTTTCGGCATCCCTGGTTTATTAGCTACCTGTGGCTTGGCGGGTACAGTCAAACACATCGACCTTTATGGTCCCCCTGGTCTAGCCGGTTTTGTCGATGCTTGCCTCAAATACAGTGAAACAAAGCTGAATTATACGATTGCCGTCCATCGCGTCAAGCCTGGTTTGGTGACAGAGGATGCTGACTTTGCTGTGTTTTGTGCCCCCCTCAAGCACCGTGTCCCTGCCTATGGCTACCGTATCGTGGAAAAAGACCGCCCTGGCACCTTCGACGTGGATAAAGCCAAAGCCCTGGGCATACCCCCCGGTCCCCTCTACGGCAAGCTAAAGCAGGGGGAAACGATCGTGCTACCCGACGGTAGGACTTTTGTGGGGAAAGACTTTGTCGGACCGCCCAAGGTAGGGAAAAAAGTAGTCTATTGTACAGACACGATTTACTGTGATAGTGCTGTAGACCTGGCGCAGCAAGCGGATGTGTTGATCCATGAAGCTACCTTTGCCCATGCAGATGCTGATATGGCATACCAAAGATTGCATTCCACTAGTACGATGGCAGCTCAGGTTGCCCTCGGTGCCCAGGTCAAAAAATTGGTGATCACCCACTTCAGTCCCCGCTATGCCCCCGGCAACAGTATTTTATTGGAGGATTTGCTCAACGAAGCCCGCCTAATTTTCCCCGAAACGTACCTCGCCCAGGATTTTCTTACCCTAGAAGTTTAACCATCTGCGCCAAGCTAACCAGCGGAGCCGCTGCAGTTTCTCCCCTGGTGTTTGTTGTCTATATGCTACCTGTTGGGCAATTTCTGTGAGTAGACTGGGGATTTCCCAGCGATATTGGCTGAGTTGGGTCAGTCGCAAACCCCATTTCATGACTAGACCGATCGTTTCGATCACCTCGGCGGCTTTGTCACTGAGGAGATGGGCACCGACAATTTTGCCATTGGCTAAGCAGACCAGTTTACACAATCCTTGGGGTAGGAGGGGATACCGCCACACCCGTACACTTTTGCCGTAACGCCGTCGGGCTTGTAACTCCGTCATGCCAATGCTGGCAACCCCTGGCTCCGTGTTAACCACCGTAGGCACGACGGGTACCGCACTTCTTCCCCAATTAAACCACAGTATCTGTCGCAAAAGGGAGGGAATCTCCGCTGCCTGCTGACAGACAAATACTCTGGGGTTAGTAGTTTGACCCCACTCATTATGCACAATCATCCCCTCTACTACCTTCACTCGCGCTGCCCACAAATTCAGGGATGCCAAGTAATCCTCCATCACCAGCGGTAGGTAGAGACTGTGACAGATAATACCCTGTTCACTTGTCCAGAGTTTAATTCTGCCATCGGGTAACATGTCCACCGCTGACGGGGTAGTCATTGTCAAAACATCAATCCCATCAATTTCCAACTTAGTCTGCAATAACCGACTCACTTCACTGTCTACTTGGGGCAAAAGCTGCTGTGCCACTAATAAAGTCACTTTGGTGCCTGCGCGGCAGAGACTCTGGGCGATCGTGCAGCTAAGGGCATCTTCCCCCAAAATGGCAATACTGGTGGGAATTCGCTCAATCTTGAAAAAATCCTCACTGGTGACATAGGGCACAGCCGCTAACCCATGAATTTTGATCGGCGGGCGCTGGGGGGGAATCGCCAAGACAAACAACCGTGCCCCTAGGGTCCTGCCCTGGGATACAAACGTCTGCCGCCCGCTGAAATAGCCACCCCCCATCAGCACATCCACCCCCAGTAGGGATAAGGACTCTAGCCAGTTGCCCAACCGATCGGTCTGGTAGGTCGCCATCGTCATCAGGCGGGTAGAGGGGACAAAAGCTACCCTTGCCTGGGCTTGCACTGCTGCTTCCGCTAATAAGTAGGAAGGAATACCCCCGCCAATTACCACGAGATCATAGTCCAAATAGGGGGCATTTCTTTCCGCTGACATATTTACAATACTTTACAAAATTTCCACAATAACGATAACCGACAGAGAAAGATTATGACAGTTACTAACAACATTGACTTCAAAAACATCAACGTCAATCCCGAAGGCAAGGGTACGTTTGGGTTCACTAACTTGGCTGAAATTTGGAATGGCAGGATGGCTATGCTGGGTTTTGTAGCAGGGTTAGTGCAGGAGGTAGTTACTGGCAAGGGGATTCTTGCCCAAGTGGGCATTACCAACACAGCTGGGGGCTACCTTACGGCTCTGTTTTTAGCGGGGTTCACAGTGGCAGCGATCGTGGGCTACTATGCTGTCAACCTTTCTAGCCCTGGGGAATCATCCAGCAATCCCTAGAAGGGGGTCAACTGTTGTAACATTTTCCGCACTCTGAGCAACTGGACAAGGTGGCGGAGGCGGGGGGAAAGAGTTGCTTCCGCGTTAGACAATTCATCCCGTAGGGCTTCCTGGAGAAGGGCATACTCCCCTGCCGTCAGTTTCTGTCCATCCAGGGGTGAGCGAGCGTGGGTGTAAATTTCAGTGCGCAGGACTTCCTCTGGCGGTTCTCCCAGGGGCACACAGGTAGCAAGGAGGGCACTAAACACCCAGTCGATTGGGCACATCGCGGCAACCCCCCGGGATAGTTCTTCTAGTCTCACTCCCCCCCCAGGCACAGAGGTACTTGCGGTTTTCTTCCGACAAGCCCACAACCCCTGTGAAATCTGCCCCCTCTACTACTGCACCTGTGTAAGCTCCTGTCTGGAAATTGGGGTTGAAGTTGCGGCTACGGGGAGACGCCTGGTCTAAGCAGCCATGGAAAAACTTGACGTTGCTCAAGTCAGCCCCCCGAAAACTGCAGCGAATGAGAATCGTACCTGTAAAGTCCGCCCCTGCTAGGTTGGTGAACTCCAGGTTAGCCTTAGCCATATTTGCGCCAGAGAACACCGATCGTCTTAAGTCGGTACCGCTTAGGTCCTGCCCTGCCAGCATATTCCCCAGGTTAATTACTCTAACCCCTTGTTCTAGGTCGACCACATAGCCCCCTGCCCCATCAAGGATTGGTCTGCCCAGCAAGCCGTCCCGTTTGAGGGGAGTCAACAAGTTGGCGCTGGAAAGGAAGCGGATCACCTTGGCTTTGCCGCCTGCGTCAATACTACCGAGGAGAGCAGCAGTGCGGGCTTCGGCAATCACCCGTTCTAGGGGCCAATCTTCCATCTGTCCTTCTTCGTCAATTACTAGGTCAGAAATACCCTGGAAGTAAGCATCGATCGTTTGTTGTTGCGTAATTGTATTCTGCTGGCTGGTGAGCTTTTCTGTGATTTCATTTTGTCGTCCTGCCACCCACACTGCCAAGATGGCGATAATTACCTGACCCGCTGCCCCGATCGCCCCCGGTACGCCCTGTTCCCAGTTGAGACTGCCCACCCACTCCCAGAATTTGTTGTCCAGTTTGGTGTAACTGCCTAGGAGAAAGAGTGTGACAAAAGTAATAATGGAGGCAAGGGTAACGTCCCAGTGGATACCCAGGGGAGAAGTGATGTAAACCCGATAGAGGAAGGGGAGCAAAATAGGCGCACTCAGAACAGCTACCCCCAGTGTTCCCCCCATGATTAGAGATTCCTGCTGCAGATTAACGCCCACTGCTGTTACTGCCATTGCCAACAGGGCAAGCAATAAGCTGAGAGCTTTTAAGCGAATTACTGTGCGCATTCCCTTGGGTCAATACCCTTTACACAAATAACTGTAACAGAATTGACACAGTCGGTTTCCTGAAATTGCCTCTCCCTGGCAAAAGGAGGTTTTTGCTTTTTGAGGTGGCGGTATCAATGCTGCACTGCCCCTAGTTTCGCGGTCATGATCGGAGACAATGCTGGTATTATGGGGGCAAATTTGGGCACAGAGGTAATTAGAGGTGCAACTGCCGGAGTTACCAGAAGCTAATCACCCCCTAGTCAAGCCCCTTCTGTTCAAGGGGGACTCAGAATTATTGTCCCTCTTTTTAAGATACCCCACCACAGGGCGCTATTTTACGGCGATTTTTTGTCGCTATGGGCAGGTTGTCTACACCCTCACTAGCCGCACCACCCGATCGATGGTGCAAGGAGATTTTTTGTTTCTTAAGGTATGGGAGTATATTTTCAATGAACTGCGCCTGCTGGGGGAGCAATCTATTAATTTGCAGAGTTGGATAATTGATGCCACGGGTGTTGTGCTCAACCGCATAAAGGTGCCCCCCGTAGAAGAAATTAACTACTCTCTCAGTCATACACCCCCTGTGTTTTGGTGTTATTTAGACCAGGCGTTGCAACAATTACCAGGGGATTTGCGGTTAGTTTTGCTCCTCAGTGAAACGTTCAAGTGGACTTCTGTCCGCATTGCTGCCTATCTGCAAGCAGAAGGGGAAACGGTGACCCCCGAAGATGTCATGAACCTAGTTACAGAAGCCTATGCCCATGTGCTAGAAATCATACCAGAAGATATTCAAGCCATTTACCTCACTTCCGATCGGATGGTTGCCTGATGGATATTCCCCCTTTGTTAAAAACGGCGATTGCGGAATTGGATGTCAACCTAGAAGAGGAACTGAGCCGCTATCAGTACTGGCGCAAGCATGGCAAAGCACCTACGATCGTGTCTAAGTTTACCCAGCGAGCGAAACCCCGTCCTATCCCCCCTGAACCTGTTGTGCCACCACCGCCGCCAGCGGTCGACGAGCCAGAAGTAGCGGTTGCCCCAACTAACAACATTCCTTTTGCACCACCCCCTGCATCGCCCCCAGAAAAAGAGAATTGGCTAGATTTCCCCACTGTTTTTGCCGCCCTTGCCCTCATGGTTGTCCTTGGGACGGTGGGCTATATTCTAGCGGATATGTTCCAACTCGATCGGGCTATTCCCAAACCAGACTCGCCCAAAGCTCAGACCCAGACCGAACCACAAAGCCAACCTGCACCCAAGCCTATTGCCGTCAGCCCTCCTAGTCCCGCTCCTCCTCCTGTTTCTGTGCGTCCGCCCTTGCCTGACCCCAGGATTGAAAATTTACCCCCTGTACAACCTGCCCCCCCTGCTGGTGAACCTAGTGTCCCAGAACAAAACCTGCCAGTTAAGTTATATCGGGTGGTGGTGGCGCGGGAATATATCGATCGGGTGCAAGCCCTTGAGCCTGGTGCCTTTATTCGTCCCGCCGATGGCAAGGTGCAGGTAGCTGCCCTAGAAAACAGAGCAGACGCGGAAAATCTGCTACGCAGGTTAGAGGAACAAAATATTCCTGCCCAAATTGAAGAATAGGTATGTCCTGGTGGTGGGAACAGATCATTAGCAGTATGGTGGGGGGAGCACTAGCCGCTTTCACTTGGCTGATGCTGGTCAGTTTGGGCAAGGAGATAGCAGTCAAGGGCTGGGGTTGGGGTCTGGGTATAGGCATTGTCGGAGGCAGTAACGCCCTGCTGTGGCTATTTTTGGGTATTGTCCAACCAAATCTCTGGCTGTGGGTGCTCCTCTTTCTTCTACTCAATAGTATGGATGGTTACTGGTTGACCAATTTACCCCTAGTTACCATCCCCCCCCTCTGGGCAATTTACCTGCACCCCCTGGCTATTACCCTTATGCTGACGCTCCTGGGGGGAGCAACAGCGAAATTCACTTAACCGATCGTTAATATTTTTGCTAGGCTGTCTAAAAGTTTGGATAACAGCAGTGGACATCGTAATTGGTAGGGGAAGATACGCACGCCGCGCCTACGGCATTGATGAAATTGCTCTCGTACCAGGTAATCGCACGATCGACCCCCGTCTAGTCAACACTACTTGGGAGTTGGGGGGCATTTTGCGGGAAATTCCCATCATTGCTAGTGCCATGGACAGCGTGGTGGATGTCAATGTAGCAGTCAAGCTGACGGAATTAGGTGCCCTAGGCGTAATCAACCTTGATGGTTTGCAGACCCGCTATGCTGACCCCAACCCTATTTTGGACAAAGTGACCCAGGTCGGGAAAGAGGAATTTGTCCCCCTGATGCAGTCCCTTTACAGCGAACCAGTAAAACCAGAGTTAATCACAGAGCGTATCAAGGAGATCAAAGCCAAGGGGGGGATTGCCTGTGTCAGTACCGTACCTGCTAACGCCGCTAAATACGCTCCGATCGCCATAGAGGCTGGTTGTGACCTATTCTTTGTGCAATCGACCGTTGTTTCCACGAACCACCTGGTTCCTGCCCAGTCCCCTCTGCTCGACCTAGCCCGCTTCTGTGGGGAAATGCCCGTGCCTGTAATTTTGGGCAACTGTGTCACCTATGAGGTCACATTAGAGTTAATGAAGGCAGGAGCAGCAGCGGTTTTAGTGGGGATTGGTCCAGGGGCAGCTTGTACCTCTAGGGGAGTATTGGGTGTAGGCGTACCCCAAGCTACAGCGATTGCTGATTGTGCGGCTGCCCGCAATGATTTCTACCGCGCTACAGGTAAATATGTCCCGATCGTTGCCGACGGCGGCTTGATTACAGGGGGAGACATTTGCAAAGCGATTGCCTGTGGGGCAGATGCCGTGATGATCGGTTCACCCTTGGCGCGGGCACAGGAAGCACCAGGCAGAGGATTCCACTGGGGCATGGCAACGCCTAGTCCCGTTTTACCCAGGGGCACCAGGATCAAAGTTGGCTGTACGGGCACGTTAGAGCAAATTCTCCGTGGTCCCGCTGTCCTCGATGATGGCACCCACAATCTCCTGGGAGCACTGCAAACCAGTATGGGTACCCTGGGAGCACAGACCATCAAAGAGATGCAGAATGTGGAAATTGTTATTGCCCCTTCCCTGCTGACGGAGGGTAAAGTCTATCAAAAAGCACAGCAGCTAGGCATGGGTAAGTAAAGGCAGGAGGATCGTAAATTGCGATCCTTTCCCCCGCTCACTTGTCACTGTGACATCACCCCCCAGAAGCTGGCAGTATTTCTTGGTGATCGCCAAACCCAAACCCGTCCCTTCATATTTGCGGCGGGTAGAGTCATCAATTTGGACAAAGGGTTGAAATAATTTACTCAAATTAGCTGGGTCAATACCAATCCCTGTGTCCACTACGCGGAAATAGATATAGTCGGCATCAGTCTCCACTACCAGCTTGACTGTACCTCTAGGAGTAAACTTATTAGCGTTGCTTAACAGATTGACTAAACACTGGCGCAATTTTGCTCGATCGGTCACAATCGTTTCTATTTCTGTTTTTATTTCCACAAAGAATTGGTTACCCGCTTGCAGGCACTGGGGTTGTATATTTTGGCTAATTTCTGCTATGAACTGGCATAAATCAAAGGGGGCACTATCGATCGTGACATCTCCAGCTTCGAGGCGGCACATATCTAAAATATTGTTGACAATAGTGAGCAACCGTTTACCTGCCTGGCTAATTTTTTCTAGGTCTTGGCTCAACTCTAAATTGCCCGTTAGTTCTGCCTCCTCCTGCAAAATGTCGGCATAGTTGATGATGGCATTGAGGGGTGTACGGAGTTCATGACTCATGTTAGACATGAATGTATTTTTCGCTTGGTTTGCCTGCTCTGCTGCGATTTTGGCAGACTTTAATTCCATTTCTGTATGTTTTTTCGCTGTAATATCTTGACAAGCAATAAGAAAATTGTCCTGCTGATTTAGTTTGATCATCCGTAAAGAAACATTCAGCCAGAGACGTTTGCCATTAGTGCATTGGGCATAGAGTTCTTGATTTGCCACATAGCCTTGGGCTAAGCCAGTCATAATTAATTGCTTGGCACCAATTTCATCGTAGAACAGGGATAGTAAATCTCTACCAATCAGTTGGGAAGCAGGCTCAGCTAAGATTTCCCCTAGGGCATGATTAGCATAGATAATATGCCGATCGTTACAGCGTACTAAAATAACACCAATAGGTATGGCTTCTGCCAAAGTGCTAAATAGCTTTTGCTGTTCTGCCCTTGCATCCAGATTCTCTGTATAGAGAAGGTCGCTGATGATGTCACCATGCTTGGTAGCACTTTCCAATAAATTTTCCAAGTCCTGCTTGTCTCTTTGTAAGACTTCCACTAGAGACCGCAACATGTATTCTGATTGCAAGAGAGCCACTTCTTTTTGCTGGCGTAGTTCAATTTCCTGTTTTAATAACTTGGTCGTTTGTAGGAGTTCTGCTTCGATGCGATCGGAATGGTTAATCGTAATTTCCTGCAGTAATTCTAGGTCGCGTTTCTCACTTTCTAGGACTGATATGCGTTGCTGGAGCGCTAAAATCTGGCTAACCAACTTGGCTTTCTCTGTGTCCATAGCTGTCGTTGCCCCCTCGCCTGCCTGATCATACAGTATTCTTACTCAGCTGCCAAGTAAACGATCGTAATTCCATCCCGCACAGGTAGTAAGACTTGGCATACCCGTCGATCTTGGGCAACTAATTGATTGAACTGGTGCACAGCTAAAGCGGTAGGATTTGGTTCAGGTTGCCACACTTCCCCATGAAATAAAGTGTTGTCAGCACAGAGAATACCACCCGGTCGGAGTAGATTATGGTCAAGAATTGTCTGGTAATAGTTGCAATAGTTGCGTTTATCGGCATCGAGAAATACTAGGTCAAATTGTTGATTTTCTTGGATGAGGACTTGCAGTGTGTCAGCAATTAGACCGACCCGCAATTGAATTTTTTGCCCCCAGGGAACCCGATCGAAATTAGCTTGGGCTTGACCATCCCGATCGCAGGTAATTACCAGACCGTCAGGGGGCAAAACTTCTGCCATAGCGAGAGCTGAGTAACCAGTTAAAGTGCCTAATTCCAATACCCGCCTCGCCCCCATAGTTCGGATCAAAATTTGCAGGAGTTGGGTAATTAACTGCCCTGATACCATGTTTCTAGGGGCTGTTTGTGCCTCGATTTCCTGACGGTAAGTCGGTACAGGGGTAGTCATCTGGTGACAATAAGCTTGCCCCTTTTCGGCTTGACTAATTAAATCCTCCACCCTTGCGCCTGAGCGCAATTGATCTAGATACCAGGGAAACAATTACTGCCTCTGTAGATACTCTGCTACTGTTTTCGCCACGATTTCGGAAACTACTGTTCCTTCTTCCACCGCCTTGATTGCTTCTGCTTCTAATTTCTCCACAGTGTCAGCGGGCAAATTCAATAACTTTAGCAACTTTTGATAGGCAGCGGCTTCTTCCATATTGATACGGGGTTCATCGGGGGTGCGGCGGCTGCAGTAAATCACTTCATAGCCCAATTTGAGCACTAATTCCCGATCGGTTTGGGTCTCTAGTTTGGGAATTGACTCTTCCAGGGGAATGCGTTGTTGAATGTAATCTTGGAGTTCTCCCACCAGTTGTTCTCGATGGGCAGGGGTAACGGCAAACAATTCACTTAGTTTTTCCAAGAGGAGAGTCAACTCCTGGGGTTCTAACTGTCCGTCCGCCCATGCCATAGAAGCCACAACGCGCAGTAAATTCATTTGGCGGGGTGTAATCGAGGGGGGAGGTACCGATGTCATAACTTTTCACCAAAGCTATTGTTCATCATCAACAGAAATTGACCAGCCTGCCCAATTCTTAACAAAATTACACAAGCAAGCTTTCCAGGTCTCCGATCGTTTTCGGCAACTCCTGGGTCAGAACTTCGTAACCGTTGGGGGTGACTAACACATCATCTTCAATGCGGATGCCCTTGACATCCCTAAATTCTGCCAGACGCTCCCAATTGATGAAGGGGTGATAGAGGGGGTCTTGTAGAATGTGGGGTACCTGGTAGAAACCAGGCTCGATCGTGACTACCATACCTGCTTGCAGGGGGCGATGGAGGCGTAAATATTTCCAGCCAGGCGCAGTACTTCTCTCTCTACCTGGAGCGTAACCTGCTATATCCCCTAGGTCTTCCATGTCATGCACATCTAAACCCAGTAAATGTCCTACCCCGTGGGGGAAGAAAGCGCTATGGATGTGTTTGGCTACCAACTCTGAAGGTTTGCCCCGCAGAATACCTAATTCCACCAGACCTTCGGTGAGAACAAGGCAAGCAGTGAGATGGACATCCTGATACTCCACTCCTGGGCGAACCATAGCTATGGCAGCAAGCTGGGCTTGGAGGACAATTTCGTAGATAGCTTTCTGGGTGGGAGAAAATTTGCCGCTCACGGGGTAAGTACGGGTGACATCGGTAGCCCAACCCCTAGGCACTTCCGCTCCTACATCCACCAACAGGAGGTCACCAGACTGCAGGGGGTGAGTATAGGTTTCACTGTGCAGGACTTGCCCCTGGGTAGTGACAATGCTGTTGTAGGCAGGGCTGCAATTGTGGGCGATGATTACCCCTTCTATCGCGCCTCTGACTTGGGCACAGGTCTGACTGCGGGGAGTAGCGTCCATGCCTGCTAGGTGAGCAGCGATCGTTACCTGAGCCGATCGGCGTATTTCCTGCAATGCTATTTCATCCTGGGTCAACCGGCAAGCCACAATCGCCAGAGCTAGCCTGGAGTCAAGCTGGGGTGGAGTACCAAGAATCTCCCTTTGTTCCGCTAAGACAGAGAGGACAGGTACAGTGACACTGTGGGCATACTCGGACAGCTTGGCTTTGGGGTAATAGGCATCAGCACCTATCTGGGCAGCCAGTTCTTCTCCTTTGGGGGTATCGCCGTGCCAGAGGGCATAGCTGGGGGGAGGTTCATCCCAAAACAGGGTGGTGCGACCAGGCTCCAGGGCAAGGACAGCGTTTTCTAAATTTAGACCAGCAAAATACAGGAAATGACTACTGGCACGAAAGGGATAGGTATTAGCGGGAAAGTTACGGGGTTGGCGGACACCTGACCACAGTAGTACAGGGCTATCTCCCACCAGTTCCACTAGCTTACGCCTTCTCTCCCCCAAAACAGCCATCATTGCCTTCATCCCCGCTAAATTAGGAGTAGATGTCTATAGGTACAAATAATGACCGATCGGGAAACGATTCTGCAAGCCCTGCACACCATTTCTCTCATCAAGCCAGAACAGATTGAAGATGTCACGATTAAAGACACAGGCACAGTTGGTATTATTCTCTCCCTGCCCCCCATTGACCCCAACCTGCGGGATGCGATCGTCCAGCAGTGTAAAGCCAAGGTGATGCCCCTAGAAGGCGTAAAAGATGTGTGGGTCAAAATTGGAGTTGCCCTGCCCTCAGTTCGGGAGCCGGTAGGAGGAGTTGCCCAAGTTCAGCACATTATCGCTGTTTCTAGTGGCAAGGGGGGAGTGGGTAAGACTTCTGTGGCAGTCAATCTGGCAGTAGCCCTGGCAGAAATGGGATACAAGGTGGGGCTGCTGGATGCCGACATTTACGGTCCCAATGTGCCCCTGATGCTGGGTATGCAGGATGCTTCTCTGTGGGTGGAGCGGGATGAGCAAGGGCAAGAGGTGGTCGAACCTGCCTTCAACTACGGCGTGAAAATGATTTCCATGGCGTTTCTCATCGATCGAGACCAACCTGTCATGTGGCGGGGTCCAATGCTGGATGGTATGCTCAAAAAATTCCTCCACCAAGCCAAATGGGGGGAACTGGATTTTCTGTTGGTGGATATGCCCCCTGGCACTGGCGATGTACAGATTTCCCTTGCCCAAAGCGTGCCCCTCACAGGCGCGATCGTGGTGACTACCCCCCAAACCGTAGCTCTACTTGATGCCAGAAAGGGTTTGCGGATGTTTCAGAATTTGCGCGTGCCCATCCTTGGTATTGTAGAAAACATGAGCTATTTTGTACCCCCTGACCTACCCGATCGGCAATACGACATTTTTGGCTCTGGGGGTGGCACAAAGACAGCCAAGGAACTGGGGATTCCCCTCCTAGGTTGTATTCCCCTAGAGATGCAACTCAGAGAGAGCAGCGACAAAGGCGTACCGATGGTGCTGGCCCAACCCCAATCTCCCTCTGCCCAAGCCCTCAAGCAAGTAGCCCAAGCCCTCTGCCAGCGCGTCTTTGCCCCCTAAGCCCTGAGAGATGTAAAATGTTGCCACGATCGGGATGCACCCATGTTTACTACACTCCCTTCCAGCGCTGAACTGCCCTGCTCCGATGACACTCCAGTGGATAACGAGGAACAGAATTTACTCCCCAATCTCCTGCTGTTTGTCCTGAGGCATATTTGGCACGATCGGCAGGACTGGTTCTTTGGGGTGGATATGGGCATTTACCACACGACTGGCTCTAACCCTAGAATACCTGTTATTCCCGATGCTTTTTTGAGTCTGGGCGTGCCCCGTAAAAAGGGTGGCAAAAGCCGTCTTAGTTATGTCATGTGGGAGGAGAACTATACCCCCCCTATCCTGGTTTTGGAGATGGTCTCCCACACACCTGGCAAGGAGTACAGCGAAAAAATGGCTATCTATCAACGCCTAGGCGTACTCTACTACGTAATCTACAATCCCGAATACTACCAGCGGGATGGGCACGAGCCTTTTGAAGTGTATAAGTTGGTTGAGGGTGAGTACCAACAGCAAAGGGGCGAACCCTACTGGATGGCAGAAGTAGGGCTGGGCATAGGTCGTTGCTGGGTAGAGGGCGATCCGCCAGAACAACTAGCTTGGTTCGATCGGGAGGGCAAGCGATTTCTCACTCCCGATGAGTTATTGGCACAAGAACGGCAGGAAAAGGAAAAAGCTTTGGAACAGGCATCGCAGGCCCTCCAAGCAAAGGAAAAGCTAGCCCAGTACCTCCGAGCGATGGGGATTGACCCCGATCGGCTTTAGGCACAAGATTGCTTGGGAACATGTCCCCAAATGGGGGGATGACCGATCGAGCAAATGCAACCTCAGCCATCACACAGTAGAGTTTCTCTGGTTGCCCTACCTGTGACTGGATTTCTCCCTCTAGCTACTTTGCAAAGTTGGGCACGTACTGCCTCTCGTAAATCCACATCCGTAAAGTCTGCCCCGTCAATAATTGCCCCCTGGAAATTGACCCCATAGGCAAATGCCCCTTCTAAAATAGCATTGGTGAGATTAGCGCGAGTGAGGCGAGCAGTATCGATCGTGGCATTAGTTAAATTTGCCCCTGTCAAGTCCGCATCGGTTAAGTCCGCGCCAAAGAGACTCACACCCTTGAGATTGGCATTGACAAATTTAGCCTCCCTGAGCACAGTTTTGTTGAACTGGGAAGTGCGCAAATCCTGCCCGGAAAAGTCCGCCCCCACCAACACGCGCTTGTCGTATTTTTCCGCCCAAGCCGTTAAAGGAGCAAAGCAGAGAACAATGCACCAGAGACACAACAACAACCAGCCCATAACTGATTTCCCCTCACTTGTCCCCATTTTGACAGAAATTGTAAGATAATTCTCTAGCTCCTCAGTACCTGGCTATGCGGAAACAGTTGCCCCTACTCCTATTTGTCTTTGCCCTGTTTGTGGCAACGATCGTTTTTCTTATTTTCCGCCCACCGCGCCTAGGATTAGATTTACGGGGGGGGTCAGTGATCACGTTGCAGGCTAAACCGAATCCCAGCCAAGGCATTCCCACAATCACACCCAGCATTTTGTCAGAGGTACGGGGAGTAGTGGAAAGACGGCTCAATGGCTTGGGCGTAGCAGAAATCGTGGTGCAGACTAGTGGCGACGATCGCATTGTCGTGCAACTTCCTGGAGTCAATAGTCCCGCCCAGGCAGAACAAGTATTGGGGAAAACCGCCCAGCTAGAGTTCCGTCCCCAGAAACGGGGCACAGAAGCCGAATTCAAAACCAGGTTGCAGGAGCGCCAACTATTGTCTTTAGAACTGTCTGACCCCAAACTCACCCCTGAAAAGAAGGCAGAGTTAGAGGCAAAGCTAGAAAAAAACAAACAGGCAATTTTGGAATTGTTTGAACCGATCGGACTGCGGGGTGATTTACTAGTCAATGCCCAAGCCACCAACGATGGCACCCAGTGGGGGGTAAGTTTGCAATTCAACAAAGAAGGGGGGGAATTATTTGCCCAAGCCTCTGCCCAAGTTGCGGGTACGGGTCGGTCATTGGGAGCATTTCTGGATGGGGAATTGGTCACTGCGCCTGTAGTGGACGCTAAGTATGCCGAGACAGGAATCACAGGGGGACGAGCGTTTATCAGCGGTAGTTTTACCGTAGAGAGTGCTACCAATTTAGCAATTCAGCTACGATCGGGAGCTTTGCCTGTGCCCTTAGAAGTAATCGAAAACCGATCGGTGGGAGCAACTTTGGGAGCAGATAGCATTCGGCAGAGCATTTGGGCAGGTTTGGGGGGGATTGTCCTGGTAATTGTGTTCATGGTGGTCTATTATCGGCTGTTGGGCGTGATTGCTAGTGGAGCATTGGCAGTCTATGCAGTGTTAGCGATCGGGTTATTTACCGCCCTGGGGGGAGTACTCACCTTGCCGGGCATCGCTGGCTTTATTCTCAGTCTAGGGACAGCCGTGGATGCCAACATCCTGATTTTTGAACGGATGAAAGAAGAATTGCGGGCGGGCAAGACACTGTATCGATCGGTGGAAGCAGGTTTCGATCGCGCCTGGTCTAGCATCTTAGACGGTAATCTGACCACGTTAATTGCCTGTGCTGCCCTATTTTTCCTGGGAGTTGGGCTGGTGAAGGGATTTGCCGTCACCCTAAGCATTGGTGTAGTCTTGAGTATGTTTACTGCCATTACCCTGACCCGTGCCCTTCTCTTGGTAGTGATTAACATCCCGCAGTGCCGGCAGCCCCACTATTTCGGTGTAGAACGTATTGCCACACGACCCCAAGCCACAACATGAAACTAGACGTTATCAAACACCGCCACATCTACCTCAGTTTGTCCGCCCTGGTTATTGGTATTGGTTTGGTGGGGATGTTGCTATGCGGGCACCGATTTGGCTTCCCTTTACGTCCCTCAGTAGATTTCACAGGGGGTACGCGCCTATCTGTAGTGCTAGTTTGCGCCAATCCGCCCCAGGACTGCGGGCAACCCATCGACCTGGAAAAACTGCGGGCCCAACTTGCCAGCCAGAATTACGAAAAACTCACAGTCCAGTCGGCAGAAGGGGGCAGGGGCGTAGTAGTGCAAACGGGAGATTTGGCTCCGACCGAGCGGCAACAATTGGAACAATTCCTTGCCCAAGCCCTCCAACCCTACGGCACCATTGACCCCAACAAAACCCAAATCGATCGGGTGGGACCGCTAATTAGCCAGGAACTCCTACGGGGGGGGAGTATTGCCCTAGCAGTTGCCCTCTTGGGGATTGTGCTCTATTTAAGTGTACGGTTTCAGCCCGACTATGCTGTGTTTGCCACCCTTGCCCTTGTCCATGACGTGCTTGTGGTGAGTGGGGTGTTTGCTTGGCTGGGGCTGATAGCAGGCGTGGAGGTGGATAGCTTATTCATTGTTGCACTGTTAACGATCGCTGGTTATTCCGTCAACGACACTGTAATTATCTACGACCGCATTCGGGAAAACCTCAAACAACAATCTGCCCCTAAACCACCACCTGCTGAGTCTGTCCCTGGTATGCCAACTGAGCCTGCCTCTATCGTGTCAACTGAGCCTGCCTCTATCGTGTCAACTGAGCTTGTCGAAGTTGGAGCTAAACCCAGTCCTGCAGTCGAGGCACAAGCTTTCCATCAAGTGGTGAATTTTTCCGTCAACCAGACTCTGACCCGATCGGTGAACACAACCTTAACGACCATCCTGCCCCTCTTGGCAGTGCTTTTGTTTGGCGGTGCAACTCTGAAATTCTTTGCCCTTGCCTTACTAGTGGGATTTATAGCAGGGACATATTCCAGTATTTTCAATGCCACAATTCTACTTGCCTGGTGGCGGACAAGGCAGGTAATGGCATAGCAAAATCTCTAATCCTAGGTATGTTAAAAATTGATAAAAAACCTGGGGCAATAGCGTCTATACTAAAGAGCAGCGAACGTGAGAGGGTAAACAGTATGGTCATGATCGAAACAAAGGCAGAACGCATGGTAATCAACATGGGGCCCCATCACCCATCCATGCACGGTGTCCTGCGCTTGATCGTGACCCTAGACGGGGAAAACATTGTTGACTGTGAGCCAGTGTTGGGCTACTTGCACCGATCGATGGAGAAAATAGCCGAAAACAGAACGATCGTGCAGTATTTACCCTACGTGACGCGGTGGGACTACCTAGCGACGATGTTTACAGAAGCCATTACTGTCAATGCCCCTGAAAAACTGGCAGATGTACCAGTTCCCCGCCGTGCCAGCTACATTCGCATGATCATGCTGGAACTGAGCCGCATTGCCTCTCACCTGTTGTGGTTAGGGACATTCATTGCTGACATTGGTGCGCAAACCCCCTTCTTTTACGTCTTCCGCGAACGGGAAATGATCTATGACCTGTTTGAAGCAGCAACGGGGATGCGCATGATGCACAACTACTTCCGCATTGGCGGGGTAGCAGCAGACCTACCCTATGGTTGGGTGGACAAGTGTGAAGACTACTGCAAGTATCAACTAGAGAAAATTGACGAATATGAGCGTCTGATGACCAACAACCCCATTTTCCGCAAGCGGGTAGAGGGGGTAGGCAAGATTTCGCGGGAAGATGCCATTAACTGGGGCCTGTCGGGTCCGATGCTACGGGCATCAGGGGTAAAGTGGGATTTGCGTAAAGTAGACCACTACGAGTTGTACGATGAACTGGATTGGGAAGTACAGTGGGCAACCGAGGGAGATTGCCTAGCTCGTTATTTTGTGCGCGTGGGAGAAATGCGCCAGTCCTGCAAGATGATTCTGCAAGCCCTTAAGCAAATGCCAGGGGGTTCTTACGAAAACCTAGAGGCACAGAGAGTGCTGGGAGGACCCAAGAGTGAGTGGAACTCCATGGATTATCAATTTATCAGTAAGAAGCCCTCGCCCACGTTTAAGATTCCTGCAGGGGAGCACTATGTACGCGTAGAAGCACCTAAGGGAGAACTAGGTATTTATCTGATTGGGGAAAACAGCGTCTTTCCCTGGCGGTGGAAGATTCGCCCCCCTGGATTTATTAACCTGCAGGTACTACCCCAACTAGTAAGGGGGATGAAGGTTGCTGATATTATGGCAATTCTGGGCAGTGTGGACATCATTATGGGGGAGGTAGATAGATAGTGGAAGGGATTGACTTACAGCGTTCCTTTGTTGAGCTATTTTCCGGTTTAGGAATTGACCCTGAAGTAGCGCGGGTAATGTGGATGCCTTTACCTATGTTGGCAGTGGTAACAATTGCCACAGTAGGGGCTTTGGCGGCAACTTGGCTAGAGCGGAAAATCTCGGCAGCAGCCCAACAACGGATAGGACCAGAGTATGCTGGACCCTTTGGTCTAGCCATTCCGGCAGCGGATGTGGTGAAACTGTTAATCAAGCAGACAGTTGTGCCTGCCAATGCCGATCCTCTGTTATTTGTTCTAGGTCCAGTCATTGTTTTTATTTCAGTGTTTCTCTCTTTCCTAGTTATTCCCTTTGGTGAGAATTTAGTAATTTCCAATGTAGCGACAGGGATATTTCTGGTTATTGCCATCTCTAGTATTGCCCCGATCGGTCTCTTGATGTCGGGCTATTCTTCTAACAACAAATACTCCCTGTTAGGGGGATTGCGAGCAGCAGCCCAGTCTATTAGCTATGAGATTCCCTTAGCCCTGGCAGCTCTGGCAGTGGCAATGATGTCCAATGGCTTGAGCACCGTCGAGATTGTGGAGCAGCAAGCAGGTTGGGGAATCCTCTCCTGGAATGTGTGGCGGCAACCGATCGGTTTTATCATCTTTATCATCGCAGCCCTAGCGGAGTGCGAACGGATTCCCTTTGACTTACCAGAGGCGGAAGAGGAACTAGTAGCAGGTTATCAGACTGAATATTCAGGCGTAAACTTCATGCTATTTTATGGGGCTTCCTACGCCAATTTATTTTTGTCAGCCTTGCTAGTAGCAATTCTCTACCTGGGGGGATGGGAGTTACCCTTCCCGATCGACAAAGTGGCAGAGTTGTTAAACATAGCGGAAACAAACCCGATTTGGCAACTGATAGCTGCTTTCCTAGGCGTAACCGTAATTCTTTTGAAGGCATTTGCTTTCATCTTTCTAGCAATTCTATTACGGTGGACGGTACCCCGCGTGCGCATTGACCAGCTACTAGATTTGGGGTGGAAGTTTTTGTTACCGATCGGTTTTGCCAATTTATTGTTGACAGCAGCTTTGAAATTAGCTTTTCCTGGAGCATTTGGAGGTTAAGTATATGATGAAATTTTTAAGCAAGGTCGGGGAATACGCTAAGGATGCCGTACAGGCGGCTAAGTACATTGGACAGGGGATGATGGTCACCTTTGACCATATGCGTCGTCGTCCAATTACTGTGCGTTACCCCTATGAGAAGCTGATTCCTGCGGAGCGGTTTAGGGGACGAATTCATTTTGAGTTTGACAAATGCATTTCCTGTGAGGTCTGTGTGCGAGTTTGTCCCATTAACTTGCCCGTGGTAGATTGGGAATACAATTCGGAAATCAAGAAGAAGGAACTAAAGCACTACAGCATTGATTTTGGTGTATGCATATTCTGCGGCAACTGTGTGGAATACTGCCCTACCAACTGTCTATCTATGACAGAAGAGTATGACCTATCCACCTTTGACCGCCATGAGCTGAACTTTGACAACGTAGCTTTGGGTCGACTACCTACCAAAGTAACAGAAGACCCCCTAGTTACCCCTATTCGGGAGCTAGCTTATCTGCCCAAGGGTGTATTAGAGGGGCACAAAGCTGATCACAAGGAGCGGCGAGCTGGTAAACTACCTGTAGAAATTATTGAAGCAGCACAAGCAAAGTCTGAGAACTAGTTATATGAAGTTAGCGCAAGGGGTAGAGATAGTCAGTTTACTGGTACTGACGGTGATGGTAGTAGCAGCAGCTTTGGGGGTAGTGCTATCTCCCAGTATCGTCTATGCTGCTTTTTTGCTGGGCTTGGTCTTCCTGGGCATTGCAGGGATGTACCTGATGTTGAATGCTGATTTTGTAGCAGCAGCTCAGGTATTGATCTATGTGGGAGCGGTGAATGTTTTGATTTTGTTTGCCATTATGTTGGTCAATCGCCGCAAAGTCTATCGGGAAGTGAAGCTGGGAGCAGTAAGACAGTTGGTAGCGATCACTGTGTGTGTTTCCCTATTTGCTCTGTTACTTTACACCAACCTCAATACCGTCTGGCTACTGACTCCTGAAGTTAAGGCTTTACCCTCAGTGATTGTAGCTCTGGGTCAGCACTTCTTCAATGAATATCTCTTACCCTTTGAGCTAGCTTCTGTATTACTGCTGGTAGCACTAATTGGGGCGATTATTTTAGCACGGCGGGAGTTTATCCCCGATCGGCAGGTGGAGAACCTAGAATTGGTGGAACGTCCTAAGGAATTGATAGGTGTAGGGGAGGAATAATGCAAGTTTCTTTGGATGCATTTTTAGTGATTGGGGCAGCATTGTTTTGCATTGGTATCTATGGCTTGGTGACTAGTAGGAATGCCGTAAGGGTACTAATGTCGATCGAATTGATGCTCAATGCCGTCAATCTTAATTTTTTGGCTTTTTCCAATTACCTTGATTCAGATACAATCAGGGGGCAAGTGTTTGCTGTGTTTGTAATTACGGTAGCGGCAGCGGAGGCGGCAGTAGGGCTAGCGATCGTGCTCTCTATTTACCGCAGTCGGGACACGGTAGATATGGAAGAATTTAACCTCTTGCGTTGGTAGGGATGCACTATTTAGCCATCAGTAGTTTGATATTCTGTTTGACTGTGCTCCCCCACTGGGCGCAGAACAACGTTATGATTTTTGGGGAAGGATCGCCACCCCTAGCTTATACTACTCGTACCAAAAGGGCAGGAGCGCGATTAAATTACTACAACTTTTTCGTCAAATTGCCTAACAAACAA
The DNA here is from genome assembly GCA_025055675.1 of Pseudanabaenaceae cyanobacterium SKYG29. Taxonomy (NCBI): domain Bacteria; kingdom Bacillati; phylum Cyanobacteriota; class Cyanophyceae; order Pseudanabaenales; family Pseudanabaenaceae; species Pseudanabaenaceae cyanobacterium SKYG29. Next base: position 238,700 of record JANWWT010000006.1, read on the forward strand.
GTGGCGGAGTTGCAGTTAGCCTATCCCGAG